>WGAY01000043.1 GCA_015494585.1 Candidatus Omnitrophota bacterium | reverse complement strand
GAGATAAGGCTGGCATTGGGTGAAGATAAGGGAGTTCGCATTAAAAAACGCAAGATAGAATCCAAAAAGGATGAAAAACTATTCGGTTCCATTGATAGAAATAACATTATCCAGCGCTATGTATATCTGATTGAAATGGTAAATCTAAAAAAGGAAAAAGTAAGGTTAATGCTGTTTGACTCTATCCCTGTCTCTGATACGGATAAGATTAAGGTAAAGGATGTGAAATTCTCTATGGAGCCAACAAAGAAAGATTATGATAATAAAAAGGGTGTGTGCCTGTGGAAGATAGAGTTGCGTCCGGGAGAAAAGAAGGAGATAAGGGAAGAATTTACTGTTATTTATCCCAAAAATGGAGAGGTAATAGGGTTATAAGATGCCTTTTTTAATAGATGACTTTGATCAGGCAGCTGAGAATTATAGTGAGTATGCGCATGTTCAGAAGGATGTTTTTGATAAGCTGATTTCATTAGTCCCGGCTGATTTTTCTCCTTCTATGGGTCTTGACCTTGGCTGTGGGGATGGACGGCTTTCACGAAAGTTATTAGATAAATTTTCAGGGTTGAGATTGATAGCAGTTGATATCTCTCCCAGGATGGTTTCTATGGCCAGGGAGTATCTGCGGGGATATAATGCGATGTGTATCTGTGGTGATATGGATACGTTGTCATTGTGGCAGAATATGCCTAACCTTGACTTTGTATTCTCGAATGCGACTTTGCAGTGGTCGGTTGATTTATCCAGTTTATTCAGACATATCCGGAATGTGCTTGTAGATGATGGTCTCTTTGCCTTTTCAATTTTTGGTCCCAATACTTATAGAGAGCTATCTCTAGAGCTGGGTTTTGACCTACCTGCCCAGGGCTTCTCAGAGCTGTTTGATGTGAAGACTGGCCTGAAGGAGTTCTTTGAGGTTGTGAATTTTCGCAAACAGGTATTAAAGAAGGAATATGCCTCGTTTAAGGATTTCCTTTTGACTATGCGTATGACGGGTGCCAGAGGGGGAAATAAAAGGATTATCTTACCGTCTCAGATAAGGCGGGTAGAGGATTCTATAAGGCGGCGTTACGGTAGCTTTTTGGTATGCTATGAGGTCGGCCTTTTCCTGGCAAGACCACCTCGTAGATAGTGTTGGAATTTCTGCTTTTTATTCTGATTGACAAAGACTACGTGCTTCTATACAATATGCCTTGGCCTGTATGGGCAGGTGGCGGAGTGGTCAAACGCACCAGACTGTAAATCTGGCGGGCTGAGCCCTTCGGAGGTTCGAACCCTCCCCTGCCCATTTTGTTTTGTCTTATGACATCTGGTAGGGGACGGTTGTTAACAATATAGTTAGGATGTTATGAATTTTGCTGTAATAGGCCTGCAGTGGGGAGATGAGGGTAAGGGGAAGATAATAGATATCCTCTCTGTCGAGGCCGATGTTATAGTTAGGTATCAGGGTGGAAATAACGCTGGACATACCGTTGTAAAAGACAGTGTCAGATATGCCTTTCACTTAATACCCTCAGGTGTATTGCACGAGGACAAGGTTTGTGTTATGGGCAATGGTATGGTAATCGATCCATTGGCCCTTCTTCACGAATTGGACG
This sequence comes from Candidatus Omnitrophota bacterium, assembly GCA_015494585.1. Taxonomy (GTDB): domain Bacteria; phylum Omnitrophota; class Gorgyraeia; order S143-82; family S143-82; genus S143-82. Next base: position 18,889 of record WGAY01000043.1, on the reverse strand, counting down.
AATTAAGGTCTCAGGGGCTGGATGTCTCGCCAAGACAACTTAAGATATCCGAAAATGCACATATAATTTTTCCCTATCACCGAAAATTAGACGGTTTCAGAGAGAGGCTTCGTAGCAACAGAATCGGTACCACAGGTAGGGGGATAGGTCCTTGTTATATGGACAAGTACGCACGCAGTGGGATAAGGGTCGGAGATCTGTTAAATCCTAAACTGTTTATTTCAAAATTGAAGGACAATATTATAGAGAAAAATGGCATTTATCGGCAGGTCTTTGGATACGATGGTTTTTCTGAGGAGGAGATAGCCAGGGAATATCTGGGTTATGCAGAAAAGATCACCCCTTTTGTCTGTGATACGGTAAGTCTTCTTCACGAGTTGTGGAGAGAGGGCAGGAGTATATTGTTTGAGGGAGCGCAAGGGACGATGCTTGATGTGGATTTTGGGACCTATCCTTTCGTCACGTCTTCTAATGCATCTGTTAGCGGAATATTTTCTGGTACAGGTCTGCCTCCCAAGGCCTTGGATAAGGTAATCGGTGTGTGTAAGGCCTATACGACTCGGGTTGGAGAAGGACCTTTCCCGACAGAATTATTCGATGATCTAGGTAACCGTCTCAGGGATAAAGGCGGGGAGTTTGGTACTACTACGGGGCGTCCAAGGCGCTGTGGGTGGTTTGATGCAGTGCTTGTAAGGTATGCGGTTAGGTTAAATGGAGTAGATGAGATTGTGATAACGAAATTGGATGTACTGGATGAATTGGATGAAATAAAGGTCTGTGTGGGGTATCGCCTTGGAGATGAGGTTCTAAAGACATATCCGTTTGATATAGAGGTCTTCTCAAATGTCGAACCTATCTATGAGACGTTTAAGGGATGGAAGACAGATACGACAGCTCTGCGGGATATCTCTGATTTGCCTAGAGAGGCAAGGGATTATATAGATGCCATATCTGATCTAGTGGGGGCAAAGATCTCTATGGTCTCGGTTGGATCGGACCGGGAAGAGATTATAAGGATTTGAGGTATAGCAAGGGAACTAAAAAAGGGAGGTTGGTATGGGACTTGGTTTGGTCTGGCTTGCACCGGTTGGGTCTATATCTGCGTTGCTCTTTGCGGGTTTCCTGTCATGGAAAGTGTTGAAGGCTGATGAAGGCAATGACAGGATGAAGGAGATAGCGCAATATGTCCGAGAAGGTGCTATAGCCTATCTCAAGAGACAGTATAAGGTGGTCGGTATCTTCTTTGCCGTTGTCTTTTTGATACTATCCTGGATGGCCTGGAAGAAATATCTTACTCCATTTGTCCCCTTTGCGTTTTTGACGGGCGGGTTTTTCTCAGGGTTGTCCGGATTTATTGGGATGATGATAGCTACTCGCGCTAGTAACAGGACGGCAGCAGGTGCCCAGCAGTCTCTGAATAAGGGACTGAGGGTTGCATTTTCTGCAGGCGCAGTTATGGGGCTTGTTGTGGTGGGTCTGGGATTGCTAGACCTCTCTATCTGGTTCTATTTATTGAATTGGTTCTATAGTAATCATCCGGATATGCTTACCAATATGGATAAGATTACGGCCATAACAACGACGATGCTTACCTTTGGAATGGGTGCAAGTTCTCAGGCCCTGTTTGCCCGTCTTGGCGGTGGGATATACACCAAGGCCGCTGATGTGGGTGCTGACTTGGTCGGGAAGGTTGAGGCCGGAATACCTGAAGATGATCCCAGGAATCCTGCGGTGATAGCAGATAATGTCGGCGATAATGTCGGTGATGTTGCAGGAATGGGAGCGGATTTATACGAGTCGTATGTGGGCTCTATTGTTGCCACTATGGCCTTGGCTGCAACGGCTGGTCTGGGACTGGCCGGTGTTACCGTACCGATGGTTATGGCTACTTGTGGCGTAATTGCCTCTATTGTGGGTACGTTTCTAGTGCAGACCAAGGAAGACGCATCTCAGAATACACTTCTCTGGGCATTGCGGCGGGGGATATTTACTTCGGCCGGACTCATTGCCGTCATTTCCTTTTTCATAGTGAAATACACTCTAGGGTCTGGTTTTATAGGTGTCTATTGGGCAGTTATCTCGGGTCTTATTGCGGGAATTATTATCGGCCTGTCAACAGAATTTTTTACCTCTGCATCTTATAAGCCTACTCAAGGGGTGGCCCAGTCAGCTATCACTGGCCCAGCTACTGTAATATTGAGCGGTATAGCGGTTGGTATGCTTTCGACTCTTATACCTGTGTTGGTTGTGTGTGCGGCTATCTTTATTGCCTTTAAGGTGACGGGTGGTTTTGATAATCTTGGAATGGGCCTTTATGGTATAGGTATATCTGCGGTTGGTATGCTTTCTACTCTGGGTATAACCCTTGCGACTGATGCCTATGGTCCGGTGGCTGACAATGCTGGTGGCAATGCAGAGATGTCAGGTCTAGGCACGGAGGTGAGAAAGAGGACAGATGCACTGGATGCGCTTGGGAATACCACTGCCGCAACAGGTAAGGGCTTTGCTATTGGTTCTGCAGCATTGACGGCAATGGCCTTGATCGCTGCCTATCGCGATGAGATAGTTATGCACGGAGGACACCTTAACCTTTCTCTTATGGAGCCAACAGTATTGATTGGGGTCTTTATCGGAGCAATGATGCCCTTTGCCTTTTCTGCCCTTACAATTCGTGCGGTTGGACGTGCAGCCCAGGGAATCGTCCTTGAGGTGCGTAGACAGTTTAGAGAAATAAAGGGACTTATGGAAGGGACTGCGAAGGCAGATTATGCAAGCTGTGTCTCTATTGCCACAAAGTCTGCTCAAAAGGAGATGGTATTACCTTCGCTTTTGGCCATTATCACTCCAATAACCGTTGGTCTGTTATTAGGGGTTTCTGCAGAGGTTGGTTTGCTTGCTGGGGCGCTGGCAAGTGGATTTGTATTGGCGGTATTTATGGCAAATGCAGGGGGTAGTTGGGATAATGCCAAAAAATACATAGAAGAAGGAAACTTTGGAGGTAAGGGTTCTGATGCACATAAGGCAGCGGTGGTTGGAGATACGGTTGGCGATCCGTTCAAGGATACCTCTGGTCCATCTATTAATATACTTATCAAGCTGATGTCGATGGTTTCTATTGTATTTGCGGCATTTATAATCCACAATACATTGATGAAATAGGAGCTTATTAGCCTGATTTTGCTCAAGATAGGGCTGGTTTTGTAACCAGCCCTATGTTTTTCCCTTAAATTTTTTACTTTGCTATTGTTAATAACAAGATGGCGCGGTAAAATCTAAATATATGTCTTAACTAGTTGATTTTAGATGTGATTAACATTTTATTTTAATCTAATCAGTACAACTAAAGGGGTGCTTATGGGGGATAAAATCTCTCTTTTGATGGCCATTCACTGCCATCAGCCAGTTGGTAACTTTGATAGCGTGTTTGAGTTTGCCTATGAAAAGTCGTATTTGCCATTTATTGAGGTCTTAGAACGACATCCAGCTATCAGGCTGGCACTCCATTATACGGGTCCATTATTGAAATGGCTGGAGACAAATCGTCCAGAATTCCTTCTGAGAATAAAAGGTCTGGTTGAACGGGGACAGGTGGAGCTGCTTTCAGGGGGATTTTATGAGCCTATATTGACCTTATTGAGAGAGGACGATGCACTCTCTCAAATAGATGCAATGAATCGATATTTACAAGATAAATTTGAGTGTCAGGCAAGAGGGGCCTGGTTGGCCGAACGAATATGGGAACCAAAGATTCCCTTAATCCTGAACAAGGCTGGAATTAGATTTACTATTGTCGATGACAGCCATTTTGCAAGTGTTGGCAGAGATGTGGAGTCTCTGGATGGTTATTATGTCTCTGAGGATGAGGGCCTGTCCTGTTTTGTCTTTCCCACTTCAGAGAAACTCCGTTATTTTATGCCATTTAAGCTGCCACAAGAGACGATCGACTATTTACGGGTTAAGATGGAGAGGGGTTTTAGAGCCATAACTTTTGGGGACGATGGAGAGAAATTTGGCCTCTGGCCCGGTACGTATAAATGGGTCTATGAAGAGCACTGGCTGGACAACTTTTTCGCGACGATCGAGGCATGTGAATGGATAGAAACGAGGACTTTTTCAGACTATATTGCTAGTCACTCTCCTACAGGCCAGATATATCTGCCATGCGTAAGTTATAGAGAGATGCTGGAGTGGTCGAATGGATACTTTAGAAACTTTATGATTAAATATCCAGAATCAAATCGAATGCACAAGAGGATGTTGCTTGTAAGCAGGGATATTGCTTTTCTGGATTCATCCCATCAGGCCAAGGACTATTTATACAGGGCCCAGTGTAATTGTGGTTACTGGCATGGAGTATTTGGTGGTCTTTATCTGAATCACCTGCGTTCGGCGGTATACTCTAATCTTATCCTGGCAGAACTTGCCTCTGGACTGAAATATGAGCCAGTAAGGGCCCTGGATATGGACTTCGATGGAAAAGACGAGATAATCCTTGTTTCAGATAGACAAAACGTGTTTATCAGCCATTATGGCACGGTCTTCGAATGGGATTATAAAGAAAAGGCAGTGAATATATCCAATGTCTTGACGCGTAGATATGAGTCGTATCATAAAAAATTGAAGGAGCAATCGAGTAGTGGTTGTTCTCCGGATGAGGTCAAAAGCATCCATGACCTGAATGTCAGCAATGTAAAGGACCTCAGCGTACTCCAATATGATTGCTATCTAAGGGAGTCGGCAGTAGATTTCATAGTGAAACCGGGGGCAGATATAGAGGATTTCTATTGCCATAACCACTTGTATGGCCAGATCTCTTTTGTCAATAATTCCTATCTTGAAGGCAATAAGGTCTTTTCCCATAAGGGGATATGGATCAATGATAGGATTGTTGAGCTGAAAAAGTCATTCTCCTTGGGAGATGATATGTTTTTGATTGAGATGGAGCTATTGTCTGGGGATATATCTGAGATTGAAGGTGCCAATATTGGGTTGGAGTTTAATCTTTCTTTGTTTGATGATAGATTTTCAAGCTGTAAAGGAAGGTTGAAAGTTCCAGAAAAAGAACTCTGGTTTAAAGACAAATGGTATGGTATAAATATAATGTATAAAGCATCTGTGGATTTCGATATGGTCTATTACCCTGTCGAAACGGTGTCAGAGTCTGAACAGGGGATAGAGACCACTTTTCAGGGCACATGCCTGGTCTTTTTATGGCCGATCAGGGCCCTCAAGGATAGACTACTCTTTGAAATAAGGCTTGGCTAAGGTCTATTTTGGAAGGTTTATAACTTTAATCAGTCCATAGGGTTGGCATTTATTGTGTGCAGATGAGGTTAGAAGAAAAGATAACGATAAAGAATCCGCAGGGTCTACATGCACGGCCAGCAGCCTTATTGGCCCAAATCGCGAATAAATATGACGTCCTTGTACAACTTAAGAAAGGCAAGACGGTTGTGGATGGCAAATCTATTATGGGTATATTGATGCTGGAGGCAACGAAGGGGAGTAAGATTACATTGATTGTAGAAGGAGATTCGGCACAGGAGGCCTTTGCTGAAATCAAGGAGTTGTTGGAGAATGAAGACCCAGATAAATAAGGTACTAGAAGGTATCCCTGCCTCTCCTGGAATCGCTATTGGAACAGCATTTTTGTTTGGCAGAGAAGATTTTGTGATTTACAGAAGGAGGATTTCAGAAAAGGCCGTACCGAATGAAATTGCCAGATTTGAAGAGGCCCTGATTCGTACAAGACAGGAGTTAAAGGAGCTTCAGGCCTCACTGTCCAATAAAGGGGCTGCTTCTTCTAAGATATTCGATGCCCATCTACTGCTTCTTGAAGACAGGATGTTGATAGAGGATGTCATTAAGGAATTGAAGGAAAAGAAGTTTTGTGTGGAATATATCTTTTCCCAGGTGATAAAGAAGTATATCGATGCATTTTCTCAGATGGGGGATTCCTATATAAGGGAAAGGACTGCCGATGTCAGTGATGTCGGGAAGCGGGTTTTAAAGCATCTGCTCGGTCAGCGTAGAAATCAGATATCCCTTGAGGAGCCATCTATTATAGTTGCCCATGACCTTTCCCCTTCGGATACCGCTACTATGTCAAGGACCAATTTGTTGGGTTTCATTACCGATATAGGTGGCAAGACCTCCCATACGGCTATAATTGCAAAATCGTTAGAAATACCAGCGGTGGTTGGACTGCAGATAGCTACCAGAGTGATAAAAAATGGCGATTTACTGATAGTCGATGGCAATGAGGGTAAGGTTATCCTCAATCCAGATACAAAGACCCTTCGCCACTATCAGAGGGAAAAGGATATCAGTATTGTCGAGGCCAGACAGTTGGAAGATATGCTTAGGGACCTGCCGGCTGAGACGATGGATGGCAGGCGGGTAACGGTTGCAGCGAACATAGAATTCCCTTCTGAGGTGGATTCTGTGATCAAACACGGGGCAGAGGGGATAGGCCTCTTCAGGACGGAATTTTTGTATATGGGCAGGGAGGACCTGCCTTCTGAGGAGGAGCAGTTCGAAGTCTACAAAAAGGTGGCAGAAAAGGTTGCGCCTAATCCCCTTATTATAAGGACCCTTGATATTGGGGGAGATAAGTTCCTGTCGCAGATAGATACGCCTGAGGAGATGCATTCTTTCCTGGGGTGGAGGGCAATAAGGTTTTGCCTGGCAAGACCGGATATATTTAAGGTACAGCTAAGGGCTATATTGCGGGCAAGTGTGTTTGGGAATATCAAGTTGATGTTTCCGATGATATCATGTATAGATGAACTCAGGGATGCTAAAAAGATACTCTCTGATGTAAAACGCGAGTTGAGTAGGAAAAAGATCGGGTTTAATAAGGAGATTGAGATCGGCGCTATGATAGAGGTGCCTTCCGCGGCTATTACATCGGATCTATTGGCCAGAGAGGTGGATTTCTTCAGTATAGGCACCAATGATCTGGTACAGTATACCCTGGCCGTGGACCGAGCGAATGAGAAAGTTGCCTATTTGTACAGGCCTACGCATATCGGTATACTGCGGCTCATAAGGATGACGATAGAGAATGCCCACAAGAATAACATATGGGTTGGGATGTGCGGAGAGATGGCGAGTGAATTGCCATTGGTTATCCTATTATTAGGGCTGGGATTGGATGAGTTCAGCGCCCCACCTATCAGTGTTCAGAAGATAAAATATATCATTAGGAATATCTCCTATGAGGAAGCCCAAAGAGTAGCGGAAGAGGCCTTTAACAAGAATTCGGCGGATGAGGTGGAGGCATTTTTATTAGATAAGGCCGAGGCCTTGTTGCGCAGATGCCATGGTGAGAAGGTTTGCGATTTTGGGGATCTCAAGAAATATAAAATATGATACTTGTTTCTTAGATGTAATTAAGGGAAGCTAGTTATGCAGGTAATACTTTTGGCCGCTGGTTATGGGACTAGGTTGAGGCCTTTAACTAATAATACCCCAAAGCCTCTGTTGGAGGTGGCCGGACGGCCTATTATAGAGTATCTCTTAGATGATCTCTATGAAAATGTTTCTGTGAATGGGGTCTATCTGGTTTCGAATGATAGGTTCTATAATGACTTCCTTAAGTGGCAGAGGACAAAGCAGTATCCAAATCTGAAGGTGATAAACGATGGTACAGTTTCTAATGAAGACAGGCTGGGAGCCATTGGAGACCTGAAGTTTGTACTAGATAAAGAAGATATAGAAGACGAGGTCCTGGTTGCAGGAGGAGATAATATATGGGAGGAGAGCATTAAGGGATTTGTGCAATTTGCAAGAGAGAGGTATCCTGGGATAGGGCTTGGGGTCTATGATTTAAAGGATATAGAAAAGGCCAAGTCTTTTGGTGTGGTTGATCTCGATGATGAGTCAAGGATTATTTCCTTTGAAGAGAAACCCCAGCAGCCAAAATCAACTTTAATAGGGATGTGTCTATATATGTTTCCGGAAGGAAAGATTACAAAGGCTATTGAGGGTTATCTGTCGGATGAATCCCGTCCAAGAGATGCCATCGGTTATTTGTTGAAATATCTCGTAGAAAGCGATGAGGTTTTTGGGTATATTTTTAACGGCAGATGGTTTGATATAGGTTCTTTGTCGGCCTATGAGGAGGCCAATGACTTTTTTAGTGGACTCAAGAGGGGGTAGTTTGATGGCGAGGTTTTTATTTACGTCTGAATCTGTTACTGAGGGGCATCCTGATAAGGTGGCCGATAAGGTCTCGGATGCAATCCTAGATGCCTATCTGAGCCAGGATAGGGATTCCCGTGTTGCCTGTGAGACGCTTATTACAAGAGGGGTTATGATTATCGCGGGAGAGATAACAAGCAATGGTGTAGTGGATGTGAGGGAGGTTGCAAAGGGTGCCTTGCGGGATATTGGATATATAAGTGAGGAAACAGGCTTCTCTGTTGATAATGCAGGGATACTTATATCGTTGCAAAAACAGTCTCCTGATATTGCAATGGGGGTCGATACAGGCGGCGCAGGAGATCAGGGGATGATGTTTGGTTTTGCCTGCAATGAGACCGACACCTTTATGCCGATGCCTATCTATCTTGCCCACAGACTTGCTATGCGCCTTACCGAGGTGCGCAAGAATGGCATTTTGCCTTATTTAAGACCGGACGGTAAGAGTCAGGTAACTGTTGAGTATGAAGACGGCAAGCCGGTTAGGATCTTGAATGTAGTTATCAGTGCCCATCATAGCAGTGGCATCGATATGGGGCAATTGCGCGAGGATATAAAGCGAGAGGTTATCTACAATGTTCTGCCAGAAGGTATGTATGATAGAGAGGCCTTGGAGTGCCATATAAATGCGACAGGCAGATTTGAGTTGGGAGGACCGGCAGCGGATACCGGACTTACTGGACGTAAGATTATCGTCGATACTTATGGGGGGATGGGGCGCCATGGAGGGGGGTGCTTCTCCGGGAAGGACCCGACAAAGGTCGACCGTTCGGCTGCTTATATGGCCCGCTATGTAGCAAAGAATATCGTTGCTGCTGGATTGGCCGACAGGTGCGAGGTACAGTTTGCCTATGTAATTGGTGTAGCCCATCCGCTTTCTGTTATGGTTAATACCTTTGGTACTGGCAAGGTATCAGATGAAAGGATAGTGGAAATCATAAACCAGGTATTTGATTTGACCCCTAATGGCATAATAAACGCCCTTGATTTAAAACGGCCTATCTATTACGATACTGCGGCCTATGGACACTTCGGCAGGGAACTTGACCACTTTACCTGGGAGCGCCTGGACAGGGTAGATCAGATACGTTCTCTTGCCTTTGCTTAATCTATTGTATTGGGCCAATATTAGGATTTGGCGCTATCTCTAGGTGGTCTATTTGTCCTTTACCTCCGTATTGATTTTATTGCAAAACCAATCGATAGAGTATAGAATATAATGCTATGAAAAGATGCGTGTTGAAGTCCAAGATACACCGAATCAAGGTTACGCAGACGGAGCTATATTATGAGGGCAGCATTACCCTTGATAGTCAGCTTTTGAAAAAGGCCGATATATTGCCCTATGAGAAGGTAGAGGTATTGAATCTGAGCACTGGTTCTCGTATAGAGACCTATGCGATCGAGGGTAAGCCAGGCAGTGGTGAGGTCTGTTTGAACGGGCCTGCTGCGAGGACCGCACAGGTAGGCGATGAGATAATTGTCCTGTCTTATAGGTGGATAGAAGAAGGCGAGGTCCCGCCCAGGCCAGTTATTATAAATGGAAGGACCTGATATGTTGAATATAGTTACATACCCTGATCCATCTTTGAGGAAGCCTTGTGAAGAGGTAACTTCCTTTGATGAGGATTTAAAGGCACTTGCCTCTGAGATGGCACGGGCAATGTATAAGTACGATGGAATAGGTCTGGCTGCTCCACAGGTAGGTATAAGGAAGAGGATTATTACCGTCGATGTGGGTAAGGGCTTATTGAAGCTGATAAATCCGCGCATACTTGAGATAGGTGGTGAGGAGGAGGAGATGGACGAGGGATGTCTGTCTTTACCAGGGGTGTTCGTGCCAGTGAGGCGCAAGATAGGGCTGGTTCGTTTTGAAGCCTACGATATAAATGGCAAGCCGAAGGAGTGGAAGGCAAGTGGCCTGCTTGCAAGAGTCATACAGCATGAGGTGGATCATCTCGACGGGGTTCTTATGATTGATAGGACCCATAAGCCAATAGAGGGAGAGGCAAAAGAGAGAATAAAAGCCCTGGAGGAGGAATATGCCCGCCTGTCCTAATAAAGAAAGAAACCTTTCTCGTTGTAATTGTACCTACGAACCGTGTTCCAGGAAAGGGATATGTTGTGAGTGCATTGCCTATCACAGGTCAATGGGCCAATTGCCTGCTTGTTATTTTCCGCCGGAGGCAGAGGCTACCTATGATAGGTCGATAGATTATTTTGTCAGACTCTATCAAGAAGGCAGACTCTGATAATGAAGCGAAAGTTGTTAGGGGTAAACATAGACCACGTGGCTACACTCAGACAGGCGCGGGGTACTCGTTATCCTGATCCGATATTTGCCGCAAGGTTTTGCGAATCAGCAGGTGCAGACTCTATAGTGGCCCACCTTAGAGAGGACCGTCGACATATACAGGATAGGGATATGTTTGCCATAAAGAAGGCCATAGGCATACGTTTTAATATGGAGATGTCTATTGCTAAGGATATCGTTGAGGTGGCATTAAAACTCAGGCCCCATCAGGCAACTCTGGTGCCGGAAAAGAGAAAAGAGCTTACTACCGAAGGTGGCCTGGATGTAATTGGCCAATTTAGGCGCCTCAAGAGAGCCGTTGAGAAGCTGGTGAGGGCAGGGATAGAGGTTAGCCTATTTATAGAGCCAGATATAGAACATATAAAGGCCGCTGAGGAGATAGGTGCGAATATAATAGAATTGCACACTGGAAGATATGCGGATGCTACTACTAGGAGAGAGATGAGGTTCGAGTTAAGACGGATAATTAAGGCAGGCGAATATGCGTTTAATCGAGGCCTGGTGGTAAATGCCGGGCATGGTCTTCACTATGAAAATGTTCGTCCTATAGCTGAGATCCCAGAGATAAATGAACTAAATATAGGCCATTCCATAATATCCTATGCTCTCCTGTATGGACTCAAAAGGGCAGTCAAGGATATGCGCCGTCTCCTGGTAGTGGCGTGATTTTTTTGTGCTTTATGTTAGAGGTATCCCGTAATCGGAAATAATCGAAATGGGAGTTCCCCAATTTATTATTACTTTTAAAAAGTTTTTAGCATATGTTGACAAGTTTCTCTATTTGGAGTATATTAAAAAAGGCGAGCGGAATTGGTGAGAAAAACGTCCCCCACGGGAGGCAAACTCTTCGCCACCTGGAGTTTGCCTCTCTGCCCTCCCAACTTTCCTGAAGAGTCTAAAATTTTTCTCTAAAAATTCTTGACAACTTTTCCCCTTTGAATACAATATATAGTGGTTGAGAGATCAGTGAGACACAACATATTGTGGATTTTGGGTAAAACCTGTGAAATAGCTGTGGAATCTTGTGGAAAGGGGGACTTAGATGCGAATTACCACTCTTGGCTTTCCAAGGATAGGGAAAAATCGTGAGCTGAAGTTCTTGCTGGAGTCTTTCTGGCGGAAGGAGATATCGGAAAAAGAGTTCCTGAAAGGGGTGGATAAGGTCAAGAAGGAGAATCTTCTCCTACAGGTGGACAATGGAGTTGAGATTGTTCCGGTTGGCGACTTTTCCCTTTATGATAGCATGCTGGATACTGCGTGGATGTTTGGCTGCGCTGGGAAGAGGTTTAAATTTTCTCCTTCTGCATCCTGGCTTGAGAAGTATTTTGTCTATGCAAGGGGAGATAGCAAGAACCCTGCCCTTGAGATGACGAAGTGGTTTGATACGAATTACCACTATATTGTCCCTGAAGTAGATGGTGTGTTTTCTCTGGAATACAACTGGCTGATTGATGAATTCAAGTGGGCAAAGAAGGTCTTATCAGGTAAAAAGATAGAATTAAAGCCGGTTTTGATCGGGCCTTATACATTTATAAAGTTATCCAAGCCAAAAGATAGTGCTGAGCTTATCTCTCTTATGGAGGCGATCTTTCCATTATATAGAGAGGTGATTAAATCCATCGTTGATGCAGGCGCAAGGTACTTTCAGATAGACGAGCCTGCGCTGGTCTACGGTGAGGATAAAAAGGCAGTAAAACTGCTTGGCGAGTTTTATTCTCAAATAAATGCCGAGTTTGGAAAGAAGACGAAGTTTATACTCCAGACCTATTTTGGCTCAATAGAGGAGCATTTTAAAGAGGCAGTTACCTGGGGGTTTGAGTATATCGGACTGGATATGGTTCGGGGCAGAGAGGCAAACCTTAAGGCAATCTCTTGCACCAAGATCAAGGGAGGCCAGGGATTTGTCCTGGGAGTGGTGGACGGCCGCAATGTCTGGCGCACAGACTACTCCCAGGCCATTTCCTTGCTAAAGAGGCTGTCTAAGAAAATAAACATCTCAAAGGCAATGCTTTCGCCTTCTTCTTCCCTGCAATTTGTACCTTATACTGTTGAGGGCGAGTCTCTGGGAGAGGTTCAGGATTACCTTGCGTTTGCGATCGAGAAATTAGGGGAGTTAAGGGACATTAGAAAGGCAATAAAAGGCGATAAAAAGCTTCTTTCAGAAAATAAGCGTCTGTTTAGCAGCTGGGCAAAGGAGGCTTTTAAGAATGATGTCTCTGTCAAGCAGAGGATGAAGTCCCTTTCTGATGCCGACTTTAACAGGCCAGCACCATTTAAAAAGCGCTTTTCCTTGCAGAAGAAGGCGCTGGGGCTGCCTATGTTTCCAACGACTACGATTGGCAGTTTCCCTCAGACGCAGGATGTGCGCCGTATGCGCAGGCTATACCGCACTGGCCAGATAAGCAGGCTTGCCTATGATGTATTTATTGCAGGCAAGATAAGAGAGGTAATCAAGATCCAGGAAGAGCTTGGGCTTGATGTCCTTGTGCATGGAGAGTTTGAACGCACGGATATGGTTGAGTTCTTTGGGATTAAGATGAAGGGATTTGCATTTACCAGAAATGGGTGGGTGCAGTCTTATGGTTCAAGGTGTGTGCGCCCGCCGATAATCTACGGCGATGTATCAAGGCCAGAGCCAATGACCATAAACGAGGTGCGCTATGCACAGGAGCAGACAGACAGGCCTGTAAAGGGTATGCTTACCGGCCCTATCACCATATTGAACTGGTCATTTGTGCGCACGGATATTCCGCGCAGGGACGTTGCCTATCAGATAGCGCTTGCGCTTCGTGACGAGGTTGCAGACCTTCAATCAGCAGGCATCTCTATAATACAGGTAGATGAGCCGGCATTGAGGGAGGGCCTACCTCTAAAAAGGCGCCAGCAGAAGGCCTATCTGAACTGGGCAGTAAAGGCGTTCAGGCTTGCTACCGCAGTCGCAAGGCCTGAGACCCAGATACACACCCATATGTGCTATTCTGATTTCAACGACATCATTGAGGCAATATCCGCAATGGACGCAGATGTTATAAGTATTGAAAATGCCCGCAGCAGGGGTGAGCTTCTGGATGTGTTTAAGGAGTATAAATACGATAAGTGCATTGGCCCGGGGGTTTATGACATCCACAGCAAGCGCGTTCCACCGGTGAGTGAGATGGTTGAGCTCCTTGAGGAGTGTCTTCGCAGGGGGATAAGGAAAGAGCTTCTGTGGGTCAATCCTGACTGCGGACTGAAAACCCGTGACTGGCCAGAGACAAAGAAGGCGCTTTTGAATATGGTCAAGGCCGCTAAGATAATAAGGGACAAATACGCGTCTAAGAAATAAAGGTTTTGTTTCTATAAATCAAGGGGGAGGGCATGATTAAGTATATAAGAAAGAGAGACGGCAGGCTTGAGAAATTCAATCCAGAGAAGATAGAGGCGGCTATCTTCAATGCCGCAAAGGCCGTTGGCGGCAAGGACCGTTCTACTGCCCAAAAGATAGCCAATCAGGTGGTTTCTATCCTTGAGATTATGTATAAGGATGAGCGTGTGCCTACTGTGGAGGAAGTCCAGGATTTAGTTGAGAAGATGCTCATTGAAAACGGCCATGCCAAAACCGCAAAGGCATACATCCTTTACCGTGAACAGCATTCCAAGATAAGGCAGGTGCATCAGCTCCTCAAGGATGCTGTTGACATGATAGACGATTATATCAATCAGAAGGACTGGAAGGTAAAGGAAAATGCCAATATGGGATATTCTTTACAGGGCCTTAACAATTACATATCAACGACGGTTGCAAGCGGTTACTGGCTTACGAAGGTCTATCCAAAAGAGGTGGCTGATGCCCATCGCAGCGGCGACTTTCATATACACGACCTTGGTTCTATAAGTGTTTATTGCTGTGGCTGGGACTTAAAAGAGCTCTTGTTGAGGGGGTTTGGCGGTGCCTATGGAAAGGTGGAGTCAAGGCCGCCAAAACACTTCCGCACTGCGCTTGGCCAGATAGTAAATTTCTTCTATACCCTGCAGGGCGAGGCAGCCGGTGCCCAGGCATTCTCAAACTTTGACACACTCCTTGCCCCGTTTATCTATTACGATAACCTTACCTATGATCAGGTGAGGCAGTATATGCAGGAGTTTATATTCAACATCAATGTGCCTACGCGCGTTGGTTTCCAGACGCCGTTTACGAATATTACAATGGATTTGACGATACCAGAGATGTTTAAGGATGAGTACGTGATAATCGGCGGAGAGCTCAAGGACAAAAAATACGGTGAATTCCAGAAAGAGGCGGATTGGATAAACCGTGCCTTCTGCGAGATAATGATAGAGGGTGATGCCAAGCACAGGATATTTTCGTTCCCGATACCTACTTACAACATTACAAAGGACTTTGACTGGGACAATCCATTGCTTGACCCATTGTGGGAGATGACCGCCAAGTATGGGATCCCTTATTTTTCTAATTTCATAAACAGCGATATGGACCCGTCTGATGCCAGGAGTATGTGCTGCCGCCTGCGCCTGGACAACAGGGAGCTGCGCAAACGTGGTGGTGGGCTCTTTGGCTCCAACCCTATGACCGGCTCTATCGGCGTTGTTACCCTGAATATGCCAAGGCTTGGGTATTTATCGGATAATGAAGAGGAATTCTTTGCCCGCCTTGAGAACCTGCTTGAGCTGGCAAAGACATCATTGGAGATAAAGAGGGAGGTCCTTGAGCAGTTTACTGACCAGGGGCTTTATCCCTATTCCCGCCACTATCTTTCTGGAATAAGACAGCGGTTTGGTTCTTATTGGGCAAACCACTTCTCAACGATTGGCGTGGTTGGGCTTAATGAGATGTGCCTGAACTTCCTTGGCGTCAGCATTGCCCATCCAGAGGGCAAGGCATTTGCAGTAAAGGTACTCTCTTACATTCGCGAGAGGATGCTTGAGTTTCAGGATGAGACCGGCCATCTGTATAACTTAGAGGCAACGCCGGCAGAGAGTACTGCCTATAAACTGGCAAAGGTGGATAAGGAGAGGTTCTCTGATATAATCAGCCAGGGCGAGGCTGAGCCGTATTACACAAACTCATCACAGCTGCCGGTAAACTATACCGATGATTTGTTCTGGGCGCTGGACCATCAGGACGACTTGCAGACCCTTTATACCGGCGGGACGGTGTTCCATATCTTTTTGGGCGAGAGTTTAGATAGCGGCGAGACCGTAAAGAAATTGGTAAAGGTTATCTCTGAAAATTATCGCCTGCCATATTTTACGATAACGCCTACGTTTACCATCTGCCCGAATCACGGGCTTATCCCCGGAGCGCACTTCAGGTGTCCGTATGAGGAGCTGGAAGAGGCAGGCGTTAGTGATAATTAAGGAGAAAGATAGAGAGTTAGTTAAACAAAAGAAGGGGGGATTGTTATGGGAAAGTGTAAAGTTGAAGTCTTCTCAAGGGTGACAGGATTCTTCCGTCCGGTTCAGGAGTGGAACAAGGGCAAACAGGAAGAGTTCAAGGACAGAAAGACCTTCAAGGTCAAGGAGGCATCGGTTGTTCCCAATTGCAGGAATACAGAAACTCTCGTTGGTTGATTATCCCGGGCACCTGTGTGCAATAGTATTTACGCAGGGCTGCAACATGCATTGTCCTTATTGCCACAATGTCAGCCTTGTTCCGTGTGAATATGAAGGGGGAGATGCGTATGCCCAGAGGTGGGAAGAGGTATTTGATTACCTCTCCCACCGACGGGGCTTTATAGAAGGTGTCTGTATTACTGGCGGAGAGCCTACTCTCCACAGAGAGCTGCCCAACTTTATACACGAATTAAGGCTATTGGGATATAAGGTAAAGCTGGATACCAATGGCACCAATCCGGGAATGGTAGAAGTGCTATTGAGGGAGTCGCAGATAGACTACGTAGCAATGGATATAAAGACTTGCTTTGATAGGTATAATGAATTGGGAATAACGAATTTAGAGGTTATTGAGAATATAAAGAAGACAAAAGACATCATTATAAACCTTGCGCCTGATTACGAATTTCGTACTACTGTTGTTCCGGGAATAGTGGAGGAGGAAGATATCAGAGATATCGTTGAATCAATAAAGGGCGCAAGGCGATATGTGCTTCAGGCGTATCATTCTGAATACGTGCTTGAGCCAGACAAGAGCCCTGCCGCAATGACTCCACCAGAGAAGATCCGCGAATACGTGAGGATTGCCTCTCCCCTTATAGGCGAGGTAATCGTGCGCGGATACGGGGACAGCCAATCCTTTAGAATAACCTGCTGCACTTAAGCCCGATAATTTAATGAGACTGATTCTTTCAGGAAAAATCAGTCTCACAAGTTTGAAGCCAAAGGATTAACTAGTCTCTTAAGAATTAATTTTTCTATTCTCAAATCAAATTGTATGTATTAATATAAAGTAAGTAGAGTTAGGGTCATCTTAAAAAGGGGGGCGAGGAGATGGCAAAATGGTTACGTGTTGGTTTCCTGGTTTCTTTTTTTATCTCTCTCTCTGTATATATCGTGGCAGATGAGACACCTGAGTGGCTTAAGCGTGTGGAGCTTTCTATTCAGTATGAGACAGACCAGACACCGACTTTATACTTTCAGATGGTCCAGCCGTTGCGTTCAGGTGTCGATGATGTCTGGTTCTATCAACCCAGGATATCCCTTTCAGGGGATAGGTTTACCTATAATCTTGGCATAGGTTACAGGCGTCTGGTCAATGACGACCTGTTGTTGGGTGTGAATATGTTTGGCGATTATGAAGATACCCATGAGCATGGGCGTATTGGCTTTGGTCTGGAGGCACTGACCCAGGTCTTGGAGGCAAGATTGAATACCTATTTTAGATTAACCGATACCCGTAAGGTCTCAGATACAGACAGTTCTACTGTATATGAACGTGTTGCAAATGGTGCTGACTTTGAAGTAGGTTCGCCTGTTCCATATCTGCCCTGGCTTAAGGTATATGCATCTGGTTTCTGGTATGACTTTAGCCGGTTTTCTGATAAGAAGGGATGGAAGGTGCGTGCCGAGGCTAAGTTAAACAATAGCGTTTGCCTAGAATTCTATACCTGGGATGACAATAAGGGTGAGCAGGAGTACGGTGGAAGGCTGCGTTTCTTTACGAAATTTGATACCCTCTCTGATTTCAAGGATGCATTCAGACCTTCTAGGGAGCCCTTTCCAAAGAAGGATCTGCATAAGGAATTGTTGATACCAGTGGAGAGAAATTACGATATAGTTGTTGAGAAGTGGTCTGAGACCTCTTCTGTTACCGTTGAAATAGCAAGGGGTAATTAAAATATAAGGAGGGAGAAAGATGTACAAAGGGCACAAGTTTATCAAAATGTGTCTATTTCTAGTAATAGCGTTGACATCCTATATAGGCTATGCCGCTCAGGTCGATGTTACTCCAGAAATATATAAAGTTACAATAAATAAGATAGAATTTCATAATTCCACAACCGATACTTGGATTACTGTAGGACAGGGTGATATGACCTTTGATATCGCATCTGTCAATGCAGGAGCAACCGTCGGTGGTTATGTTAGTGGAAAGCCTATCCCTGCTGGGACCTATGATAAGGTTAGAATTACGGTTTCCAGGCATATGTCGATAAAGATACACGCCAGTTATGGTGGAACCGATTATTATACCACTTCCTCAAGTATGGATGTAAATGCCATAGGTGTCAGGGCAGTTGTCGCCTCTACTAATTCCTCTGATTATGCGGAAGGGGAGGTGGTCAGTCCGGATACCTCTAATGGTATTCATTACGAGGTAACAGGGGATTATTTTACAGATACTCAGACATTTTCTTCGCCGGTTACAATACAGAAGGGCAGCTCAGGCAAACTTAAAGTTGCATTTGATGTAACTAATTGCTGTTCACTATATACAGGCGACAACAATCCACCGTGGGGAACGACTCCATTTTTCTATCCTGGTGCACCGACTGTATCGGCTAGTTTTGAGTGAGAATAGGGCTGTTAGCTAGTCTTCTGCAGATAACGATAAAGCCTGTGTGGGCCACCATCCTATCCCAACTTTGACACCCTAAAATCATAACTCTCTGGTAATAAATAAGAAAGGACAATTCAGATAGACGTAGGCACTAGGTTTTCTTGACTTGTATATAGGATTTTTGGCGGGATTGCGCAGCCTGCCGCCTTAAACGCAAAATGCGCTCCCTCCGGTAGCTCTGTGCGCATGATTATCCCTTTTCCCTTTACTCTAAAGCTTACCGCCTTTATCTGTTCTACTTTCCTGATTATCTCTCTATAGCTTAAATCCTCACCTATCTCTTTTAGCTTCCTCGTAAGATATACCTTTATCTGTAAGGCCAGAAAACACACAAATACATGTGCCCTTATCCT
>WGAY01000042.1 GCA_015494585.1 Candidatus Omnitrophota bacterium | reverse complement strand
AGATGTGTATAAGAGACAGGTTTATGGTATTGGGCGGGGGATTGCTTGACGGGATAAATCCCTGCGCGTTTGCTGTTATTATCTTTTTCATCTCTTTCCTCTCTGTATATAATTATACCCATAGGCAGATGGTAGTTATTGGGGTAAGCTATATCTTTGCAGTTTTTCTTGCCTATTTACTCATCGGAATGGGTTTGTTTAATATTATTTATTCCTTGCGTTATTTCTATCTTCTTAACCGTCTATTTTATGGGGCACTGGCGTTGTTATGCCTGGTCCTGGGTGTTGTGGCCTTCATAGATTTTCTTTCCTATATTAAAGGTAAAGACAGTAAGTCTCAGATCTTGCAACTTTCTTCGGGCATAAAGAAGAGGATTAATAAGGTGTTTGCTTTTCTGCGCAGGAAAGAGAAAGAAGGTATGATTAGATTGTCAATTATTGCATTTATTGTAGGCATGCTGGTAAGCGTGCTGGAGTCGGCCTGTACTGGACAGATATATCTGCCAACTATTACGATAATAATGAAGGACCCATCTGCCAGGCTTAAGGCAATTCTCTATTTACTTCTCTACAACATTATGTTTATCTTGCCCCTTATTGCTGTATTTGTGCTGGGGCTTATGGGTGTGAGCTCCCAAAGGATGTCTGATTTCCTGAAACGACATCTTGGGTTGATTAAATTGCTTATGGCCTTGATGTTCTTTGGATTTGCTCTGGTTATTTGGTCTATGTAGGTCTGTATCAGTATATGTATTGCAAAAAGGTGGGCTATAGATTAAAATTAAAACGATAGACCCGAGTATAGATAATCCGTAATAAACAATATATGGGGGGGCGGTGTTTTATAAGAGGATTCTCCATAAACCACTTGGCAAGATACTGATTGATAAGGGAATAATCACACCTGAACAATTAAAAGAAGTCCTGGACCTCAAAGAAAGAGAGGGTGGATTTACTGGTCAGCTGTTGGTCAGAATGGGATTTGCTTCCGAGGAAGATATAATGTTTGCCCTGATGGCCCAGTATGAGCTCCCTTATGTGCCTTTAAATAAATATGAAATCAATTTTGACTTATTCGTTAACTTTCCTGTCTTTGGTATGGAAAAATACCAGTTTATCCCTCTTGAAATAATAGAATCTGTTGTGACCATTTCTACTGCTGATCCCTTCAATTCAGAGATAGAACTGTTTATAAAGGAAGAGGCAGGACTTGATACGGTTTCTTTTATTGCAACTCCTTCAGAGATAATAAAGGTTCTAAATAGATATAAGGAAGAATATGGCCTGGCTTAAGGAAGAGTTGGTAGAGATATTAATAAAAGAGGAGATTATATCTAGGGATCTTATCCCCAAGATAGTCTCTTTTTCCCGTCAGAAAAATCTGGACTTTTTTGATGCTATCGTTGAGATGAAAGTTATAGATAAAGAGATCTTGACGATGGTATTGGCCAAAGGATTGCGATTGCCGTTCGTTGATATTTCCAGGTTGGATACGTCAGGTCTGCTCGATATATTGCCACTTGATATGATGAAAAGATATAAGATTTGTCCGGTTTCTATAGTCAGGGACGTACTTACGTTGGCAGTGGTTGATCCTTGGAATTATATGGCAATAGATGAGGTGCGTGCCAGGACAGAGAAACAAGTGGCGGTTTGTCTTACATCAGAGGCTCATTTACAAAGGCTATTGTCTTCGCTAGATGCGGAAGATAGTAGTGTAGAGTTGCATGATATACTCGATGACCTGAGTGAGGAAGATATTGAATTAGTTCCGGAAAGAAGTGAGGAACAAACTAGTGAAGAAGATATAGAAAAAAAGATGGCCCCGGCCGTTAAGGCTGTTAATAGAATTGTTGAGATGGGAGTAAATTTGAAGGCGAGCGATATTTTTATAGAACCATTCGAGAAACATATGCGCGTTAGGTATAGGGTCGATGGCATCCTTAGGGAGGTAGATTCTCCGCCTAGACATTTGCATGAGGCGATTATTTCCAGAATAAAGGTCCTTGGAAGGATGGATATATCTGAGCATAGGCTTACTCAGGATGGAAAGTTCCGGATGAAAATAGGGGGCAGGATTATTGACTTCCGTGTCTCTATCGTACCCTCTACGTTTGGGGAAAAGGCATGTTTGAGAATATTGGATAAGGGTGCGGTTATGCTTGATTTGGATAATCTTGGTTTCTTTGATGATACACTTGAGAAAATAAAAAGGTGTGTGAGGCGACCGCATGGTATGTTTGTTGTGACTGGTCCGACTGGTAGTGGGAAGTCAACTACCCTTTATTCTGTGTTGCGTTATATTGATTCTCCTGAGAAGAATATAATTACTGTAGAAGATCCAGTAGAATATCAGCTTAGGGGTATTAATCAGGTGCAGGTTAATCCGGATGTTGGTTTGACATTTGCTTCGGCATTGAGGTCTATCCTTAGACAGGATCCGGACATAATATTGATAGGCGAAATACGCGACTTTGAGACAATGGATATCGCTATAAAGGCTGCCCTGACAGGTCATATGGTCTTGACAACTCTCCATACTAATACAGCACCAGGGGCAATCGTGCGTATGAGCAATATGGGAGTTGAGCCTTTTCTGATAACTGCCTCTGTTGTGGGTATAATGGCCCAGAGGCTATTGCGGAAGCTATGTGATAGCTGTAAGGAGCCATATGTGATGACAGAGGAGATGGCAGATAATATAGGCATTCCTAAAGAATATGTAGGACAGACCTTTTATCGTCCTATTGGATGTAAAAAATGCCTTAATCTTGGCTATAAGGGGCGTACGAATGTAGCTGAAATTATGCTTATGACTCAGACTATACGGAATATGATAGCAAAGGGTGCAGAAGAGCCGGATATTAAAAATGCAGCAATAGATGAAGGTATGCGTCCAATGCGTGATGATGCCCTTAAAAAGGCGGCGATGGGTTTGACCAGTATTGAAGAGGTCTTCAGGATAACCGTTTAATATTTTATTATGGCTAGAAGGAATTTGATAAAAAGAAAGGTTCTTGAGATACTTCAGGAACGATTCGGGGAGTCTATGGCAGCCGAAGTGCGCTCTCTTTCCGAGGAGAGGGATATCTTTGATGTAATTATAGAAAAAACGCCTGTGGATAAGGTTACCCTAATGGATATTATTTCGGATAAACTGCAGTTATGTTGGATAGATGTTAACAAGATAAAGATAGAAAAGATAAATGTCGACGTAGTTCCTCTACCGGTAATGTGGGAAAAGAGGGTTATCCCTCTAGGTATAATAGGCCACAGCCTTTCCCTTATTATGGCAGATGTACTGGATATATTGGTAAGAGATGAGCTTTCCGCAATGACTGGATGCGAAATAGTTCCAGTGCTGGCCTTCCCGCCGGATATAGATACACTGTTGGCGAAATTGAAAAATCCAAGTGATGATATCGGCCTCGATTCGGATGATGTAGAGGCGGTTATTGATTTTGATGAATCTGCTATGTCTTCTGTGAATCTGATTGAAGAGGGTGAACAGGGCCCGATAGTACGAATGGTAAACCTTATGATAAAGGAGGGATTGAACCAGAGAGCGAGTGATATCCACATAGAGCCTATGGAAGACTGTATCCGCCTTAGATACAGGATAGACGGTACCTTGCAGGATATACTTACGGTACCCAAGAATAAGCAAGCAGCAGTGTTGACCAGGTTGAAGATAATGTCGGGTATGGATATTACGGAGTGGCGTATACCCCAAGACGGCCGTTTTAGGATGAGACACAAAGGTAAGCTGATAGATTTCCGTGTATCTTCATTGCCGACAGTCTTTGGAGAAAAGTTTGTATTGAGGGTTTTGGATAAGAGTAATTTACAGGTAGGGCTGGACTCTCTAGGTTTTTTGCCCCAGCCTTTGGAGGAGTTTAAGAATGCGGTAAAGGCGCCTTATGGACTGATATTGGTTACTGGACCTACTGGGAGCGGTAAGTCTACTACCCTTTACTCTGTACTGCAGGAACTAAACAAGCCAGAGGTCCATATAATCACTGTAGAAGATCCAGTAGAATATCAGGTGGAAGGATTGACGCAGATACAGGTCAATCATGATATAGGTTTGACCTTTGCCTCAGCGCTGAGGGCTATCCTGAGACAGAGTCCTGATATAGTGTTGGTCGGCGAGATAAGGGATTCTGAGACAGCGGATATTGCAGTGAAGGCCTCTTTGACAGGTCACCTTGTCTTGAGCACTCTGCATACCAATGATGCGGCAGGGGCCATTACCAGGCTTATCGATATGGGGGTTGAGCCGTTTTTAGTTGCATCTTCTCTGGTCTTAACATCGGCCCAGAGATTGTGCCGCAGGATATGCGAGGACTGTAAAGAGATAGTGGAGATACCTAGAGAGGTTTTTGAAAAAGAGGGTTTCACATATCCGGAAGGAATGGTATTCTATAAAGGCAGGGGATGTGATAAATGCCGTAATACCGGATATAAAGGGCGAATCGCTACGATAGAGACCCTTACTATGACCGATGAATTGAGACTACTAGTGCTAAAAGGGGCCACTTCAGATGAATTGAAGGAATATGCGATCAAGCACCATGGTATGAGGACCCTTAGGGATAATACATTCGAGCTGTTTTTAGAGGGAAAGACGACTTTTGAGGAGGTCTTGAGGGTAACAGCGGAGGATTGATAATGTACAAAAACTTAAAAAAAATTGGTTTGATCCTTTTGACTCCGTGTTTTCTCTTGACTGCTGGCTGTAAAGCTATATCTGATAAGTTCATTAGAAAACCTCAAAATAAGAAGATAAAAACAGTTATACCTAATAAAAACTTTCAGGTAAATCCACGTTTAGCATATGAACGCCATTTTGTATTTGTTAAGGTATGGATGGATGAGTTTAGATCAGCGATAGATTCCAATAGTAGGAAGCGACTCAAAGAGAGTTTTGAACAGGCAATGAATAATCTTATCATTCTCTATGACTATTTCCCAGATGAATATAAAGAAAAAAAAGATAAACTCCAAGAGATAATGAACAGGTTTAAGAAACTTTACGATGAGGTAAAAAAGGCAAGGGTAGTTAAGAGTCCTTTAACCGTTTTGAAAAATAAAAGCGATGCCCTACGACGAGAATTTGACCTCTTGTTTTGGCCCAGCAAACAACCAGAGGATCTATGGGATAAGCTGGACATCGAGTAGGGGGAATGGGCATGGATATAAGAGTTATCAATTCTGGTCCAGTTGAGACAAACAGCTACATAATAAGTGCCGGTGGTGAATCGGAGGTAGTAGTTATTGATCCTGCCTCTCGAGTGGTCTTTGATTTTATAATGGATAGAGGTCTTAGGCCGGTGTTGATTATCAATACCCATGGCCACTTTGATCACATAGCTGGCAATTGCTTTTTTGAAGGAGTAGATATTGCAATTCATAAGAGAGATATGGATATGTTGACTTGTCCTGATAAGAATCTTTCTGTAATGTTCGGCCAAAAAATCGTATCTCCAGAGGCAGCTCATATACTATCTGATAGAGAGATCATAAAGGTGGGAGATATCGAGATAGAAGTACTGCACACTCCTGGACATACGGGGGGCAGTGTTTGTCTGAAGATAGCAGATGTTCTCTTTACAGGAGATACGTTATTTGCCGGCTCTATAGGGAGAACAGATCTACCCGGTGGGGACTATGAGAAGATAATGGATTCTATAAAACGTCTTCTGGAATTTCCCGATGATACTATCATCTATCCCGGCCACGGCCTTAGCAGTACAATTGGCAAAGAACGCCGTACAAATGTATATATATGCAGTATTTAGTAGATGCCTATAGCGATTATCTATCGATTGAACGGGGATTAAGTAATAATACAATCATTGCCTATAGAAAGGATGTGGAACTTTTCTTTTCTTTCCTTGAAAGCGAAGGCCTTTCTATCTCTTCTTTCCATAAAAAAGAGATCCCTGCGTTTATTTCCTATCTCACAAGAATTGGGAGAAGAGAAAGGTCTATAAACAGAACGCTTTCTTCTATCCGAGGTTTTTACTCGTTTCTATTGAGGGAAAGAGAGGTGGATTTTAATCCTCTAGATGGCTTTCTAGGACTTAAGCTTGGGCAGAGGCTTCCAGGAGTTGTTTCAGTAGGAGATGTAGAGAATATGATTGATTCTGCCCTTTCTGGTAGGAGGAATAAATACAGAGATGCTACATTGATAGAGTTGATATTTTCCTCTGGTCTGAGGGCCTCAGAGGTATCTACCTTGGAGTTAGGTGATATAAACTTTATAGGGAAATTTATCAAGATAAGGGGAAAGGGTGATAAGGAACGCATTGTGCCGTTTGGAAAAAGGGCAGAGGTGTTGGTTAGAAAATATATAGAGCTAGAGCGCAGTGAATATAAAAATTCAGACAAAAATAGCTTTTTGTTTCTGAATAATCGAGGACAACGCTTGTCTAGGCAGACTATTTGGAAAATAATCAAACGCTATTTGAGGTTAGTGGGTTCTGAGGGCCGTGGCAGAGGTCCTCATATACTAAGGCATAGTTTTGCCACCGCCCTTATGGCAGGGGGAGCTGATCTAAGGGTGGTCCAAGAGTTACTAGGGCATGCCTCTATATCCACTACTCAGATATATACACATGTAGAGAAAGGACATCTATCCCGAGTCCATAGTAGATACCATCCGCGTGCCTGAAAAATAAATACGGTTCTCAAATTAATTAATTTCTTATACAATTGGATGAATTAGAGGGGCTTTTTATGAGGGAATACTTTAGATTAGTCAAAAATCTAGACTTTTTCCTGTTGTGGGTATCTCAGGTTGTGTCTCAATTTGGCGATAAGCTGAATCAGATGGCTCTGATTGCCTGGGCGTATTCTGTGATGCCGGGTTCGTCGTTTCAGATGGCAAAGCTTATCTTTTTTACCATTGTCCCTGTATTTGTGGTTGGCCCGTTTGCAGCAGCTGCAGTTGACAGGCTTGATTTTCGCAAGACTATGTATATATGCGACCTTATTCGGGCAATCACGGTTGTTACTATTCCATTATTGATTCTGCCGCACAGGCTTATCCTACCGGTTTACCTTATGGTATTTATTTCTTTTTCCATTACTCGTTTGTTTGTCCCTGCGAAGATGTCTATTGTGCCGAATATCGTTGGTGAAAAGGAAATCCTGCCAGCGAATTCTCTCCTCTCGCTTACAGGAGTGGTTGCGGCTATGTTTGGTTTTGGACTTGGGGGTATACTTGTCCAGTCCTTTGGTATTCGCTTTGGTTTTTTGGTTGATGCTGCAACCTTTTTGATATCAGCTGTGTCTATTTACCTTATCGGCAGGAATTACAAGCCGCGGCAGGTTTCAATAAGGGAAGAGGCGTTTGGTATTGGCAGGGTGATTGTGAATGGACTTAAATATACGTTTGGAGGGGGGATAATATCGGATGTGAAAAAGGGTTTTGAGTACCTTGGTAAGAACAGGGAGATAAAGAGATTGATCGGTGTATCCTTTTTGCTCTGGGGTTTGTTGGGAGGGATATACGCTACAGGGATTGTATTTATTCAGGAGTCTCTTGGCTCAGCCACAGCTGACCTTGGGATGTTGGTCGTTTTCTTGGGGATGGGAATTTTACTGGGTTCTCTTATGTGGGGTAAGTTAGGTATAGAGATGGATAGGTTTAAGATGCTATATTCGTCTTTGATAGCGCTTTCGTTTTTCTTATTTGTTTTTGCGGTTGCCCTGAGGTTTCCCCTGCCGCACAAGTTTGGCATAGCTGGGGTGATTGCATTTATATTGGGACTTTCTGCCTCTCCAATAATGATGTTGTCCCAGACAATAATCCATGAGACAGCCGATGAGGGAATGATGGGTAGGATGTTCGGGATAATAGAGATTATCGTACATTTTGCGTTTGTTGTGGCTATGTTTATATCTTCTCTACTTGCGGAGTTCTTTTCCGAGGGCAGTATTCTTATCCTATGGGCAGGCATTGGTATTGGGATTGGAGTTGATGGTCTACTTCGCCTGAGATGGGAGAATGCATAAAGACTGGTAGAATCTCTCAAAAATGTCTTATGCTATGGGATTCTATTATGGTATGCATTCCGGATTTTTGGTTAAGCCTTGTTTATCTTTTGCTGTATAATATAAAATTATGAAGGCTCATGTGAAACTGCCCATAGGAGTGCAAGATTTTGCAAAGATAAGGGAAGAGGATTATCTTTACATAGATAAGACGAAGTATCTATATGATTTGATAACATCAACGGATTATGCCTTTCTCTCCCGCCCGCGCAGGTTTGGAAAAAGCCTGTTCGTGTCCACATTAAAGTATCTTTTTCAAGGCAAAAAAGAGCTATTTAAAGGCCTTGCTATCTACGACAAGTATGATTTCCCAAGTCATCCTGTAATACATATAGCATTTGGGGGGGCAAGAAGTGAAAAGGAGTTGTTTAATACGATAAGACAAAACCTTGAACGAAATAGCAGGGCAATGGGGATAGAATACCCTGATTATGACGATGTGGCAGTGTGTTTTGCTGATTTGATAGAGAAGGCATACGAAAAATATAACCAAAAAGTGGCAATATTAATAGACGAATACGATAAGCCGATACTGGACAACATAGACCAGATGGAGATAGCCAGGGGCAACAGAGATATTTTAAGGCGGCTATATACAGAGATAAAGAATAACGATCCCTACATCCGCTTTGCATTTCTTACAGGAGTAACCAAATTCTCAAAGGCAGGTATATTTTCAGGGTTGAATAATCTGAAAGACATAACACTTTATGCACAGTTTGGTAATCTATTAGGGATAACCCAAGATGAATTAGAGGAATACTTTGGCGAGGTTTTCAGAGAAAATGGCGTAGATTTTGATAAAGTAAGGGAGTGGTATAACGGGTATAATTTCCTTGGCGATTTAGTCTATAACCCATTTGACCTGCTTTTGTTTGTGGATAATGGAATTAATAGCGGAAAGTTCAGGTTCAAGCCTTACTGGTTCTCAACTGGCACGCCAAAATTTCTGATAGATATAATAGATAAAGGAGATTTTTACATACCAGAGATTGCGGGATTAAAGATAGGCGATACGATATTAGACAGCTTTGACATAGACAACATCCTGCCAGAGTCAATATTGTTTCAGGCAGGGTATCTGACGATAGATGAGGAGATAATAAACGAAGAAGAAGAGATAGAGTATTTATTGCGCCTGCCGAATAAGGAGGTCAGGAGCTCTTTATCAAAGGTATTGATAGAATACCTGACAAATAATCTGAACACAGAAAGGCGCTCAAAGATACACATAAGCCTGAAGCAAAGTGATATGGATGGGTTGCGGAAGGAGTTAGAGGCATTATTGGCCTCCATCCCCTACCACAACTACACGCGCAATGATATATCTCAATATGAAGGATATTATGCGTCAGTAATATATGCGTATTTGCAAAGCCTTGGTTATGAGATAAGAGGAGAAGACGTAACCAATATAGGCAGGGCAGATATAACGATGATAATGAAAGATAAGATATACATCTTTGAGATAAAGGTAAACACAGAAGAGAGCCCTATCAAGCAGATAAAAGAGAGGCAGTATTATAAGAAATACGAGAAGCAAAATAAGCCAATATATTTAGTCGGAATAACGATAGATAGGGATAAGAGAAATATCGTGGCCTTTGAGTGGGAGAGGGTGATACGGAAAACATAGGCCAGAAGTGATGCAGAGTAGGGGGGCGCAAGAGCCTATTATATGGTTGATATAAATGGAGGATATGTATGGATAAGTTAGATTTCCTCAAGGCATTGTGTATAGAGGCGGGCCCGTCTGGCTATGAGGCAGATGTATCTAGGATATGGGCAGATTATGTAAAGAGCTTTGCGAGTATTACGACAGATGTCCACGGCAATACCATTGCCGTATTAAATCCAGCGGCAGAGAGGAAGATAATGCTCTCTGGCCACATAGATGAAATCGGGTTTATGATAAGATATATTGACAAGGATGGATTTTTGTATTTTGGCCCGATTGGGGGGATTGATACAAACCTTATCCCTGGACAAAGGGTAAAGATAAAGACAGGCAGAGGAATAGTCAAAGGTGTCATTGGGAAGAAACCAATACACTTGATGGAAAGGGAAGAGCTTTCCAAGTGTGCCAAGATAGATAGCCTTTACATAGACATCGGCGCAAGGAATAAAGATGAGGCGCTTTCAATGGTTTCTATAGGTGATGTTGCAGTGCCCTATGTTGAGTTCTGGCAGATAGAGAATAATCGCATAGTTTCCAAGGCATTAGACGACCGTGCCGGTGCATATGTTGTTGCGCGTATCCTTGAATCATTAAAGGATAGGGAGATAAAGGTTGCAGTGTATGGTGTTGCTTCTGTTCAAGAAGAGATAGGCCTAAGAGGGGCAAGGACCAGCGCGTATGGGATTGACCCTGATATTGGTATTGCAATAGACGTAACCTTTGCCACAGACCATCCTGGTGTGGATGAGAAAAAGATAGGTGAAATAAAACTTGGCAAAGGCCCTGTTATTGCCCGTGGGCCAAACATTAATCCAGTATTATTTGAGGCTGTGAAAAGGGTTGCCGATGAAAAGCAGATCCCATATCAGGTTGAGGGGATCCCAAGGGCAACAGGGACCGATGCAAACAGTATACAGATTACTAGATCTGGTGTGTGTACGGGATTGATTAGTATACCATTGCGGTATATGCACACACCGGTGGAGATGGTTGACTTTACGGACTTAGAGAACACGGTTCGTATTTTAGCTGAGTTTATCGCGGGTTTGGATGGGAGTGAGGATTGGAGGGTCTTCCCGTGAGATCTGGAAACTGCTCATGCGTGGATTGAATCTGTTTTGCAGTGGGAGTATTTTTTGCCTTTCTGTTTTAATGTATGGTTGCGCGGTCTCTGAATACAGTTTGGCCACAAAGAGAAGCGATATTATCTTATATCCAGTAGAAAAAGAACTACAGATAGGGGATAAGCTGGCCAAGGCATTTCTAAAGAAATTCCCACCTGTAGAAGATTTATTCATTCAGGATAGGATTAATTCTATAGGGAAAAGAGTAGCAGCAGCCAGTGATAGGACGGATATTTCTTATAAATTTAAGGTGGTCGAATTTCCGGGTAAAAATGCAGTCTCTTTGCCAGGTGGGTATGTCTTTATAAGCAGGGAACTGGTTGACTTTTGTAGGACAGATGATGAACTTGCCTCTGTGCTGGCCCATGAGGTAGGGCATATAGCGGCCAAACACAGCCTTAAACGGTTGCAGGCCAGTTATACCGCAATGGCATTGTCCCTGGGTGCGGCTGCCAGTGGCAATAAGGATTTGGAAAGGGCCATAGGACTTGGACTCAACTCCCTTTTTTCTGCCTATTCTCAGGAAGATGAGTTTTTGGCAGATAAGTTGGCTGTGGTGTATATGAGGCGGGCTGGGTTCAATCCAGAGGCTATGTTGTCATTGTTTAAACGACTGGATCAGGAAGAACGCTACCATTCTCCTAGAAGGCCTGTTCCCTATTTTAGAACACATCCCTACTTGACCCAGCGTGTAGCCAGGATAAGGGAGCTATTGGGAGATTCTGCATACGGGGGATTTCTTGATTACATAAACAGACAAAGGGATTAAAATAAGGAATCAAATGGGCGGTAGAGGACTCGAACCCCTGACCCTCTGAATGTAAGTCAGATGCTCTAACCAACTGAGCTAACCGCCCAAGGTTATATAATATAAACTAAAAATCCGGTCAGGACAATAATATTTTTATTTCGCAAATATGGATTTTAAATAGAATAGGCCTTGTTGTAAAGCGAATAGAGATGCTACAATTAGATGAATATGAATAATAGGAATAGAAAGAAAAGCGGAATTTTTTAATTGGGAAAGGAGAGGTATCGGTATTAAATAAAAGGTTTTTTGGGAGGTATGACTGACTATGGCCTTTCGAATTGAAGATGAGGATGAACTAAAAAGACGGCATTACAAACCTGAACGTCGTTCGTCGATACGTGTCAAGGGTGCCCTCTACAGAAGAATGAATATGAACGTGGATGTGAAACTTGCCGAGACGAGGGATGAATTCGAGACAGCTTTCCGAATAATCCACGATTCTTATGTAGAGCAGGGATATATGAAGCCACACCCAAGCGGACTGAAGATTACAAAGTATAATGCCCTGCCAGGGACATTGGTTATTATTGCACGGGAAGATAAACAGGTAGTTGCTACTATCAGTTTGGTTATAGATTCTTTATTGGGTCTTCCAAGCGAGAATATATTTCCAGGTGAGATTAAAAGGATTCGTCAGGGGTCATTGAGAATGGCAGAAGTTGCCGGGCTGGCGATATCTAATAAGTGCCGAAATAAAAATGTTACAATGAACCTTTACCATGTGATGATAGCGTTTGCAGAGTTTTGTGGTGTAACAGAACTTATAATCTCGGTCAATCCTCACCACGTGAAGTTTTATCAGGATGTCTGTATGTTTGAAGTTAGCAGTGATGTTAGGATGTATAAAAACCTGGATGGAGATGCGCCGGCTGTGTTATTGCGAAATAGATTCCCTGAAAACAAAGAAGAATTACTTTCTACTAGAAATGCATTTTGGAACGATTACGATGCAGATCTATTTTCATTCTTCTTTTCTAGAAATATCATTGCCGATAATACATCATTTTGGAACCGTACCCCAATGACCCCCGAGACATTGAGGTATTTTTTTGTCGATAAAACAGGGTTGTTCTATGAGCTCCCCAAGAAAGAACTTAAGCTAATAGCCTCTTATTATCCTTACTTTGATTTGAATTGGATGTTTTCGTTAACAAGTAAGTAAGAGTTTTATTGATATATACGCTTGCCGGGATACGGATCATGTTTATGAAATGAATATCCCAGCATATTTAGCTGTTCCCTAGATAAGATAGTGGAAAAATCCCAGGACGGATAATAAAACATTAGCTTGCGCAATTTTTCCTTATCTATTTCCATATTTTTTAGAAAATAAGCCAATATAGAGGGGGTAAATATTGTCCTCTGCCACTTCATCATATCCCTTTCCATAAGTTGTTGCTTGGAGAAGAATTTGTATAGATCTGCGTCAAAACGTCTGCGTTCTTGCTCTATAAATTTTCCTTCGAATTCAGGGTAGTAGTTTATAGATATATCGTTATGCCTTTGGAGATTATAAAATTCTAATAACTCAGGTATCGGATAACCCTTCACTTGCTCTGAAAATACTACGCAATCTACACCGCAAAAACCGGCAATAAACCAGGCGATGGACATAAGGTCGAATAGGATGCCTTTGTATTCTGTATCTTTTATAAATCGGAGGCAATAAATTTCTACTGGTTTGTGCGATATTTTTTCTATCTCGGAAACAATATCTGGATAGCGATTGTAAATTGGCAGACCGAAAGAGGAAGATATATACATTGATAATAGGGCAATAGGCTGCTCTTTGTGACGACCCAATAGAATGAGGTGATGAGGCAGAAATTGTATCATATTCTCTAGCCTGTTTGTATTTATCCCAATGATTTCAAATGCCATAGTCAGTTCTTCTAAGGTTTCTGCTATCTTTATATTGTATTCCTTGGGCTTGCTGGTCTTGTATGCCCAGCATTCCTGGATACGTATGGCGTTTCGGCGTTCAACAGAGTATTGGTTTTGAGCCTTA
Organism: Candidatus Omnitrophota bacterium; assembly: GCA_015494585.1. Taxonomy (GTDB): domain Bacteria; phylum Omnitrophota; class Gorgyraeia; order S143-82; family S143-82; genus S143-82. The sequence goes on along the minus strand of WGAY01000042.1, from coordinate 34,347 downwards.
TCTTCCATAAGCAATCCTTTTGAGTTCCAATAAGTCTATTTTACCTGCAAATGTAGTGGGTAGGCTATCGATAAATTTCACGCTACAATCAACTGAAAATTGCTTCTGGACGATTCTTTTTATTATATGCGCTATCTCTGTTTTATTCCTATCCCTTTCTAGCAGAGAGTCTTCCTCGATAAAAATAGTGAGATCCCCTTCGCTATTATCTATACATCTCATATTTAGTATATATTCCAGCTTTTCGGCAATCGCATCCTCTATCTCTTTTGAAAAAAACTGTCTGCCATTCAGGGTTAATATCTCAATATCCCTGCCAAGTATATGCAGGTAGTTATATTTATCGAACCTACCGAAGTCATTTGTAAGAAACCAGCCTTCTCTAAAGGCTCTCTTTGTTTGGAGTGAATTATTGTGATAGCCGTCGGCCATAGTAGTGGCCTTTACTTTGATACGCCCAATCTCTTTATTTTTAAAACTCATATTATGGGATAGATCAAGTTGGATGTTTGCCGTAGGATTGACCTTGCCTACTGAACAAAGCCTTTCGAAGTTGTCGTGCTGGCTTGGGATGTATGAGGTAAGAGGAGGCAAGACCTCCGCCATACCATAGGATACAGTTAGCCTTAGATCTATTTCCTGGATGGCTGTCTTTATGGCATTTGGATTAATCCTATCCGATCCCACTATTATTTCACAAGCAGGCCTCAATCCTTTCTGTTTGCAAAATGCTATAAAGCGTGAAAAAAAGGCGGGTGGCATATAGGTTGTGTCTATGCTTTCTTCCTCTATTACTCGGTATATGTCGGATGGTTGGGTTTGCTTAGTGATGATATAACGCCCGCCGCTTAAGAGCATAGGGAGAAACGTAACAGAACCTGCGCCAGAGAAAGGAGGCATACAGAGAAAGCTTGTCTTTTTACGGGCCTTCTTTTCAGGGATACGAATGTAGTTATATAGAGAGTTTATCCATGCCCTTTCTGATATCTTTATTATCTTTGGTTGCCTGGCAGTAGTAGCTGAGCTGAGGTTATAGGTATAGTTTTGTCTGTTGGTATGTTTATTCTGTGTTTTTGATATATTGATAGGGGAATTAGCACGGACATCTAAAACTGTAATGTCTTTGTCTTCGGGCAGTTGATGGGTATCTATGTTTGAGGAATAAAATAGAAGATTGCAATTGGTGCTTGCCAGAAGATTCGATATGGTTTCTCTGTCCAAGTGGTGATGTAGTGCTAAGAAGGGCCTCTGTGAAATAATAGATGCGCATCGGATTAAGAAATAATCTATAGAATTCTTGCCAATAAAGGCAACAGGCTGGTGTTGAGATATTACCTTTGAGATGATATTGCTGCTTATGAAGGAAGCCTGTTCATATAATTCCTTGTATGATATAGATCGATTTTCGTCTACATCTACGGCAAATGTATCTTTTCCATAGTGTCTATATGCGAACTCAAGTATTGCCAGCGCTGACCTGAGTCCTGATAGGTAATAGAGAAGAAAATATAACCCCCATCCCATAATAATTCTTTTTTTACTTCATTATACAATTGTGATAATATAATTACAAACAAAAAGGGGGAGAAGGTGGTTGAGAGGTTTCTAGTGTATAATTTCTTGGGCAGGGCGAATGACTTATCGGATCTTATCCCTAATGAGAGATTTGCGGTAATCGCTGGGATACTGAAGTCTCTTGGCAAGTATGTAGAGATTCGAGATGGTGCTAATATATATACCCTTCTGTCTTATCCTCCTGCCATTGCTCAGGAAGTAGAGAGGCTGGAGTTTTATGATACAGATCAATCAAAAGAGTATCTAGATCTCCTGGAGAAAGAGGCCCAGTCTATAGCGAGGGGAGATTTTGATGTTATTTTCTTAAATCTCTGGCGAGGGCCTGGTTTTAAGTTTTCCGTTGAGCTGGCCAGGCGTGTAAAGGAGCTTGTCCCGGATATAGCCATATACGCTATAGGCCAGGGTGCCGATAGGATAAGGGAGGGACTTTTGAAGATAGCCCCGCATATAGATGCTGTTATGTATGGTCTGGGCTATGAAGGGGTAGAGTTGATAGCCAGGGGATCTGCTATCTATGAGGTTCCTAATGTGATATGTTTTTATGAAGGAAAGATAAAGTTTACGCATCAAAAGGTCTTGAGTAATATAAATTCCCTTCCCTTCCCCCTTTATGGAGAGGATATATATCAGAACATAAGAGGGAAGTTTCCGATATATCCTATTGCCCTTTCTAATGAGGCCTGTCCGTTTGCCTGTCCGTTTTGTATGCGGCCTGCAAGTTACGGTATAGATGTAGTTGCCAAGGATATCCCTAGGGCGGTTGATGAGCTGGAATATTTGATCAAAGAATATAATGCGCGTTATTTTAGGATAGTCGACTCTACCCCTCCTTTTATGGCCTTGACGAGGTTTGCTGAGGAGATTATGAACAGGGGCCTTTATAAGTATGGCCTGCACTTTTCTGGATTCTCGAGGTTGGATGTCAACAGCAGTGATGATTTCGAATTATTGAGAAAGGCCGGGGTTGAGGCCTTGTTCTTTGGGATAGAGACGCTAGATGATAATATGCAGCAAAGCATAAAGAAAGTCCATCCCTATGATAACCTGAAAAATACACTTAGGCGATGTCATGAGGCAGGAATATTTACTATAGGTAGTTTTATCTTTCCTCTACCAGGTGAGACAGAGGAATCAATGGCAAATACCTTGGCAAGATTGCGGGAGATAAGGCCTTATCTGGATAGTGTGCTTCTCCAGCCTGCCGGAGTATATCCTATGACTGAATGGAGATTCAAGCCAGAGGAATACGGGATAAAGATGCATCCGGATTATGACGAGGTGTTTCCTGTCTATCCTGTAAAGTATATCCTGCCGATACGTTACTGGCGGCCATTTCCTTTTACTTATGATTTGATGGGCAAACCCGCTGAAGAAGTGAAATATGAGGATATCGTAAATGCATTTGAGAGGTTTTGTGGTGTGGTCTCCCAGGAACTTGGTCTGCCTATAGGTGTGCAGGATTATGATGTCCTTGCGGCTATTCTATTGAATGAGGAACACTCCCGGTTTACTAAGCAACTCATCAATGCCTTTGTTAAGGTGGATTATCCTTTCTTAAAAGAGATAATAGAGACGGCCCATAGTAGATTATAGGGTTTGGCCTTTTTATATGTTGCACTGTTCTGTATTGTGACCTCTGGGCATTTTTGTTTTACAGGCCAAATGCCAGTTTTAGCAGTTTATAGTCGAAAAGCTGGTTTCCCTGATAGTGAAATTCTGGTCTATGTCTTTGGGCTTTAGGTTTAATTCTTGCTCCAGGAATAATTACATATTGGAATATGTTTATGAAAAAGGGGCGTTTATGCAGATAGGTCTTGACAGAAGCAGCCTTTATTATTTCTTCCATTTCTTGATAGGAGAAGGCGGCAAGGTATGAGTTGAGTGAATCTTGATAATACGGATAGCCATATTTGTTGTTAAAGGTATCTGCGAGGAACCTTGCTCCAGAAAGTGTCTTTGGTCGTTCTATATCGAATATAAATAACCTGCCGCGAGGAGATAGGAGATCTGTAAGCATAGAGATTGTTTTGCTGGCCTCTTCATTGTTTTTTAGATGGTGTAGGCCCAATGACCAGGTAATGAGGTCAAATGTTTTCCCGTCAAATGTTGCCTTTAGGTTATGTAAGTTACACAGCATGAGATAGATGTTCTTATATTTCTTTGTTGTTTCTTGCGCTATTTCTAGCATAGCCTGAGAGATGTCTATTCCTGTAAAGGAGGTTTCGGGAAAGAGTTGAGCGAGTTTGGCAAGTAATACGCCGGTTCCTGTACCTATATCGAGGGCGTTTCTGGGGTTATCGAAATCGTATCTGTCTAAGATGGTGGAGATAATGCCATAGACTACTGCCAGGCTGCCATTGAGTCCATCATTAAGGTTGCCCTTGATTATTTCTTGATCATCTATTGAAGATTCTGGTTCAGGCCTACGGTGTAGTCTTTGTTTTGAAACTCTTTGGACTATAATATGATATGTCTTTTTGAAAAATAGCTTGTCCATATTTTACGGGTATTGTTTCCCCTCTTTATCTATTATAGCAGTTGTGTTCCATATGTAAATATTTTTTCCTCTAAATGGTTGTGTGAACAATGGCGGTGTTTTGTAGAATAATTTGTCTTTTTCCTTTGAGATGGCTGTAATTATTGCTTCTTTGTGTGTTTGGGCCCACTTTAATGCGGCTTTTTTATCATCTATATCGGTCAGGGGCTTCTTCAATTTTCCCAGAAAACTAAATTGGCCGGCATATCTACCAGGCCATATGGCTATTTCCATCCCTTCCCTTTGATATCGCCCTAGTAGTTTTGCGGTGGATGATATGTCATATAATGCTAAGACATTGCGCAGTGCTCCGATGTGGAATAGAATTATTGTTCCTATTATGAGGTAGGCAGAAAGTCTTGGACTATCGTTTGTTTTTTTGCTTGCGTAAAGACCTATCAGACCTAGAGGTATAAAGATAAGCCAGTCGCTGATTGATATGCGGTTTACTATTATCTGTAAATCAAATGGAAGGCGTTGTAGGTATATATGCGTTAGAATCGTAGTCGCAGTTAACATTATAGATGAAGCAAGGACGATGATAGATATTATCCAGGGCATATTGGACAGCATTTTTGGGTCTTTATCGTATTGACGACTTAGAAATAGGGCAAAGGGGATAAATGATGGTAGGAGATAATAGCCTTGTTTGCCGCTTATCATAGAAAAGATAATAATTGTTGCAAGGAACCATATCTTTGAGAATTGTTCTCCTTTGTCTAATTGTGAACTAAAAAGATGGATCCAGAGTGTCTTAGAGAATATCCAGGGGAAAAAGATGAGTGGTAACAAGACTAGGTACCACCAGAATGGTCTTGCATGGGCAAATGAATGCATCGCCCTTCCAATTGTTTGATGCCATAATACTTCTGTAGCATAAGCATTGTTTGCATGGCTAATAGCAATTACTAACCATAGGATAACAGGGATGGTACCGACCAAGATGGATAGGAGGATCTCCTTTAGTTTTAGTTTTATTTTTGTTTTTTCTTTTGTAGTTTTCCCAAAAGAGAGAATGTATGCGATGATGATAGCACTGATATGTATAAGAAAGACAGGTCCTTTCGTCATTATACCGCCTGCTGTAGCCAAGGCTATAAAGGTGTAGTTCCATAGGCCTGCATTTTCCCCCTGGGCAAGTCTTACGATGGATATGGCGCCAATTAAGATGAAAAATATAAGCAGCATATCAAACATTACCAGTGTATTCCATATTGCCCATAGTGGCATGGCCAATAAAAGATAGGTTGATCTATGACCTACATTAGAGGCATCTGGCCATAGTTGCCTTGCTAGATATTGGACGAGGAAAAGATCGGCCAGGGATATTAGCATTGGTATGAGCCTTGCAATCCATAACACTGGTCCGAAGATTGACCAAGCTATGTCTATAAGCCAGAATAAAAGGGGTGGTTTGTGTGCATAGAGTGTCCCATTGAGTATGGGGATTAGAAAATGTTTGTGTGTCAACATCTCCCAGGCAACGGATATATATCTGGTTTCATCTATTGGCATAAGGGGTCTGGAAAACAGAGCGCATATTGCAAGACTGGACCATAACAGTAGAAAGTCAGCTTTTTTAAGTATCTGCTTCATTTTTTTCTGTTTGTTTGTGGATAAAATAAAGATTTCGCAAATATATAAATATTCCAAAGGATTGTCCAACAATAAATACTGGATCCCTTCTATGAATTGCATAGAGTAGCAAACAAATACTCCCACCAAGGCTGAGGTACCAAAATGCAATTGGGATGACGCTTTTTCTAGCCCGTTCGCTGTAAAGCCATTGTAGGATAAACCTGGCAGAAAATATGCCTTGACCGAGAAATCCAATAGTTAACCATATAGTGTCAAGCTTCATTTTTAGGGATTATCTCCTTTACCTGTGGCAGGTTGTACCTGCTCAACAGCCACCACACGCCGAAGAGATCTACTATCCCTTCCAGCATTCTAGAAAAGGTGCGATATTTTGTTTTACCGCTTAATCTTGGTCTGTGATGTACTGGTATAGATATTACCTCTGCATTTAAGTGAATTGCGAGCGTTGATATGAACCTATGCATATGATCGAAATATGGGAAATTCAGAAATAGTTCTTTTGAAAAGACCTTCAGGCCACAGCCCACATCCGGGGTGCTGTCTTTTAACAATAGATTTCGGATGGTATTAGCGACTAAAGATGCCAGCTTTCGCGATAGTTTGTCCTTTCTATAGACTCTTTTGCCTATTATCATTATTTTAGAGCCGAGCTCTTTATATTTAATGTATTCTTTTATTAGTTTGGGAATATCTTTGGGATCATTTTGGCCATCTCCATCCATGGTTACAATTGTATCGAACTTGGCATTAGATATGCCGGTATAGAGGGCAGCACTCTGGCCGTATCTAGTTTTGTGACGTATTACCTTGAGAATAGGTAGGTTTTTAAGTAGTGATCTAGCTTCTTCTAAGGTGTTATCGCTACTGCCATCGTCTATGATAATGATCTCTAGGTTGTCTTTGTAGATACGATGCGACTTGAATGTTTCCCCTATTTCTAAGACTAGGGGTCTTAAGTTGCTGGCCTCGTTGTACATAGGTATCACTATAGAAAGGCCATATGATTTGTTGTGTATATTTTGCTGTCTTTCCATTCTATAGGATTTTGGTATGCATTCTATCACTTAATGTTAAGATTGGCAATATCTGGAGTTAAATGGTTTTGTAAGTACAGTTCCTAAAGGGCTGAGGAGGTTGGCAAATACTATTTTTGGCTTTAGTATGTTTGTGCTATAATTCTATACAGTATAGGTTACGGATGATGGAGTTTATTTATGTTAAAGGTGATGGATTTGGATGAACAAAAACAGGCAATAAGAAAGGAGGTAAGCAAGCGTATTGCTGGGCTTACTGAAGAGGCGAAGGTCTGCGCCTCTAACAAGATTAGGGATTTAATAGTGCTCTTGAAAGAGTTTATAAGGGCAAAGGTCATTATGGTTTATCTTGCAAAGAAGGATGAGGTAGATACAACGCCTATTATTGAAGAGGCACGGAAGTTAGGGAAGAAAGTGGTGGTTCCGGTAGTTGATGGATCTGATATCCTGCCTTGTGAGCTTACGGAAGAGCTTGCCTACGGGCCGTTTTCTGTCTTGCAACCCGTTGAAAGAAAAAAGGTTGCAACTCAAGAGTTGGATTTGGTAATCGTGCCGGGGAGGGCCTTTGATCTCTCTGGTAGGAGATTGGGCCGTGGCAGGGGGTTTTACGATAGGTTCCTTTTATCTCTACCGGAAACTGTGCCTGTCATAGGTATATGTTATTCCTGTCAGGTATTTGATTCCATTCCCTCTGGTTCCTACGATAGGAAGGTCCATCGCGTTGTATCTGCCTGATCCTCCTTTGCAGAGCTGACATAGGAGGTGACTATGGATGGATTGCTTATGGTGATTTTAGTAGGATTGATTTCTTTTGTTATTGCCTTTTTTGTGGGTTATAAGACGTATGAGGCAAAAAGTAAGAGGCAGATAGACAACGCAGAAAGACGGGCTCAGGAGATAATTGAGCAGGCTAAACGGGATGCCCAAGCCAGGCGCCGCGAATCTGAGGTAGAGGTAAAGGACCTCTTGTTTCGCATGCGCAGCGAGTTTGAGGAAGAAACCAAGAGACGCCGTGAGGAGCTAAATAAGATTGAACAACGTCTCCTTCAAAAAGAGGAGAATATAGACCGCAGGCTGGATGTCCTTGAGGCAAAAGAAAGGGTTGTTGAGGAGAGGGAAAGGGAAGTCGTTGAAAGAGAAAGCAATCTTACCCAGAGGGAAAAAGAACTCTCGCGACTTATAGAAGAGGAAAAGGCCGCACTTCAAAAGGTTTCGGGGATGTCTCAGGAAGAGGCAAGACAGCTTTTGCTTAATCGTATAGAACAGGAACTCCTTGAGGAAAAGGCAAAGATGTTGCGTCAGCTTGAGACGGAAATCCAGGAGACGTCAGAGAAAAAGGCAAAAGAGATTATTGCCCTGGCTATACAAAAATATGCAGCTGAAGAGACGATAGACAGTACTATAAGTGTTGTCAACCTACCCAATGATGAGATGAAAGGCAGAATTATTGGGCGTGAAGGTAGAAATATCCGTGCATTCGAGATGGCTACAGGTGTGGACATCATTATAGATGATACGCCAGAGGTGGTTACTATCTCTGGATTTAATCCGGTACGTAGGGAAATTGCCCGGATTTCACTTCAAAAGCTTATCAGCGATGGCAGGATTCATCCAGCGCGTATTGAGGAGGTTGTGGAAAAGGCTGAAAAAGAGGTCGAGGAAAATATAAAGGAGGAAGGGGAACGAGCGGTGTTTGATGCAGGGATACACGGGCTGCATCCTGAGCTGGTGAAATTGATTGGTACGTTGAAGTTTCGTACGAGTTTTGGGCAGAATGCCCTTCAACATTCAAAGGAAGTGGCATTTATTATGGGAGTTATGGCAAATGAATTAGGTCTGGACTTTGCCCTTGCCCATCGTATTGGCCTCTTGCACGATATAGGCAAGGCCGTAGACCACGACGTAGAGGGTACACATGCCCTGATAGGGGCAGAGTTGGCGCGTAAATATGGAGAAAAGGATATAGTGGTTAACGCAATCGCTGCCCACCACGAAGAAGAGGCCTACAATTCGATATATGCGGTTTTAGCGGCTGCAGCAGATGCTATAAGTGCTGCTAGGCCGGGCGCCAGACGCGAGACGATTGAGACCTATATAAAACGTCTCCAGAAGCTAGAAGAGATAGCTACTTCATTTAAGGGTATTGTAAAGGCCTATGCGATTCAGGCTGGCCGTGAAGTCAGGGTTATAGCCGATCCTGGTCAGGTTGACGATAAGCTTCTGTCCCTGCTTGCCCACGATGTGAAGAAGAAGATAGAGGCAGAGATGGAATATCCAGGACAGATAAAGGTTATCTTGATAAGGGAGACCAGGGCGATTGAGTATGCAAAGTAATGCCTTTCGCTTACTTTTTCTAGGAGACATGGTAGGGAAGGATTCATTAGAAGCCTTCCGCAAGTATGCCATTGGTTGGCGGGAGGAGTTGGGCCTTGATATGGTAATCGTCAATGGAGAGAATCTTGCAAATGGTTCAGGGATTACAGTTAAGATAGCCAACGAGCTGTGGCGCAGTGGTGTAGATGTGGTTACTACGGGTGACCATGTATGGAAACAGAGGGACTTTATAAGGCGTATAGATGAGTTTCCGTTTATAATAAGGCCTGCTAACTATCCCCCGGGTGCACCTGGAAAGGGCTACATAATATGGGCAGCGACGAGGGGAGTCAGGGTGGCGGTTTTGAACCTGTTGGGACGGGTCTTTATGCAGCCGGTAGATTGCCCTTTTCGCAAGGCAGATGAGGTTTTATCTGAATTGGAAGGAAAGACCGATATTGTACTGGTCGATTTCCACGCTGAGGCTACCAGCGAAAAGATAGCAATGGGATATTACCTTGATGGTAGGGTTGCAGCTGTACTTGGCACACATACTCATGTCCCTACGGCTGATGCTAAACTCCTACCGAAAGGAACAGCCTATATTACGGATGTGGGTATGGTGGGACCCCAATACTCTGTGCTTGGCAGGGTAGTGGATAATGTAGTGCGAAAATATGTTGCGGGAATCCCTCAGAGATTTCCTGTAGCCGAGCCCCCAATAGAATTCAATGGAGTGGTTGTTGATATAGATTTAGAGTCGAAAAGGGTATGTTCTATTGAACAATGGAAGAAATTGATTTATTTGGATTAGGTGGCAAAGAGGGGATAACAGTATCTGTCTCTGAGCTTAATCTACTTGTTCGCCAGGCGTTGCGTTCGAGTTTCCCGGATACTATTTGGGTAGAGGGTGAAGCCTCTAGGGTTAAAGTCCACTCTTCAGGGCATATGTATTTTGTGTTAAAAGATGAATCGGCCTCTGTTTCAGCGGTGATGTTTCGTTCAGCTCGTGAGGGGATGAAGTTTGAGTTAGAACATGGTATGCATATAATATGTCGTGCAAGGGTGGATATTTACGAAAGGGAAGGCCGTTATCAGATATATGTAGAAGAAATAGTGCCAAAGGGTGTAGGGGCCCTGGAACTTGCCTTTAGACAATTGAAGGAAAAACTAGAAAAAGAAGGCCTATTTGATGAGAGTCGAAAGCAAGAGTTACCATTTCTTCCTAGGGTTGTTGGGGTGATTACCTCTCCCACTGGCGCGGCAGTGCGGGATATAATCAATGTCCTTAAGCGTAGGTTTGACGGAGTGGGTATCCTCATATATCCAGTCAAGGTGCAAGGAGAGGGGGCAGCTGAGGAGATAGCAAAGGCAATAATGATTTTTAATGAATTTTTCAGGAATGAGGTAGATGTCCTGATTGTTGGCAGGGGAGGGGGCAGCATAGAGGATCTGTGGGCATTTAATGAGGAGATTGTAGCACGGGCGATAAGTAATTCTTATATCCCTGTCATCAGTGCGGTTGGTCATGAGATAGATGTCACTATATCGGATTTGGTCGCTGACAGGCGGGCACCTACGCCTTCGGCTGGTGCAGAGATGGCTGTACCTGACAAGAGAGAGATTGTTAGAAGAATAGAGAATCTTGGCCATAGATTATATCGCAGGCTTTCTCACCAATGGGAAAGCCTCATCTATAGGTTGGAGTCTATACGCAGGTCCAGGGCATTTTTTGAACCACAGTACAGGATAAATGAATATATGCAGGTTCTGGATTCTCTTATTGAAAGGGCCAATAATTCCATTTCGAGGTGTGAGGAAAAAACTCGGTTGCACTTAAAATCTCTGGCTGGTAAATTAGAGGTATTAAGTCCATTAAAGACACTTTTGCGCGGTTACAGTATTGTGCGCAGGAGGAGGGATAATAGGCTTATTTCTTCTGTCAGTTTGGCCAAACCAGGTGAAGATATTGCAGTACGCTTCTCTGATGGTGAAGTGGATGCGCGTGTAATTAGGATGGGTAAGCGTGATGGTAATAAAAAGAAGGTGATCTATGAAGCAGGAGAACAGGGCTCTCTCTTTTGAACAGGCCTTGGAGGAATTAGAGAAGATAGTTGAAGAACTGGAGACAGGGGAGGTAGGGTTGGAAGATTCCCTAAAGCTCTATGAGAAGGGGATAGGCCTGTATCGTCTCTGTATGAAGAGACTGGAGGACCTTCAGGGGAAAATAGAGGTGTTGGTGAAGGAACTAGATGGTAGTTTTACCAAGAAGGATTTCCTTTCAGATGAGGATTGATGAGATAGTTTCTCCTAAAGATATAAAGCCCTTAGATATAGAGCAACTTAGTAACCTGTGCCAGGATATAAGGGAGAGGATAATATCGATTGTCTCGAAGAGGGGTGGGCATCTTGCCTCTTCTTTAGGGGCAGTAGAGCTGGCGGTTTCTATCCACTATGTCTATGATGCACCTAAAGACAAGATAATATGGGATGTAGGGCATCAGGCCTATGCACATAAGCTGCTTACTGGTAGGGCCAGGAACTTTGATACACTGCGCTGTTACGGTGGGATAAGCGGTTTCCCTTCCCATTTTGAATCTGAGTATGATCCTTTTACGGTGGGACACAGCTCAACCGCTGTCTCTCTTGCCATGGGTATGGCAGTTGCCAGGGACTTAAATGGGGATGACTACAATGTCCTGGCAATTATCGGAGATGGTTCCTTGAGTGGTGGGATGTGTTTTGAGGCCCTTAATCACGCTGGTCATAGCGGTACGGATATATTAGTCATACTCAACAGCAATAATATGGCTATTTCTCCTGTCCAAGGTGCTTTGAGCAATTATGTCAATCGCATAATATCAGCCGATGCATACAATCGCATACATAATAAGATTAGAGATGCCTTGTTAAGATTGCCGGCTGGAAAGAGCATTGCCAGGATAGGGGCGAGGCTAGAGGAGGCCCTGAAGGGATTGATTATCCCTGGATGGCTCTTCGAGGAGCTGGGATTTAGGTATTTTGGTCCGATCGATGGGCATAATATTGATCTGTTGATACAGACCTTAAAGAGAATAAGGCCCCTGCCAGGACCTAAATTACTGCATGTGGTTACTCAGAAGGGCAAGGGATATAAATTTGCAGAAAAGCAGCCCACATTGTTCCATGGAATAGGCAATTTCGATATAGATACCGGCAAGGTAGAGAAGAGAGGAGGCAAAACGTTTACTAACGCCTTTTCAGATGTGATGCTCGAGATATTCAAGAAGGATAAAGATGTTGTGGCCATTACTGCCGCAATGCTAGATGGAACAGGACTGCGTCCCTTGCGTGAGAGATTTCCGGAGAGGGTCTTTGATGTGGGCATAGCAGAGGAACATGCGGTTACTTTTTCAGCTGGTCTTGCGCGTGCGGGCAAGATTCCAGTGGTTGCTATCTACTCTACCTTTTTGCAGAGATCATATGACCAAATGGTAAATGACGTAGCGCTTCAGGATGTTGGTGTGGTCTTTGCTATCGATAGGGCAGGCCTAGTGGGACGGGATGGGATAATGCATCACGGGTTGCTCGATATCTGTTATCTTCGGCCTATACCGAAGATGCAGCTTCTGGCTCCTCGAGATGAGACGATGATGCATAGCTGTTTCAGGTGGGCGATAGAGAAGGCAAGGAGAGATAAGGTACCTGTAGCCCTGCGCTATCCACGGGCAGAATTGCCACCTGATGAGATTAGTCCTATTCATTCTATTGTTGAGCATACAGGACAAATCGTTTATGATAGAGATGGAGCAAAGGTGGCTGCCTTCTGTGTGGGGCCGCTTGTTTATGATGTGTACAACATAGTTAAGGAGAACGACCTACCAGTACGGGTGGTAGATGTCTTATTTTTAGCACCAATGAATATCGATTGGCTAATATCTGCTGCCGAAGGCGTAGAGAAGATTGTTGTCTTTGAGGAGGGGTATCTTAGGGGAGGGTTTGGGGAAGCTGTACGAGCAGAATTGAGACATTTTGAAGTAGACTGTATTGCTGTGGAAAATGAGTTTATCCTCCATGGAAGCAGGGAAGAATTATTGTGTCAGGTGGGGTTGGGATATGAACAGATAAAGGAGAGGCTATTTGATGCAGTCGAAGGGGCTTGAGGCCTTTACTTTGCTTGAGATGGTAATGGTTATTATTATTATAGCTATAATGGCCTCTCTGGCCCAGGGGGTCTATACGAAGCTGATGGAGAGGGGCAGGCAGGTGGAGGCGATACGCCTGCTTGGACATATAAGACGCTCGATTATTAGGTACTATGCGGAACACGCAACCCTTGTTTCTTCAGATGCAGATTGGAATTCCCTAGATGTCCAGGACCCCGGTACATCACCGAGATTTTTTAGATTTCACCTTGGTAACAGTGGTAATACCAATATTGTTGATGTTTGCTATGCTGAGAGGATAAATGTTGTGGCTGTCTATGGGCTATATACCATAGGTATAGGCTGGAATGGAGAGATAGAGAATACGTGCACCTATTGATCCGCACTAAAATCAAACCAATCTCATGTTGTTGATAGATATAGGTCACACCAGGGTAAAGTATGCTAGATATGTCTCAAAGGCTAGAATAGAGAACGTTGTTTCGCTTCCTGTGCAGGATTTTACGAAGGTGTTACCTGAGGAGGTTGCTATTGTCTCTTGTGTTGATGGCGAAGTCCAAAAAAGACTTAAGGGGCAAAGGAATTTTGAATTTATCTCTGCTAGTGATATCCCTTTTCCTTCAAGGTATGATCTATCTTTGTTAGGAGTAGATCGACTCCTTGCCTGTATGGCTTCGGTTGAGATTCTGGGGTTTAAGAATACCTATATTGTGGATGCGGGAAGTTTTGTTACGATTGATATTGTTCGCGATGGGGTTCATTGCGGAGGGGCGATTTTCCCTGGGATTAGGGGCTTGTTCGATTTGGCAAGGGCTGTCTTAGGCCGGGATGTTTTTTATGAGGCTGTGGATGGAATTGATTATGCCATATCTACAGATAGGGCAGTAAACTTTGCGATTACTCGGATGTTCGACTTTATAAAAGGAGATAATTTGTCTGTTGTCTTGACAGGTGGAGATGCCTGTCTTCTAGAGGGCCTACTTTGCTATCTAAAGAAGGAGTATGTTTTGGAAAGGGATTTGGTGTTGTTGGGAATGTCTTGTATAGTAGAATATCTAATTTAGATTGATGGAGAAGAAAAAGGTATTAGCCATACACAGTAGACTAGCAAGACATTATGGAAAGCCACGGATAGAGCTGGTTTACCATTCAGATTTCGAGCTTCTCATCGCTGTGATACTATCTGCTCAGACCACGGACAAGAAGGTGAATATGGTAACGCCTGTCCTTTTCTCTAAGTTTCCTGATGCCTGCACTTTGGCAGAGGCATCCCTGGCAGAGGTAGAAGAGATTATACGTGAGATAGGTCTTTTCAGGACAAAGGCACGAAATATAATTTCCAGCTCGAAGATTATCTGTAAGGATTTTGGGGGGCGAATTCCTGCGGATTATAAGGCCCTGATATCTCTTCCAGGAGTTGGTCGCAAAAGTGCCAATGTTATTTTGTCTGTATTGTTTGGACGGCCAGCAATTACCGTTGATACCCATGTAAGACGACTTTCCTATAGGATAGGCTTCTCTGATAAACAATCGCCTTTGATAATAGAAAAGGATTTAATGAAAATCTGGCCTAAACGGATATGGAGTAGCATGTCGAATTATCTTATTCTCCACGGCAGGTATTTATGCAAGGCACGCAATCCTGGCTGTGATCGCTGCCCTATAGATGGATTATGCGCAAAGAGGATATAGGTGTAATGGAAGACAAAAGGATCTTGCTTCATACTTGTTGCGCACCATGTTTGCTATATCCGTACCGCAGACTTGTTGATATGGGTTATGATGTGGTGAGTTATTGGTATAATCCCAATATCTATCCAGTGATGGAGAGGGTGATTAGATTTAGGGAGTTAGAGAGATATTGCTCTGATAAAGGGATTGAGTTTGTATATGATGCTTCTCCATCCAGTGATTTTTTCTCAATCATGGGGGATAGGTTAGTTGATTCGCCCAGTAGGTGTAGTTTATGCTGGGCCATAAGATTAGAAAATACTGCAAAAAAGGCGCACGAATTGGGTATAAAGAACTTTACCACTACCCTGTTGGTGAGTCGCTACCAGGATCCTCAGGAAATCAACCGTTTGGGGAAGGATATAGCTAGAGATGTTGGAATATCTTACCTGGCATTTGATTTTAGGGATGGATTTGACTGGGCCCATCAGGAGGCAAAGAGATTGGGGATGTATAGGCAGAGGTGGTGTGGTTGCATCTATTCCTTTTCAGCGCGAGCAAGGGCCCTGTTTAGGAGAGGCAAGTATGAAAAAATCTGGATTTGATTAATCTTCTGGACTTTTCGTCGAGAATATTGTATGGTCTCTCTATACTCCTTTTCCCATGCTTGATAAAAAGGTTGGGCAATTGAAGGCAACGAAAAGAATGACTTACTATTATGATAGATTACGAAACAAGTCTAAATGACGAACAACTTAAGGTTGTCTTTGAATCTGATGGCTATGCACTTGTCCTGGCCGGAGCAGGCAGTGGCAAGACACGTACCCTTGTTTATAGGGTTGCCTATCTATTGGAAAGAAAGGGTGTTCAGCCTTCGGAGATACTTTTGCTTACCTTTACCATTAAGGCCGCTAAAGAGATGCTTTCAAGAGTAAATGAGCTGCTTGGTTCTAATTTTTCTACTAGTAGTATATGGGGTGGAACGTTTCATCATATATGCAATAGAATATTGAGAAAGTTTGCTCCCCGTTTGGGTTATCCCCAAAATTACGTAATAATAGATGACGAAGATACTAAGGCCATTCTTGCCCAGTGCATCAGGGATGTAAACAAAGATAAGCTAAAGTCATTTCCGAATGCAGGATTTTTTTCTTATCTTAAAGGTATCTCTGCCAATACACTGGTTCCCTGGGAGGATATACTGAGAAATGATTTTGAAGAGTATGCTCAGTTTTTCTATCCAATAAAGGATGTCTTTTCCCTCTATTACGAGAGGAAAAAAGAGGCTGGGTTGGTTGATTTTGATGACTTATTGCTTCTGACTTATAGATTGTTAAGGGATTTTTCAGATATTCGTTGTTTCTATGGAGAGAAATTTAGATATATATTGGTAGATGAATATCAGGACACAAGTAAGTTGCAGGCCTGCATTGTGGATTATCTTGCTTCTGCACATAACAATTTGCTTGTAGTAGGAGATGATGCACAGAGTATCTACTCCTTTAGAGGAGCGACGGTTGAAAATATCCTTTCGTTCCCCCAAAGGTATCCGAATGCGAAGGTCTTTTATTTGAATAAAAATTACCGTTCTACACCTGAGGTGGTATATCTAGCAAATGCATCTATAGAAAACAATGTTCGCGGATTTCAGAAACAATTAATGGCTGTTTTTGAGGATAGGGGGGAGGATCCTCTGGTGGTTAGATTTGGATCTGCCGAGGATGAGGCTAGATTTATTGCCGAGCAGATAGAATTGTTTTTGGATGAGGGTGTGCCTGCGAGCGAGATAGCTGTTTTGTTTAGGGCAAGTTATCATTCTGCAAAACTGGAGCTGTCCCTTGCCCATAGGGGTCTGGATTATATTATGCGGGGCGGGATTCGTTTCTTTGAACAGGCCCATATAAAGGATGTCCTAGCCTATTTAAGGGTATTGTACAACCCTAAAGATGCAGTTGCATGGCAAAGGCTTTTGTGTATGTATCCAGGGATAGGGCCACAGACTGCTAGGAAATTATTTTTGGCCTTTAGCGGCCGGGATATCTTTGAGATAGAGGCAGTTAAATTTGGATCTTTGTCAAAGAAGGCACAGAAGGCAGTGGATAGGATAAAGGATATGTTTTGCAGCATTAGAGACCTATCACTATATGATGCCTGTAGATATGTACTCGAAAATGGTTATTGGGATTATCTAAGAGACAATTTTGATGACTATGTAGAACGCCAGGAGGATCTGATCTATCTTCTAGAGTTCTTGAAAGGCTACTCTGACTTGGAGGCCTTGTTTTCGGATATAGGTATAACTGAAAATTTTAGAAAGGGTTTTTCTTTGGAAGAAAGGAATTGCATTGTCCTTTCAACTATCCATCAGGCCAAAGGTCTTGAATGGCAGGTCGTCTTTGTGATGGGAGTTGTGGATGGCCAGTTTCCACATTCAAAGAGCCTCAAGATAGATAGCGGCATTGAGGAAGAACGCAGGCTGTTTTATGTTGCCTTGACGCGTGCTAAGAAACATCTTATAATTACTGCTCCGTCAGTTGGTTTTGACTATCGATTCAATGGTTATTTTTCGCGGAACAGTTCCTTTATCGACGAATTGCCACGGGATGGTTATCGTGAGTTGGTAATGGCCTAATCTTTTATGACAATTAGGATGCTAGATTTTTTGATGATAAAGGTCCAATTTGAAATATAATCCATTGACTCTTAGGTGGTTATGTGTTATAAAAAAAATACAATGGGTAATAAAAGGGTGGCTGATATAATAGCACGCACCTATTTTACTAACAAAGAGCAAAGACCTTTGGAGAGGAATAGGATATTAGCTATAGTGGGTAGATATTTTAATATTAACCTCTTGCTTTTGGGGATAAATATTGTTTTGATTCTGCTACTAATCCTGGGTTGGAAGAGTGGGATGTTGTATAATTCTGGCACACCGCTTCATGACAAGGCTTCAAATGAATCTTTATTGGTAGCATCCGACAAGATGCCTGTTGCGATTTCTTTTGATTTCTCTGATCCTCAGGCAAATGGAGTTGTGAAGTATTATCTTTCTCTTAAAGGCGCGGATGTATCCAAATTTAAGGCCTTGGCCTTTGATGTACGTTTTTCTTCTGGCAAGAATCATAGTATACGCCTGGAGTTTGTTAATAATTTCAGGGAAATAGGAGAAATAGGGATACCTTCAATAGATTCTGGTTGGAAAGAGATTGTAATACCTCTTGATCAAGTCCCTAAAATAACGTCGTGGAATAATGTAGAGAGGATAGGTTTTATCGTTGATAAATGGAATGTTTCTATCCCAAAGGGTACTATCTATATAGATAAGGTAAGATTTATAGAGGGCACTTAACTTTAGGATTCTTTAAAGGAGGGGGACTATGTATGTGATGGCGATTGCCAATCAAAAGGGGGGATGTGGTAAGACGACGACTACCATAAATCTAGCGGCATCTCTTGCCCATATGGGAAAGAAGGTTCTGGTGGTGGATTTCGATCCGCAGGCCCATGCAACTACGGGATTAGGAATTAATCCAGATAGTTTGGAATTTTCCATTTATGATGTCCTTTCGTCTCTTTCTCAGGCCAGGGCCTCTATAGATGCGATTGTAAAGGAGGTAAGCCCAAATTTATATTTGGCCCCTTCTGGAATATTGTTAAGTACTCTCGAGCAGGAACTAGCGGATGAGATTGGGAGAGAAACTCGTCTCTGGGATGTGCTTTCCAGGATGGAGTCCGATTACAATTATGTGATAATAGATTGTCCACCGAACCTTGGATTTTTGACGGTTAATGCATTAAGGGCAGCCAATGAAGTCTTTATCCCTATAGAGATGAGCTTCTTTTCATTTAATGGTGTAAATCAGCTCTTGGACATTATAAATCTGGTAAGGGAGAGGCTGAATCATAATGTGGATTATCGTATACTTATGACTATGTTTGATTCTCGTCTTCAGTATTCTTATCATGTACAGGACTCTATAAGGGAAAGATTTGGTGATAAGGTTGCAAAGACCATCATACATATAAATGTCAAATTAAGAGAAGCTGCTAGTCATGGGAAACCTGCCCTTTTCTATGATAAATACTGTAGAGGTGCAAAGGATTACCTTGCACTGGCAAGGGAGTTATTGTCAAGGGTAGAGCCACCGAGACCTCTGGATAGTGATTGGAAACCAGAGAATAGGATTGAAACCAGATCAATGCAGAAGAGTATGGATATAGGTCGTGATATGCCTGAAAGGATTGTCGAGTTTGTATTTCCTGATCCACAAGCTAAAGAGGTCTTTGTGGCAGGTGATTTCAATGCCTGGCGTTTGGGTGATGAGGCAAAATTGGAAAAAAGGAATGGCGTATGGGTAAAGACTATTAATTTACCACCTGGAAGATATAGGTATAGGTTTGTGGTAGATGGTAAATGGGTAGATGATCCAAATAATCCTTTGAAGGAAAAGAATCCCTATGGGGAGCTGGATTCTCTGCTTAACATAGGTTAGGGGGGCGTGTTATGGAAAACTTTGTAAAGCTAGAATCGAAATTATATGCTATGCTTGCCTATCTTGGCCCGTTGAGTATATGGTCGGCCTTTCACGCAAAGGAAGATGAGTTTATTCGTTATCATGCTAAGAGAGGATTGGTACTGTTTATACTCGAGGCATTGATCTGGACGATCTCTGCCCTACCCGTAATTGGAATTGTGTTTACTGTACTGGCCAGATTGGTATTTGGACTTTTATCTGTCTTTGGTATGATATCTGCCCTGGCAGGAGAGACAGGCAGGTTGATGGGAATTGATAGCCTGGCAGAAAAGTTTGTGCTATAATTTAAGACCTTATAAGCTTGGACTCCTGGAAGACAATCCTGATTTATGAATCAGGATTGTTTTTTATACTAGATTGTGCAATTTAAACCTTTAGGAGGTAGTTATGGGTGAATGGATCGGTATTGGCAGACGGGCGAGGCGTTGTTATGGTTTTGACGAAGTTGCCCTGGTTCCGGGAGAGGTGACAATAAATCCTGAAGATGTAGATATAAGTTTTGATTTAGGTGGAATAAGGTTCAAAATACCCTTTATTGCCTCTGCTATGGATGGTGTTGTTGATGTGCGGTTTGCCCTAGAAATGAGTCGCCTCGGTGGTTTAGCAGTTCTTAATTTAGATGGGGTGCAGACTAGATACGATGATCCAAATGAGATATTGGATAGGATTTCTCAGGCAACGCCTGAAGAGGCCACTGAGTTGATACAGAATATGTATAGAGAGCCGATAAAGGAAGGTCTGATTGCTAGGCGGGTAAAAGAGATAAAGGAGAAAGGTGGAGTTGCGGCTGTCAGTTGTATTCCTCAACATGCGGAACGATTTGGCCCTATTGCAGAGGAGGCAGGGGCTGATATATTTGTTGTTCAGGGTACGGTTACTTCTGTAAAGCATATCTCTTCTACATATAAGGCAGTTGATTTGGAAAAGTTTTGTAAGATGATGAAAATACCTGTGATTATAGGCAACTGCGTTACTTACAAGACTGCCTTGGGATTAATGGAGGTTGGAGCCAGTGGTATCCTGGTAGGAGTGGGGCCTGGTGCTGCCTGTACAACACGAGGTGTTCTTGGTATAGGTGTCCCACAGGTTACCGCAACCATAGATACCTCAGCTGCCCGAGACTATTTTTATCGTCGTACTGGCAGATATGTACCTATTATTACGGATGGTGGTATGCGAACAGGGGGAGATGTCTGTAAGGCATTTGCTGCAGGGGCTGATGCGGTTATGATTGGTTCACCATTTGCAAGGGCAAAAGAAGCCCCTGGGCGTGGTTATCACTGGGGGATGGCGACTTCGCATTCTAATCTGCCAAGGGGAACCAGGATATATGTGGGCATAACAGGAAGTCTTGAGGAAATACTACTTGGCCCGGCTAGAGTTGATGACGGTTCTCAGAACCTTGTCGGTGCGCTTAAGACATCGATGGGCAGTCTCGGTGCAAAGAATATAAGAGAAATGCAATTGACAGAAATAATTATAGCGCCTTCTATTCAGACAGAGGGTAAACTCTTTCAGATGAGCCAAAAGATAGGGATGGGCAAATAACCCTGAGTTATTGAATAGAGTTGACTATTTATGCGTTTTTATATAAAATAGCGAAATTGTAAAATGCTATTTGGGCCCATAGCTCAGCGGTTAGAGCAGCTGACTCATAATCAGTTGGTCCGAGGTTCGAATCCTCGTGGGCCCATTTTTGACACTAGAATACTAGCGGATTAACAGGGGCGATTAGCTCAGTTGGTTAGAGCGTCCGTTTCACATGCGGAAGGTCAGAGGTTCAAGTCCTCTATCGCCCATAGGAGAGGAATATATGCTGGATGAATTAAAGTCTCTCTTGCCTCTTCAGGAAATAGATAAACAAATATTTGAGATAAAGTCTCTTATTGATGAAATCCCACCTAAAATAGAGAATATTGAAAAACTGATCGTAGAAAAGAGAAATGAAATCTCTGCCCTTTCTAAGGAATATGAGAAGTTAGCCCTGCAGCATAAAGAAAAAGAAATGGAAATGGGTAAGTGTGAGGATACTCTTAATTCTCTGCAGGCAAGATTGTATCAGGTTAAGACTAATAAGGAGTATTCTGCACTTCAAGAAGAGATAGAAGGCATGAAATTGAAGATATCGAGCCTAGAAGATGAGATATTAGCGCTATTAGATGAGCTCGATGCTGCCAGGGAGAAGAAAGAGCAACTACGGATGGATATCGAAAGAGAGATTTCTGATTTGGAAAAAAGCAGAGGTGAATTGATAGCTGAACAGGAGAGATTGGAGAAAGAGATAGGTTCATTAAAAGAGAAGAGACAAGATATAGCGGCTGCAGTTCCTCAGGATATATTATCTATTTATGAAAGGATTTTGGAACACAGAGGAGGAACGGCCCTGTGTAAGGTTACAAGTAAAGGAGTGTGTACAGGTTGTTATCTGTCCCTACCTCCACAGGTTGTAAATGAGTTAATGCTGGGAAATAAGATTATATATTGTGAAGGATGCGGTTCTATTTTGTATTACGCGGAAGAATAGCAAGAAATTACAGTTGTAATTGTATGCTAAATCTTGCCACAATTAGTAATTAAACGGGATTATTGTTATGGATATGATAGAGGTATATGTAGACGGTGCCTGTTCGGGCAATCCAGGTCTGGCGGGCTGTGGGATCTTCATTAAAAAAGGTTCTGGTGCTATCAAGATGTCTTTTTTCCTTGGCAATGCAACTAACAATATTGCTGAATATGTTGCTTTGTTAATAGCTCTTGATGAGTTGAAAACAAAGAGGAAATTTCCTATAGTTATATATAGCGATAGTGAATTGCTTGTTAGACAACTAACGGGGGAATATAAAGTAAAAGACAAAAAATTAAAAATTTTATATAATAGAATAATAGAGCTTGTTGCAAGTTTTTCAAGCCTAGAGATAAAACATATTAAACGAGAAGGGAATAAGACCGCTGATGCCTTAGCACGGAAGGCGATTGCTCTATCTCGCTTGGTAGGATAAGGCGGTCGCTTGCCTAAATATTGGCAAGAGGAAAGTCCGAGCTGCAGAGGGCAGGGTAGTGGGTAACGCCCATCGTCTGTCCTGTTTGACAGGGCAGGCCGGATCAGAGCCGCTAAATGCGGTAATCTCTACCCGCAGCAATGCCAAGTAGGAGGGAGTCTGGCCCGGACTATAATCCCTCGGGTTGGCTGCTAAAAGACAGGAGTGATTCTGTCTTTAGATGGATGGCCGCCTAAACAGAACTCGGCTTATTGTCCTACCAAGCGATGTGTTTTTGTGTTAAAATATAATCAACTGGGGGGTAGTGTATAGGTGGCCTATACATTCCGTTTTTATGCAGTACAGGTTTGCTGTGCTGAGCTTGGTATATTAGAATGTAGACTTGATAACGATGGAAGTCTAGAAGTAACAAAATCTTTCTCTCTTCCATTAGAAGATGCCTATTTGTGGAAACCTCAATATCCTGTTTATGTAGTCCTACCAAGTAATATGTTTTTCATGAAGCAGGTACGGTTGCTTTGCCCTGAGGGTGTGAATTGTGACTTTGCAGTAGATTTTGAATATGATAAAAATATTCCATTCCCCAAACATTCAGTTTATTGGAGTTACGATCTGTTGGATACAGGAACGGATGGAGATGTAGAACGAGAGGCACTGATTTTTGCTGCTAGAGAGGAAGTCGTCGATAGATGGATCGCCAAAATGGATGGTGCTCTTTCTTCTCCTTCGGGAATAACACCTTATAGCATTGCTTTCTATAATCTGATAAGGTTGCTAGAATTTTCCACGCCTATTCGCCAGAAAGAGAAGGTTTCTATAGCCTTGCTTTGTACGCATGGGTTTACGGATTTGATCATAATTGGTGAAGATTCTTCGAGAGATTGGATAAGGACATTGCCTAGAGGTTATGGAAATGTTAGTTTGATTTGGGATATTAAGGAATTATTGGAATCCTATTTTGCAAAGTTTTCGGGGAGAATAGGTGATGTAGTATTAAGTCAAGATATAGATGCGATTTATCTATTTGTGAATGATGATATCAAACCAGAAGAAGAATGGGATGCGCTCTTTGAAAAGGAATTAGGCCTAAGGCCTACACCTTTCCCGGTAGAGTCTATTTTACGCCAACAGTCAATCGAGACTAGATCTATTGAAAAATTTGCATTGGCTTTTGGATTGGCCGTGATGTTTTCTAAAGATAAATTCAATACATTAAATGGGATTATTCCCATTGAGTCAAAAATAGAGTATCGCATACCTATTTTTTATAATGTGCTTCAATCTATTTTGCTCTTTTCACTTATTTCTGGTGCAGGATATCTGAGTATAAAAGATATAATTCCTGTGAAGAATTTGATTGGGTATGTAAATACTCAACTTACCGATTACAAAAATATAAAAAGGAAGGTGATTAGATTAAAGAAGAAGAGAGATGAACTAGTAAATGAATTATCTTTGTTTAATAAGACCATGTCACTTCAGTATTTCTATCCGGAATTTTTTACTATATTGTCTAGTTGTATGGAATCCTTAGATTCAGTGGTTGTATCTTCAGTCTCAGCGAAATTATTAGAAGATGGTCAAGATAAGGCTGAACAGTTGGTTTTTTCTCTGCAAATAGTTTCTGATAATTATGATAATCTGAATGATTTGTTAATAAATTTGAGGAAAAGCGGCAGATTTTCTAAAGTTTCTGCAGTAAATTCTAGATATGATTCTGATAACAAAGTAACTATGTTATTGGTGCTTGAAAAATGAAAAGGAGTGTTTTATTCTGGACATTGGAAGGTGGTTTCTTGGTTTTAGTTTTGTTTTCGTTATTTTTGGTGGGTTTCTCTTACAATATGCATATGCGGTTAAATATATCTCTGTCAAGATTTGAAGGTACAAAGTCAAAGTATTGGGGATGTTCGCCAGAGGATGTTGTTGAAAAATTACAGGAGAATTTGTCAGATGTAGAACAGGAACGCTCCAATATTAAATCTCAGGTATTGCTATTATCTGATTTAAGGGAAATCACTAAGGATAAAGATTCTCCAGGCCTATTTTTTATGCGCAGTGTTAGGGCAGTGGTGGATAGATATAAAGATAAAAAAATTCCAGAGAATTTGGGATTTCCAGTGGCGATGCCAGATGAAGCAGATATTGCATACTTGCTTTATAATTTAGAGGCCATAAAACGTGTGTTGGAAGTAGTGGATGGTAAAAACACCTCTCTAAATAAGGTTTCCTTCGATTTTAGTGAAAGGCGCCATCTAATGGTAATGGATATTATGACAGATTTCAAGGGACTTTTGGCGATTGTAAAGAGTTTGCAACGCAAGCCTATTATTTTAATTGAAGGATTGGAGGTTGTTTCGAATGATAGGCCTTTCATAAACTTATCGATAAAAATAGATCCAGATATGGTTGGGCATTTGGAAAGAAAACTAAGGACCAGAAAAAATGCAGCCGCTGAGACCGATAAAAAAATATAGCTGGATATCCACGGCGAATATCCTAATCTTTATAGGAACTTTCTTAGGTTTGATAGAAATGTCAAGGTATCCCTTACCTAGAATAGATTTTAATTGCAGCTATATCCCTATAACTGTTCCGCAGTTAGTAGTCTCTGATAAGATTTATTCGGTTCCTTTGAGGAATCCATTTTTTGTCCCAATAAAGGAAGTGGAAGTAGGTGTAGAGAAAGTAGATGTTGAAACCAAAAAGACAGCTCAAGAAGCGCAAGGTTTGTTTGTATATAAGGGTATGATGGACTGGGGTGGGGATAAGGTTGCTATTATCTATGTGATAGAAAGCAAAAAGACTAAGTTTTTAAAATTGGGAGATTTTGTGGAAGGGTATAAGGTCCTTGACATAACAGAGGATACAGTTGTATTATCTAAAGAAGGGGGATTGTCTCTGATTACATTGAAAGTTGGGGGGTCTAAGTGAAAATAGCTTGGAGAAAGCTCTTTTGGGGGCTAGGGTTATTAT
Source organism: Candidatus Omnitrophota bacterium (assembly GCA_015494585.1). GTDB lineage: Bacteria > Omnitrophota > Gorgyraeia > S143-82 > S143-82 > S143-82. Next base: position 8,961 of record WGAY01000042.1, on the reverse strand, counting down.
TGTTTTTTATATCTCCTGTATGTGTTTTTTCTTATGAATTTAATAATTCTGATGCGGATTATCTGTCTAAGGCAGAGGATTACTATAATCGTGGGGAGTTGGTAAAGGCAAAGTCTTTCTTTGAACTAGCACTTAAGAAAGACCCTTCTAATGAGACAGCCAAAAGATATCTATTGGATATAGATAGAAAGCTTGCTGTTTCCATTTCTCCGAATAAGTCTTCAGTAGATATAGAGTCACTTTATATGCAAGGCAAACAGGCATTTTTGGCTCAGGATTATGCGACAGCAGTAGAGTGTTTTAGTAGGGTTTTGAAATATATGCCTAATCATCAGTATGCGAAAAGATACTTGGAAAAGTCGAGGGCATTGTTGGTTAGTGGGGGAAGTAATCAGGACACATCTGCTGTTTACGTGTCTAAAGAAAAAAGCTCTCCCGATATAGACAAGATTACGCAAGATAGCGAATTATTAAAAACCAGATTTAAGGTGGCAGTTTTATCACTCCAGGAAGGAATAAGTCGATATCTATCCCAATTGAAGGAGATAAAGGACCAACAAGACTTCTTAATGAGGAAGTATCTAGAAGAAAAGGAGAAGCAGGTCCGTGAATTAGAGGAAAGAATAAAGGAACAGGAGCAGCTGGTCAATGATTTCTCTACAGAGAGGTTGAAGTTACAAACCCAGATAGCAAGGATAAATGAGGAGATCTTACTCCTGGAAAATAGATTGATGGGATCTCTTTCTGAAAGAACAGGGGAAAGTGTTTCTTTAGAGGATCTCTCACAGCTGGATGAGAGATATAATGAGTTGACTTCTGAAGAAAGGGCTTTGAGAGATAAACTTCGCAAGGAACTTTTATTGAGGAAGGCACTAGAGGATGAACTTAAGAAGATCGAAGAGGCGATTGGGAGGGAAAAGAGGATAGAATCAGGACGGCAAAGGAAGGCAACCGCGATAGTGGAGGCAACTACACGCGAATTGAGGGAGTCTTTTCCTAATAAAAAGCAAAAAGAGACGGCTCTAGCTGCCAAACCTGTGAAAAATTTTAGCAGTAGGGATATAAGGTCCGAACAGAGTAAACATGTTAAGGAAAGAACCAATGGTAGAAGATTGGCGAGATTATTAAAACAGGGTAAACGATTCTATAGAAAAGGACAGTATGAAGATGCAATTGAAAGGTTTCTTGAAGTTATAAAAGAAGATTCCATGGGTGGTAAATATGCCAGAGAAGCTGAGGCTTTGTTGGCTGAAGCAAGGGCACGTATAAAGGAAAGGGAAAAGAAATTACTTGAGGAGAAGCGAAAAAAGATAGAGCGTTTAAATATTTTCTATAATGCCCAAGATGCTTATTATGCGGGAGATATGGACAAGGCCCTTAAACTAGCTAGAGAGGTATTGAAAATTGATCCCGGCTTTGTTCCAGCCAAGAGACTTGTGAAATTGATAGCGTCAGAAAAGTCTTTGTCTATTCCCTCAAAAAATAAGGTGTCGAATGTGGCAAAGACCGCCACAACCACTACTAAAAAAGAAGAGTCTTTACCTGAGCTAGTAATTCCTACAAACAAAGGTAAGAGAAGCCTTGCTGGATTGGAGTCAAGCCTACAAAAGATAAAGGAAGAAGAGAAACAACGAGAAAGAGAGTACATCAACAACAAAATAAAAGAGGTATCTGCTTATCTAGATAAAAGAGAATTCGATAAGGCTATTGATTTATTGAGTAGATTATCTAGATTGTACCCAGATAACAATTATATTAAGGAATATTTAACAAAAGTTAAACAGGCAAAATACGATTTTGAGTTTGATAAAGCTGTAGATGAGATAAATAAGTTGTTAGAGGATAGAGAATATATCTTGGCAGATGAGAAGATAAAGAAATTAATGAGGATATATCCGGATAAAAGAAAAACTCTACTGAAGTTAAGAGAGACCCTTAAAGGCCTTCTGGTGAAGCCTTATGTGGGCCAAATAACAGCCTTGTTGGAAAAAGGTGGATTGGAAAACCTGCGCAAGGCTTTAAGTATAGCAAAAAATGCAAAACGTCATTTCCCGGGTGATACTCGCATTCAAAGGTTATATGAAAAGGCTATGGATCGGTTCAAAGAAGAGGAAAGAAAGGAAAAATTGTATAAGATAGCACATAAGCGTACTCTGGAAGAAATGAGGAAAGAGATACAAAAAATTGCAACTGATATGCGTAAGCTGGATGAACAGGTATTGGCTTTTCAGGAAAAGCAGCAGCTGGATTACTATCATGAAGTGTTTAAAAAACTGTGCCGTGCGGTTGAGGAAGAGGATCTGAATAAAATAGACGCTTATATGAAGTTGATGAATTTTATTCCCGATGATATAAAGTCTAAGTTTGCTCTCTGTAAAAAAAAGATAGTGAGGATACGACAGAAATATAATTTTTATAAGCATATAGAATTGGCAAAAAGTGCACTGAAAATATATGATTTTTCCACTGCTAGAAAGGAACTAGATACAGCAAGACAATTTGTGCAGGACAGTCAGGATAACGCTAAGCTTCGTAGTATTTTGGATCAAATGGAAGAAAGATTAAGGTTTTATAAGGTTCAGCAGGCCTTAAAGACAGCTCAGATATATTTGCAAAACAGTGATTTTGTCAGTGCTAAGATTGTTGTTAAGGATATATTGCGTAATATAGATAGGGATAACAAAGAAGCAAAACGCTTTTTGAAGCAGATAGAGAAGGCCGAAAATTTATACTATGCTGATTTAAAACTTACTCAGGGAATTCGCGCATTAAGGGCTGGGGACTATCAAAGTGCGCTTCTACTTGCACGAGAGGGCCTGCGACTTAATTCAAAGAACCAGGAATTAATGGACCTGTATAGAAGGGCAAGGGAAAGATGGCAGTCAGAGATACGGAGAAAAAAGTCACTGTTGTATCAGATAGAACATGATGCAGCAGAGAAGAGAAGAATTTCCAATGCCGTGCGTACAATGAATCATGTGAATAAAGAGTATGAGTATCAGAAAGGTTTGCTTGGAGCGGATATAGAAGGCCTTTTATTGCAGGCCCAGCGTCTATTAGATGAACAAAAGTTTGATAGGGCCGTTGCGCTATGTAAAAAAGTATTGGAATACGATCCTGATAATCAGACAGCTAAAGATTTGCTAGATTTGATATTACTTATGCAAGAGGAAATAGACAAGAAAGAAGCTAAAGAACAAGCACTGAAGTCGAGCGAGACTGTTTTAAGACAAACGGTGAAGGGTAAAATAGCTAAACAGACGTCGGACAATCATAAATTGTTGAGTAATAAAGTTGAAAAGTCAGGTGAGACAACCAACAAGATTGTTAAAAAGACAAAAAATTTAGGTAGTGATTATCGCAAGGGAATAAAAGAGAAAAGTACATTAATGGCTCAGGTAGATAGAGAGATTAAGGAAAAAGGTTCCTTATTTAGTCGCAGTGCAGGATTGGATGCAAAAGTTGCCGATTATATTTCTCGAAAGTCAGAGGAACAATACAGTTTTCTAGAAAAGAAACATAAATGGACACTGGAGAAATTGAATGCTTTTTTAAAGAAACAGGCAAGGCTATTCTCTAATGACGCATTAGACAAAAAGGTGAAAAGCTTTGTGTCTCGTAAGGCCAGGGATCAATATAGGAAATATATACTGGCAAAAAGTAAGCACAAGGCCTTTATGAAGAAGGTAGAAAAGGAAGTAAACAGGTTGGCTAGGAGACTGAGCCCCGATGATGCATTGGATGCAAAGATTGTAAAGGAGATAAGGAGACTATCTGATGCCCAAATGGATGTCTTAGATGAGAAACATAGATGGACTTTGGCACAGCTGGATGAATTTCTAAAAGGCAAGGCAAAGGCAAACAGGGATGGTTTTATAGATTTAACATCAGAGGTCAAAAAGTATATTCGGGACAAATCTGAGCAGCAATACAGGCAATACAAACTGGCGGAGGCACAGCATAAGTCTTTTATGAAGAAGGTAGAAAGAGAGGTGGAAAGGTTGGCGAGCAGATTACAGCCCGATAAGGATTTGGATGCAAAGATTGCAAAGGAGATAAGGAGACTATCTGATGCCCAAATGGATGTCCTAGATGAGAAACATAGATGGACTTTGGCACAGCTGGATAAGTTTATTGAAACAAAGGCCAAGGCTAGGAGGAATGTTATTAAGGATATATCTTCTAGAGTAGGGGCCTATGTAGAAAACAAAGGCAAAGAGCAGTATGAAGCATATCTTGCAGCTCTATTTAATGAGGCAAGTAACTATCTTGAAAAAGGCAAGTATTCTCCAGCAATGAAGGCCGTTAAAAGAATCTTGCAATTAGAGCCAGAGAATAAACAGGCCCAACTTTTAAAGAGGCGTATAGTTAAGGCTAGAAAGGACTATTTTGATAGGCTTGAAGCAGAAAGGAGAAAAAAGGAAGAAGAGTATAGACTAGCGCGCGAACACATGATGGACGAGATGCAGAGAGAGATGCTCGCAAAGGCTAGAGTCTTTTCTTATGGAATGGATTCTTTGGATGAAAAGGTCAAAAAGGAGATATGGACACTATCCAGTATTCAGAAGGAAAGAGAAATTGATTTGAAACTTAACGAGTTGGAATCTATTTTAAAGATAGCCGAGAAGAACTGGGATAGGATTGCCTTGGTAAAGGATAAATTAAAGGCACTTTCTCAGGATATAGAGTTTATGAATCCTAGACAGAAGAGGAAAATAGAGACCTTTAAAGATCGTCTTGCTTCGATAGAGCGTGTGGTAGCAAAGGAGAAAGAGAAGAAAAGGAAACTTATAGAAAAACGTTTGGAATCTTTAAGGATTGCGCGAATAGATGCGTTAAATGATGGCAGTAATAAAAAGACCTTGATTCGAGAGATGATTGAAAAGGCAAAGGAAAATCTCTACGAAGGCAATTACGGGGAGGTCTTGAATATAACGGAAGATATACTAGAAATAGATCCTGAAAACAGCAAAGCTGAGAAACTAGCAGAGAGAGCTCGTATGCTGCTTAAAAGGGAGCAGCAAGTCCAGCAAGACCAGATAAAAATAGAGGAAAAATTATATCCAACTATTCGAGAAGTCTATGAAAAGGCAAAGACAGCCTATAATTCTGGCAATTATCTCAAATCACGAGAGTTGTTTTCTCAAGTAATCTCCAGGGAAAAAGATGCCAAGATTTCTTATTACAGTCCATATGCTCGTGAGTATTTGGACCTGATAAAGGAAAGGGAAAAGGATATAAAGGCATTAAATAGGGAAAAGGAGACGCAGGAATTAAAAGACAAAATTGTGGATAAGCTCTATCAAGATGCCAAAAAACTGGAGAGAGATGGTAAGCTGGAATCTGCCGCAGCCGTGTATGAGAATATCCTATTTTTGTTTCCCAATGATTCTATTGCCAAGCAAAAATTGTTTGCCGTGAAGGAAAAGATCTTTGCACGCGACAAACAAAGATTACAAAAAAAGTTAGATGAACAAGACAAAAAGATGTATAAGGATGTGATGAAGGATGGGATAGTTCCAACCGCATTAAAGACAAAGAAGATAAAGAAAGAGGAAAGGGAAAGGCGCAGAATATTGAATCTCCCTCCTATAAAGAAGAAACTCCAGCAGAAGATTAGTGCAAATTTTGAAGATGTTCCTTTGGTGGATGTCCTGAAGTTTTTTGCTGAGCAAACAGGAGTTAATATCATACCTTCTGCTTCTGTCCTCTCTAAAGAGTATAATGTCAGCATAGACGTAAAAGATATGGCCCTGGAAAGTGCCCTGAAATATCTCTTGAAATCATATAATCTTACATACCAGATAGACGAAGATGCCGTCTGGATTACTACCCCGGATCAACTGGAAAAGGAACCAGTTGAGACCAAGGTATATCATCTAAGCAAGGGAATAGGGCTTTACACCAAATTTTCCAACTCCACTTCAGGTAGTGTGGAATTAGGCAGTGGGGCCTCTGTAAGCGAGGTCAAGACCCTAAAAGATATATTAGAAGAGGCAGTCGACTGGCCTTCTGGGAGCAAACTGGTCCTAGATGAACGTACTGGTACATTGATAGTTACAAACACGCCTGCAAATATAAAAAAGATAGATGAGATACTCTGGAATCTAGATGTAGCACCTGTACAGGTCTTGATAGAGGCCAAATTTCTGGAGGTGGACATTACTGACCTTTCTGAGTTAGGGGTTGAATGGAAGATAGCAAATGAAGACTGGGCAACAGATGTAAAAGGGGGACAATTCTCCCAGGGATTTGCCCAAAATAGTGGGGTCAATTTTTCTGATTTCACCAATGCCACAAGTGGCCTCAACCTTACCTATAAAGGAGTTTTGACAAAGCCTCAATTTGAGGCGGTATTGCATGCACTTGAACAGAGTCAGAATACACGTACCCTGTCTTCACCGCGCGTAACCACCTTGAATAACCAGCCTGCGACTATTAAGGTTGTGGATGAGTGGATATATCCTACCAGATATGAATTTCAGATCGTACAGTTCGACCTTAATGGGGATGGGGATTATGACGATGCCGGTGAGACCCGTTATGAAAATGTGCCTACGGACTTTATAAAGAGGGATATTGGTATAATCCTCAATGTAACCCCTAGCGTTGGTGATGATATGAAGACCATCAGTCTCAGCCTCATTCCAGAGGTAAGCGATGCAGTGGCTGATTATTTTGAGTATACAGGTGGAGTAAAATTACCGAAATTTACCTCTCGTAATCTTAATACAAATGTTGTGGTGGATAACCAGGATACAGTTGTACTGGGTGGACTTATTAGGGAAAGTCGAACAAAGGTCTTAACCAAGGTTCCACTTCTGGGAGATATCCCTGTGCTTGGGACTTTGTTTAAGAAACAGACTGATAGTATAAACAGGAGAAATCTCTTAATCTTCGTTACGGCGACGGTGATGGATTCACAGGGAGATGTCCTGGTTACAGACGATGAGTAACCTAAATTTCTGCTATGAGGTCTACTGTCAATATCTTTGATGTTGCCAAGTATGCTGGAGTATCTCCGGCCACTGTCTCACGTGTTATAAATAAACATCCCAATGTGCGGCCACAGACTCGCCAAAAGGTAGAACAGGCAATAAGGGATCTAAAGTATCATCCAAATGTAAGTGCCCAGAGACTTGCAGGAGGGGTTACAAGGACAATAGCAGTGGTTATTCCCCATTACGAGGGTGTATTTTATTCTTATTATGCGGTGGAAATATTAAGAGGTGTTGGAATAGTCTGCGATGCCCTGGGACTTGATTTGATTCTATATGTGGCTACAAGAGAGAGAGAGGCCTTGCCAATTGCCGCAGGAGGAGTTATATTTGCAGACATCATATCTCAGTACAATTGTCTAAAAAATACCATAGAAAGAGGTATCCCAACCGTAGTAATAAATAATGTAGTCGATGACCTGCCCGTGGACTGTTTTGCTATAGACAACAGGGGCGGTGCCAAGGAGGCTGTGGAGTACTTGATCTCCCTGGGCCATACGAAGATAGCCCACATTACAGGAGACCTCAACACCCAGTCCGCAGTCGATCGGTTGACAGGCTATAAGGAGGCTATACTCAAGGCAGGAATAGAACTGCGGCCAGAATATATCCAAGAGGCAGACTTCTCCAGGGTCTCGGCACGCGTTGCAGTGGAGAAGCTCCTGAAACTCAGGCCAAGACCGACTGCAATCTTTGTTGCCAGTGATGAGATGGCATTAGAGGTCGTCTCTGTATTAAAGGAGAAAGGACTGAATGTGCCCAGGGATATATCTGTAGTAGGCTTTGACAATAGCCCTTCAGCTGTACAGTCTCCTGTGCCTCTGACTACTGTCAAGCAACCCTTGCTTGAGATGGCAAGGGAGGCAGTTGAAGAGCTCCACCGCATTATAGAAAACAAAAAAGGCAGGCATATATATATGTCTCACGTTGCCCCGCATAAGGTATATCTGCATACAGAATTAGTTGTGCGGAACTCCTGCCAGCCACCACTTGTTTAGTTTGGTAACAAATCTGGCCATTTTAATAAAGTTAAAAGCGAATCTCGTTTATTTTAATTTTTATGAATAAAAACTTGATTTTCCTTTAATTTTTGATATATTTCCAGTTGAGGTGAGAAGGTATGAGAATGATAGACAAATGTCCGTTTTGTGATGGAAATCTCAGGATTAGCGCAGTCAAGTGCCAGGACTGCGGGACAGAGATCTCGGGCATGTTTTCTGTCAGCGCCTTAAGCCTTTTGCCTTACGAAGACCAGAGGTTGATAGAGGAGTTTATCCTCTGCGATGGTAAGATAAAGGAGCTGGCAAAAAGGCTCGGCGTTAGCTATCCCACTATGCGCCTGCGTCTTGACAGGGTAATAGCCCATCTAAGGGACTTGGTTGAGGAGCACAGGGAGAGAGAGGTCAGCTATATCTTAAATGAGGTAGATAAGGGTAATATCTCTGCTGACCTGGCGGGTAAATTGATAAAGGAATTATAGGAGGAAGGCTATGCAGGATGAGATAAGGCGAATAGATGAGATGTTAATGAAGGGCAAGATCTCGCCTGAACAGGCATCTACCTTAAAACAGGCTATCGTGGAATCCCAGCTCAAAAAAGAGGCGATTATTAACAGCCTGGCAGAGATTAGCAGTAAAAAGGATAGCAAGCTGCCGTTTAGAATACTTCATATGATATTGATTATTGGCATAATCTTGGTTGCGGCGGTTATTATTTTGTTCTTTATCAAGGAGGTGAGGAATATGGATAGGGCGCTTTTATTTGCAATTGTTTCTCTATCTGTTTTTGTCCTGACTGCCTGGCAGTTGTTTTTTGTTTCCCTGAGGAACAGGAAGATACACCTCGAGGAGAGGGTAAATGAGGCATGGGCAGGCGTTTTGGCCCTTTACCAGCAAAAGGTTGACCTAATAGAGAAGGCCATTTCCCTTGCTGAGCGCCATGCACCTGTCTCTTATACACATCT
>WGAY01000041.1 GCA_015494585.1 Candidatus Omnitrophota bacterium | reverse complement strand
GACTGGGCAGATCCCTGGGCATAGACCTTATTCCCCATAAGGTCTGCAGTCTGAACTGTCTTTATTGTGAATGCGGGCCAACAACTAACCTGACTATAAGACGACGGGAATTTGTCCCAACCAAAGAGGTAATATCTCAATTAAGGCAATTCCTTTCTCACAACAAAGAACCAATTGATGTAATCACATTTTCTGGTTCAGGAGAACCTACCCTTCACAGCCATATCGGAAAGATAATCCGTTTTCTAAAGAAACACTACAGTTACCCTGTCTGTGTCCTTACCAATGGCACCCTGCTATACAGAAAATCCGTCCAGAAAGATCTGATGGCAGCCGATATCGTCATCCCATCCCTTGACTCTGCGACACTACGCGGCTTTTCAAGGATAAACAGGCCCTATCCAAAGCTAAATATCGAGACGATCATCTATGGAATTGCTACTTTTAACAAAAAATTCAAGGGGAAATTATTCCTGGAAATCTTTATTGTGCCTGGAATAAACGAGAAAGAAAATGAAATCAAGGCCCTGATAGATGCGATAAAAAAGATAGAACCCGACACAGTACAACTCAATACACTAGACAGACCAGGGACAGAATCCTGGATAAAACCAGCATCCAAATCCAGACTAGAACAAATAGCTCGTCAGCTTTCTACTATAACAAGAGTAGAGATAATCTCTCGAAAAATCCCTAAAGACAGTCTAAAAACAAAATCAACCCCCAGATCCATTAGAGGGCGCATTGTCAATATCTTAAGGCGTCGGCCTTGCACCCTCTCAGAATTATCTTTGTTGTTGGGATTGGACAAGAGAGAGCTAAAAAGGGAAGTTCAGCAGATGAAAATAATCCAACAAAAAAAAGTTAGAACTGCTGTCTTTTTAACCCTCAAATCAGAATTATCAGATTAATTTAATTGCTTGCGGCCAAGCAAGACCCCTACCAGGCCCACGCCAAATAAAATAGAAGTCAACGGCTCAGGGACAACTGGATTGTTGCTCGGCCCGTTTGGGGCGTGTGTGGTGTCGTTATAACTCAGGGCCGGCGTATTATTCTGGGAAGGCGGCTGGTTTGTCTGAGTCGTAACATATACAGCCGGGCTGGCCAGCGTCAGCTCGTTATCCCGAAAGACTATCCTGAACCCATCATCGTATTCACCAGGACCAATAGGTCCCCCCAGTTCAGATCCTTCTCCAAAAACATCAAAACTCGTAAGATATACATAATCATAACCGTCGTAAAGCGTAGTAAGTTCCTCAAACAACCCTGCAGGGACCTCCAGTCCAGCGGCTGAATACCACTTAACTACTGTACTGTACAGTTCACTCGATGGAACCACTGAAGAGATCCATCCCTGCCTTTCTTTCCAATAAAAATTATTCCAGTTGGGATTTGGCGTAGTGGTCAGTGATAGCCCCAGCCAAGAGTTATTTCCAGAAGAGAGGCCTACTCCAAATCCCCAGATATACGACGAAGAGGAATTATTCTGGATTGCATAGGTAAGGACCTGCCCGATATCTGGAATATTCGAAAGACTTTCGGTAATCGTAAAGTCAGAGGTGTAAACGAGATTTTCGCCTGATATAGCCCCACCTGTAGAAACAGGTGCATCACTTCCCCCTCCAGAACCCATTGCCCAGCCCGAAGGACTTAATCCCCCGACAACGGCCAATAGCGCAATCACAATAATCATTATCCTCTTCACATTCATAAATAATTCCTTTCTTTCAGGCCACCACGGCCTCTGGGTAAAATTTGCACTATATTTAAAACATTTTTAAATTATACCTCTTACAAATGATTTGTCAACCCTTAGATTGGCAATGTGTTTTATCCCTGATTAACAAGTCTTTCAAGTAAACGAGGACGGATAGAATCAAACCATACAGTATAGACCTTTCCAAAGTCAGGATAGGTCCAATCTAGGCTATGCCAGGCATTGTGATAATAGGCCATTGTCAATTCTACGTAGATACCCTTATCCAGATAGACCCTGTGATAGTGATTCTTGGCAGTGGCCAATATTAATTTATTGTGCGATATAAATCCCGGATCTATATTTACCTGCCTTGCCCCATTCACAGACAACTTCTGTTCTATATCTATCGTAAACAACTTAATATCCACCAGCTCATATGGAACTATCCGTGTATCGAATATAACAAATCTCCGTCGCAGGTCACTACCCATTTCTCTTGCGTAGTAATCAGTAAAAAAAGAGAAATTCCACTCAGGAGAAGTCAAAAAGACACTGCCATATTTCGTAGATAGATATTCGTCCACGAAAGAAAATAATTCAAAATCAGGAGGATATATGAAGCCACATAAAAGAAGCCCGTATTCTGTGCCCTTTGGAAGTGCCACACCTAATTCAGGTTAGAGGCCTGTGCCTCAACAAAGGAGTTGAGCTTACTCATGTCTGCTTTATTTATATCGGAGAAATACACAGCGATGCAATAGTGGTTTGTGCCATTACTATAGGGCATATGATCCGTACGTACCACTATTCCCTGGCAGTTTACAGTTTCTGTCTCCCCTTTTGCCTTGGGGAAGACCAGGGTTATCTCTACCTTCGTCAAAGGAGGCAGATAACGATTCACTTCACAATAAGCGCCGCTACAACTCACATTCTTTGTCTCTGTTATCAGATCGTAGTCCCCTTCCTTTAATTTAAGGGGCAATCGCGAATCAATCCTCTTATGTCTGCGACGCTCACTTACCTGGCTCATAATCCGCCTCCCTTATCTCTCGTCAAAATCAATTTGCGCTGCCAGCACCCTCCTGGGCCATCTTTTCCTGCATCTTCTTAAAACACCTCTTACCACAAAAATACTTCCCGTTTCTATAATACATCTCTTTCCTTCTTATCAATTTGCCACAAGAGGCACAATTAGTAGACTTTACCCTATGCACCACTGCTGTCTCTTCTGACATATCTCAAGCCTCCCTTTAATTACTGGAATAAACCTCAGTCAACCTCAATAATTCCTTTTTATAACTGGGATTTATCTCTTCAAACTCTAATCCCACATTGTAACTGTCATCTCTATAAGGAAGCTGCTCCAGCCAGGCAACTCTTGCCTTGGCATTGATAAGGCGCTTCCTGTTTTCAAGGAACAACTCCAGTGCAAGCTGTGTACCCTTCGGGATAAACTTATCAGTTATTATCTTTATCCCGCCAGCACTTATATCCCTAGACAAAGAACCTGCATAGAAGCCTTTCTCTCCTAATTCCCTTATCTTAACCGGAAATCGCGCATCCCATCTAGGGTATCTGCGCCGTTCCTTGCCTATCGTCACCCCACTGCCTCCCTGAAAAAACCTCTCCGTTAGCTCTATTAATATAACAATAACATAAAACCCATTGATTGTCAAATTAAGGAGGATTTTTTCCTGAAAAAACTCAGTTTTAAATCAAAACCGCAAATATTTCAATATGTTTTGAATTTTATTTTCAAAATTTATCCGATTCCCCCAATTGTCTCTGGCCAAAACGGCCTCTAGATCTCTTATATCAGAAACGCCCCTAACCATTCCCTCCTCTAGCAGGGACTCGATGAATAAGCGATGCTTTTTGGGCAGGCCTTGGATATCTCCGCTCCAGATCAAAACCTGCTTCCCACTGGAAATGGCCTCTGATACCATCGAAATACTATCAGGTGTGACCAGGATATAATCGGTTCTATAGAAAAATGCCCAAACAGTACCGGATGGATTCTCTTCCCTGGCTATTACCAAGCGTTTGAATAGTTTTCTCCTGGACTTCAAGGCTTCCTCAACCCAGAGCGGGGTCCTCCTAGAGGTAGTGGCCAGAGCACTTAAGCCAGAGGTTTCTATCAGATCCATCACCTTTTCAATAAATGCTAGAAACTCTTTCCTGGGCAGCTGATATGCCCTTGAATCTCCGCCTATCAGGATAGCTATGCGTGCCTTCTCAATCCCCAAAGACTCCGCATAGGCCCTGGCCTGGCTCTCATCAAAATAGGCAAGCGCGCCATCTATCTGGACAATGCCCCTTCCCTTAATGCCATCGTGTCTGGGGACAAACATCCTATCAAAATAAGAACGCATACCCCAACCAGGGTCCATAACACAGACATTCGAACAAAAATTATACCTTTTCAGAAAGACATTAAGCCCACTTAGAGACGAACCCGTCGATATAATCAGGTCATAGGGCTTATTCAATAACAGTCCTGCTTTATCTTTAACTATATGGCTCACAATCCACTCCCCCACAAACCTCGGCAATACCGCTACCAGACCCATTAAGGCCCTTAGAAGATAAGACTGTGTCAGACTACTGACATCTATTTTATGTACAATAATCTCTTTATCAGGATTTGCCAACCTTAGATACTCGACCAATGCCATTGTCTGTCTAATATGCCCTGGTCTGCCATCAGTCAAGACACAAACTTCAAGCTGCCAGGAATACTTCCATCGCTTGAATGTCCAGAGATACTGACAGGGATAATCCCTGACCACCTCTTCCAGATATCTAGTAACAATCCTAGCTATTTCTTCATCTCCTTTCTCTGATAAATCCACCGGCGGCCCCTTTACAATCGCCTTTAGTCTGCCGACATCCCTCACTACAAAGGTTGGTAACAACTGAACAGATTTTTTTTTGACAAACCAGACCAGGCCCTTCGGAAAAAAGCAGGCCTTATTGAAAAACTTTGTCCTAATACCATCCTTGACACCATGGTCTATAACTATACCAGCGGCCATATGGGATATTGACCTCAGCATCTCCTTCTCATCTCGGCCCACATACCATATCCGTATATTCCTTTTCTCGCGTTTCTTTGCCAGCCAGCCCTTAAAGAGGCCCCTTTGTTCCTTTACCAAAACCCCATAATTACCTACATAGTACTCGGCTAAAAGATTTGCTAGTTCCCAATTGCCCACATGGCCCGTACAAAAGAACAGAGGTCTACGATTCACCCATGACCTGATGGTTTCCTCTGATACCTCTAAATCCACCATTGCCTTTATATCGTCAAAAGTATAGCTATCCAGTCTCAACCACTCAAAAAAATTCTTTAATATGTGGAGATAAAATCTAAAGGCTATCATATAATTTCTAACTATAGAATTTTCAGGAAAGGCGATATGTAGATTTCGCAATACAGTTTTCATCGGCCTTTAATCCAACACTTCATTCACCAGGCGTTTAAGCGTTCTCTCTCCCCACAGAAACCTTAAATCTGGCTCTGAAACAAAGATCTCAACGCCTTTCCCCTCGAAGACGCCAGAAAACCTCTCCAGCTTAACCGCATCCTTAGGAGTAGTCAGGATAAGTGCATCAGAGTCCAGAGCCGCCCTTACCATACGCATTACATCCCATATCTTATATATGTAATGGTCCCGATACACAAACTCCCTAACCACATCAAGTCCTGCAGACCTGGCAGCAGAGATAAAATGATTTGGCCGGGCTATCGCGCAGACAGCTATTACTCTGCTACCCGCCTCAGGCCAGCTATTTTCATAATCAGCAGCAATAATTGGTGCACTGGTGTAACTGGATAATTCGTTTGCAAAATCCCTCGCCAGCGATTCCTGTGCCAATTTGGTAATTACTACCAGATGAGCGCGACTCAGAGAGGACATCGGCTCCCTGAATAGTCTATCTTGCCGACTAACCAAAACAATATCTATATCCCGCCTCAACCTGCGATACTGGAACCCGTCATCGAGTATAACCACGCCTATATCCCTATATCTCTCCATTGCCACCTGGATCAACCGTTCCCTCTTAGGCCCTATAAAAACATACGCACCAGGCAGTGCCTTTTTTACCAGACCAGGCTCATCGCAGAAAGAGATATCCTTCAACCCCATCTCCTTATAGGCCGGCAGCTTGCAGCCATATCCTCGATATAGGATCAAAGGTTTTCGGTTATTTACAAAACACCACTTAGCTATCCACTTCACGAACTCTGTCTTGCCCGTCCCCCCCCAGGAAAGGTTTCCAACACTTATAACGGGAATACTGGCCGAGATCTCCTTAAGAAAACCCCAATCGTAAAACCTATTTCTTAAACTAGCAACTCCCAGATAGGCAGTATTAATAACTCTTAATAACTCCATCCCTATTTTCATCCTCTAATCCCTCTCATTATTCCCTTTCATCAGATAAGTCATTCAGGGACATTACTATCCTCTCCACCACACCCCTATTGCGAGAAAACACTTCCCTTGCCGCTCGGGCTATCTCCTTCAACTTATCCTGCGAAGAAAGAAGGGCCTCAACCACACCATCTGCATCGCCTACCTGGACTATAGCAGATTCGGCCTTCAGGAGCTCCACAATGCCTGCAAAATTATCCATATATGGGCCTACCACCACTGCCTTATTCCAGTACAAAGGCTCAAGGGGATTCTGCCCGCCATGGGGAACTAATGATCCTCCTACAAACACCACATCTGCATACCTATATATATTAGCCAGCACACCAATAACATCAATCACCACCACATCCACGGATTTTTTCCCTTCTCCATTTAGGCGGCTAAACCTCTCTACTGACAAACCAAGTCCACTTGCAATCTCAACAATACTATCCGCACGATCCACGTGTCTCGGAGCACATATAACCAGAAACCTATCCTGCCATCTCCTCGCCAACCTGCTCAATATCTGTTCTTCCTCATCTCTATGCGTACTACCGAGCACAATTACATACCTGCCCTCAATAACGGATCCCAGTGCATCCATTTCCTTCTCAGGTATAGCAATATCAAATTTTATATTTCCAAAAACCCCTACCCGATTGGCATCCAATCCAAGGGCCAGAAATCTATCCATCGCTCGCTTATCCTGGGCAAAGACAAAATCAACTTTATCAAAAAACAACCTCCTTAGAGAGACAATCCTAGAAAGACGCCTATATCTGGAAAAGGCACTATCAGAGATACGTGCGTTCAAAATAGAAACCGGAACTCCCCTTAAATAAGCACAACAAAAAAGAGACGGCCAGAGCTCTGTCTCAATAATCAAAAGCCTATCTGGTTTTATCTTCCTAAAGAAAGCACATACCCATAATAAAAAATCCCAGGGTGAATACATAATATAAATACCCTCTGCCCTCTTTTGCAGATTTTCTATACCCGTCGGGGTAGAGGTAGATATCACTACCTCCACACCTTTTTCTATCAACCTGCGTGCAACTGCCATAGCCACATTAGTCTCCCCTACACTTACCGCATGTAGCCAATAGCGTTTAGTGGTCTTGGCAGGCAGCTCAGGGGCAAACATACGGGAAAACACATAGTCCCACCCCCGCCCCTTCACGATAGCAATATAGGGAAAATAGAAAAGCAGTCCCAATAAATAAACAAGGTTATACAATCCTATTATAATCCAGTACATCTCTCAGACCATCTCCTAGAAGGTTATAGAAAAACACCACCATAAATATACAGAGCCCTGGAGAAAGTATCCAGGGATGCAGGTATATCTGGGCAATATTCATAGTTTCGGACAATAAGTTCCCCCAGCTAACGTAAGGTTCCTGGATGCCCAGACCTATAAGGCTCAAGGCAGACTCTCCCAATATATATCCAGGGATAGAGAGCGTCAAAGCCACAACTACATAAGAAAACGTATGGGGCAGAACATGTCTGAGTATTATTTGCATATCAGACATACCTATTGCCTTTGCCGACAGGACAAAAGGTTGTCTGGCAATAGACAAGACTTGTCCCCTTATTACCCTAGAAAGCGATGCCCAACCGATAAAAGACATAATAACCACAATCATAACATAGACCATTCTCTGATCTATATCCAAAGGAAACACAGCACGCAAGCCAAGCATAAGGTAAAATCCAGGAATAAGCATCAACATCTCAGTAGCACGCATAATAATCGAATCTACAACCCCACCATAGTAACTGGCAAGAGAACCAAAGAGCATTCCCAATGAAAACGAAATAAGCGCCCCAATTATTCCTATCGAAAGTGAGACTCTGCCTGCATAGATAAGGCGCGACAGATAATCCCTTCCCCGCACATCGGCACCCAGGAGATAGACCATACCATCCCCGTCAAAACCAAATAACCTACCACCTTTAAAAAAGCGCATAAACCTCTTAACATTCCTATTCTCTACAAACTCAACATAGCCATTCTTTGAGATGCGCTTCTCATAAGCATAGACAAAAGGCCTAACATAAAGACGCTGCCCATCGTAAAACCTCAACCTATAAGGCGGACAGAAAGACATATCCCTGTCCTCCTGCCTGTAATCATAGGGCGCAACGAAATTGGCAAACAAGGCTATAAGATAAAAAAATCCCAAGCCCAAAAGCCCAATCAATAACCTACCCATAACAGCTTTGTACCATTTTAATAGATGTGCAGCAACAATCCACTAATCTGACCACTATATTACACTTTAATCGTATTCTTCTCAACAGACTTATAGCATATTGATGATTAATTATGGACTAATTAATATAGAAAGGGATACCTATGACAATGCATCTAGGCTTGCTTTTCGTCTTTATGGTGCTTTATTATCCTGCCTTCAACCATAAAGATTACATCTTCGGCTATGTTTGTGGAAAGGTCTGCCACCCTTTCTAAGTTGCGCGATATCTTTATCAGGTGTATAGAACGCTCAATAGTTGACGGATCGGCGGTCATATAGGTGATAAGCTCTCGTAATATCTGGTCGCGAAGGTTGTCCACTATTTCGTCTCTCTCGCATACCTCGTGTGCAAGCTGCGTATTTGAGTTTATAAACGCATCAATGGAATCTCTAAGCATCTTGGTTGCTTCGTCAGCCATTTTGGGGATGTCTATAAGGGGCTTTACCTGAGGATGCTGTATCAGATATTTTGAGCTGGTGGAGATATTTACTGCCAGGTCTCCAATCCTTTCTAAATCATTGTTCATCTTAAGTATCATAAGCACTGTCCTCAATGCCCCTGCCCTGGGCTCGTATAACGCAATAAAATTCGTGCAGAGTTCGTCTATCTCTATTTCCAGATCATTCATACGCGGCTCCAGTTCCGATACAACCTCATCAAGGGCCTTGTCATCCTTATCAAGCAATCCCTTTATGGAATCGCTTACCATCCTCTCTGCCAGAGATGCCTCTTCTATTAGCTTTTTCTTCAATTCGTCCATCTTTTGCTCTATCATGCCAGCCTCCTGTTTACCCAAATTTGCCAGTCAAATATTCTTCTGTCCTCTTATCTTTCGGCGCAGTAAACATCTTTGCGGTATCGTCAAATTCTATTATCTCACCCAGAAACATAAATGCTGTATAGTCTGAGACCCTTGCCGCTTGCGCGCGGTTATGCGTCACCAGAATAATCGTAACTGTCTTTTTTAATTCGGTTATCAGTTCCTCAATCATTGCCTGCGCCTTTGGGTCAAGGGCTGAAGTTGGCTCGTCTAACAATAATATATTTGGATTCATTGCCAGAGACCGCGCAATGCATAATCTTTGCTGCTGGCCGCCAGAAAGGAATGTCCCCTTTTTATACAGGCTCGCCTTTACCTCATCCCACAGAAACGCATTCTTCAAACTCTGCTCTACTATCCTGTCCTTTTCTTCCTTTTTTAATTTTATCCCATTTAATATATACCCTGCCAGGACATTATCGTATATGTTCATAGTTGGAAACGGATTCGGCCGCTGGAATACCATCCCCACCCTGCGCCTTAGCTTTACCGGATGCATTTCAAATATATCCTCGCCTTCAAGCAGGATCTTGCCCTTTACACTTGCACCCGGCACCACCTCGTGCATTCGGTTTATACAGCGTATAAACGTTGATTTCCCGCAGCCAGACGGACCCATTATAGCGATGGCCTTATTGTGCGGCACGTCCATACTAACGTTTTTTACCACCCAATTGCCGGAATAGCCGGCGCTCAAATCAATCACCTTTAAGACATATTTCTCCATATCCTTAACCTCGCAATTATATTAAGCACAAGCACCATTACAACCAATACAAATGAAGCTCCCCAGGCAATTCTATGCCAGTCATCATACGGACTCATTGAATAATTAAATATAACCAGCGGAAGGGAATCAACCGGCTTAAATATGTTTAAATTTAGATAAGGATTCCCGAACGCGGTAAATAAAAGCGGTGCGGTCTCCCCGGCAATTCTGGCAATACCAAGGAGTATGCCCGATAAAATACCGCTAAAGCCTGCCGGCAATACCACCTTAAACATCGTGCGCACATAACTTGCACCAAGCCCAAGGGCCGCTTCCTTTAATGAAAACGGGATAAGTTTCAGTGTCTCTTCCGTACTCTTTATGACTATGGGAAGCATCATAATCCCAAGCGCAATCCCGCCGGATAAAGCGGAAAAACCACCTAATGGCTTTACCACCCACAAATATGCAACTATGCCAATCACAATAGAAGGAACCCCCTGCAGCGTATTAACCAATATGCCCAATACATCCGCAAACCTGCCCTTGTTTTCCGAGAGGAAGATCCCCAGCATAATCCCAAACGGCACAGATAACAGCACAGCTATAAGTATTAATATCAAAGAGCCGACAATGGAATTTAATATCCCTCCGCCTGCCTCTCCAGGAGGGGTGGGTAGTTTTGTAAAAAGATCCCAGTTTATCGCGCTAATCCCATTTTTTACAATGCCAAATAGAATAAGTCCAAGTGGTATGATAACCGCAAAGGAAAAGATAATAATTATGGACTTAAACACTCTATCCTTTAAAAGTCGTATCCCGGTATTATCCCTCACTTTACCTCCATCTTCTTTATTATCAGCATCCCTATCACATTCACAATAGCATTCAATATAAAAAGCCATAGTCCTATCTGGATAAGAGAGCTCAGATGAAGCGTAGTTGTTGCCTCTGTAAACTCGTTTGCGATTACCGACGCCATGGTATTTGCGGGGGCAAATAAACTCTTTGGCAAGGAATTAGAATTTCCAATAACCATAGTAACCGCCATAGTCTCTCCCAATGCCCGGCCAAAACCAAGCAAGATACCAGCAACTATCCCTGAGCGGCAATACGGCAGCACTACATCCTTTGCGACCTCCAAGTCTGTTGCGCCAAGGGCAAGGCCTGCCTCTATCAAATCGCGCGGCACGAGTTTGATAACCTCTTTTGATATGGATGAAATGTAAGGAATAATCATAATCGCAAGTACAACCGATGCGGTAAAGATGCCAACGCCATAAGGAACAATCCCGGCTTTCATTTCAAAATTTCTCACAATCGGCACTAAAAAGAATAATGCCCAGAAACCATATATAACCGACGGAATCCCTGCCAGAAGGTCTGTACCATAACCCAATATCTTTGGCCAAAATCCTCCCTTGGAAAACATACCAAGAAACAACGCTATTGACATTGCAAACGGGACAGAGATAATCAATGCCAACACAGAGGTAATCAATGTGCCCACCAAGAAGGGCAACAGGCCGAATTTATCAACAACCGGATTCCATTCCTTCCCATAGAGGAAGTGCATCCCAAATGCCTTGATAGAAGGCAGGCTCTCTTTTAATAGGGAGGCGAGCATAAATACCATCATAGCAGAAAACAAGCCTGCCACTATCCATAAAACTATACGAAAAAGTCTATCGCCCTTCATGGCTTCAAAGTATCTTCACGGTTAATATCCCGGATTTATATCCAGCGGCCTTCCATTATATACAATAGAGCGTATTATTGCCTCTGCCTTCCTTTGCGCAACCTTAGACAACGGAGCATAGTGCAATGGGCTGGCATACCTCTGCCCTTGATGCGTCATCCACCACAACAGATTTATCAATTCCTGCGCCTTATCTTTGCTAAGGCCGCCATTTTTAAGGTCCTTATACACCAATACCCAGGTAAAACCAGCTATTGGATAACCCTGTTCTGCAGAGGTATCAGTCAAGGACACGCGCATATCGTCTGGAAGCTCTATATCAGCTGCTGCGCTGACAGAATTAATAGAAGGTTCAATAAAGTTCCCGCTCCTATTCTGGACAGCAGCGTAAGACATATGATTATTAAGCGCGTATATCAACTCCACATATCCTATGGCTCCAGGAATCTGCTTTATCATTCCAGCAACACCAGCATTTCCCTTTGCGCCAAGTCCAACCGGCCATTTCAATGCCTTTCCTCTGCCAACTTTTTTCTGCCATTCATTGCTTATTTTTGAAAGATAATCAGAAAAGATAAACGTCGTGCCGCTGCCATCTGAACGATGGATAACGAGTATGTTTAGTTTCGGCAACTTTATGTCAGGATTTGCCTTTGCAATCTCAGGGTCATCCCAGCGGGTTATCTTGCCGAGGAAAATGCCTGATATTATTGATGGGGTCAACTTTAGTTTGGGGTTCCCGGGCAGGTTATAGCTCAGGACAACGGCTCCAGCTGTCATTGGTATATGAACAATAGGTGCGCTGAACTTCTTAAGGCCGTTGTCGTCAACATAGGCATCAGATGCGCCAAAGTCAACTATCTTAGCCATAAGCTGCCTTATCCCGCCGCCAGAGCCAATCGCCTGGTAATTTACCTTTACCCCATGTGCCCTGTAATATTCAGAAAATATCCTGGAATACAACGGATAGGGAAATGTAGCCCCTGCTCCAGTCAGCTCTTTACTGCCCGCCATAGAAGTGCCAGTAACAAATGATAGGGAAAACAGCCCAAAGAATAGGGCATAAATTAGCTTCTTCATAGTATACCTCCATTTATTCTCGCCAAATGCCATACACTCAATCCCAATATCTGGACGTTATTATACACATTAATTGTGACAATTCTGTGACAACTGGCAGAAATGTAATAAACCTAAATTATGCAATAGAGGTTTGTGATATAATGGAAGTCGTTGTGGGACAAAAGGAAAATCTGGGAGTAAAAAATCACCATGTGGTTAAGCTAAAAACTAAAAACTCAAAACGCAAAACCACAACGCAAAACTTAAAGCTGATTTTTTGGTAGCAACCTACTCGGAGGCTAATTTAGAAAGAGAGCCAGCGGAATAAGGCAGATATATGCGCAGATTATTGACGATAAGAAATGCGGGGAAGGTAAAAAGTTTTAGGGCTTTTAGATGTGGATTTTAGTTTTTAGCTTTGAGCTTTGAGTTTTATTTAGAATCGAAAAAGAGCTGTTAATTAACAAGACGATTCAAGAAATGAAATTCTAATGCATAATCTGGGATAAAAAGGAATAACAGAAACTTATAGATTATCCATCCACAATAGGAAGTGTAAAAGAAAATACAGAGCCTTTATCAAGCTCACTATCGACAAATACCTCTCCGTTATGAAGATATACGATGTGCTTTACTATGGCAAGCCCAAGGCCTGTCCCTCCAAGCTGGCGCGAACGCGCCTTATCCACGCGGTAAAACCTCTCAAACAGGCGCGGCAAATCCTTTTTGGGAATGCCTATCCCTGTATCATAGACAGATACCCTCACAAAGTTGCCCACTTTTTCAGCCGAAATAACAACCTCGCCTCCCTGCCTATTATACTTTATGGCATTGTCTATTAAATTTAACAATACCTGCAGTATCATTTCCTGGTCAACGCACACAGGCAAGAGGTTATCTGGCAAACAAACCTTTATTGTTACGCTTTTCTGAACTGCCTTAGCGCCAAGCATAGATACAGCCTTGCCTATCAGCTCTTTGAGATCAGCTTCAACTAAATTTATTTCCATACTTCCGGACTCTATCCTTGACAGGTCAAGTATATCTTCTATAAGTTTCGCCAGGCGCTCAGACTCAGAATGTATAACCTTTAGAAAATGCCCTGCATTTTCCCTATCATTAATCGCCCCATCTAACAGTGTCTCTGTATAGCCCTTGATGTTTGCCAGGGGCGTCCTTAATTCGTGAGACACATTTGCGACAAACTCCCTGCGCATATCATCAAACCGCCTTGCATCGGTTATATCGTGGAAGACAACAACTACCCCTTCCACCCTGTCATGCATAAAAAACGGCCTTGCATATACAGAAAATATCCTGCTAAGGCCTTGCCCTATAGACACCTCAAACCTGCTCTCCTGTCCGCTGTTCAAGGCCTTATCAACGGCATCCTGGACATCCGCAATCCTTACCACCTCAATAGGCATCTTACCTGACACATCGCCATCAATAGAAAAGGCCTCTCTTAAACTCCGATTTACGAGCACTGCCCTTCCATTAGAACCAACCACCATAACTCCCTCGGCCATACTTGAAAAAACCGCCTCAATCCTCAACCTGCTCAAATTAAGCTCATTAATCTTATTCTCTATCTGCGCGGACATATAGTTAAATGCCTCTGATAACTCCTTTAATTCATCGTTTGTCGGTACAGAGATGCGCCTTGAAAAATCCCCTCTTGAGATCTCTTTTGCCGCTGAAGATATCTGCCTAATAGGCATTGATATCATCCACATAACGATCAGCCCTAGACCAACAGCAACGGCAAATGCAACAACTAAAGAAAAAGCAAGGGCATGCCTTAATCTCTTTGATATGAGATCTATATCTGAAAGGGGAATAGCAAGTCTTATAATCCCGCCGTTTTTTTTGTTCCCGTAAACAGATGCAACATACAACAGATTTTTTCTAAGAGTAGTGCTGTAACGCCTGCTGAAACCAATACCAGAGTTCAAGGCCTGCTGGACCTCAGGCCTATTCAGGTGGTTTTCTATGTTAAAAAGCCTATCCCCATCTAATTCAGAGTCTCCAAGGACAACACCTTCAGGGCTTATAATAGTAACGCGAAGCCCAAGCTGACTGCCTATCCTGTCTGCTACCTTATCCAGATCATAGCCCTTGATGCGGTTAATAGAATCCTCTTCAAGATATGACCTAACAAGCGCCAATTCCCTCTTGACCCTGTCTTCTATCCTTTGATACGTATCTGACCTGAGCGTCCTGCTGAGGTAAAGATACACGCATAACAGGATTACGGTAAGTATGCTTGAGAAGACAATAGTTATTTTGCTATGCAGAGTTGTTCTCAATTCCCCGCCTCTTCTGAAAACCTATACCCTATGCCCCTGACGGTTTCTATGAACCTGCCGGCCTTCCCCAGTTTTTTGCGCAGGCGCTTTATGTGGGTATCAACCGTCCTGGTAGTCACATCAGCTGAAATATCCCATATCTCGTCAAGCAGCCTATCCCTTGACTGGACCCTACCCCTGCGTTCAAAAAGCGTAGTTAGCAGATTAAATTCTATCTTTGTAAGGCGCACCTCTTTGCCCTCAACAAAAACCCTATGGCCCTCCAAGTCTATTTTTATTCCATTAAATTCAAGGACGTCCTTGCCTTTATTTGAACTATTAGCCCTGCTTAATATAGCCTTTACCCTGAGCACCAGCTCCCTGGGGCTAAAAGGCTTTACAACATAGTCGTCTGCGCCTGCCTCAAACCCAATAATCCTGTCAACCTCATGCCCCTTTGCCGTAAGCATTATAACAGGGGTATCACAGATGCCCGCAGATTTGCGAATAGTCTTGCAAACCTGCACACCATCTATTCCGGGGAGCATCAAATCCAGTATAACAAGGTCAAAATCCTCCCTGGAAAGGGATTCAAGCGCATCCTCGCCGCTAAAGGCAACATAACAGTCAAAGCCGGCACCTTTCAGGTTATACTCAATTAGGCGGGATATATTTTCATCGTCTTCTACAATAAGTATGCGATACTTGCTCATATAAATCTTTCTCCAAACTCCGAAAAAACTTCTCCTTACCTATATGCAATCAGTCATAATAACACAAAAAAACTTCTATCAAAATCCTATCTATCTACAATTGTCCTTTCTGCTATTTTGGCCTTATCTGCCAAAATATGATTACTTCAAAAACCCAGTATATCAAAGCCTGGATTGGCATATGTAACACAACCAACTCAAGTACTCTGGACATAGAATATTTCTATCCCTTTTCACTGGCACACTCACCTATCATCTATCCATAACCATTTTCTTTGCAATATCTTTTTCTTCTTAAGGCCTGTCCCACTACAATCGCTACAACAGACCATAAAAGCCCCAAGACAAAAAACATAACCGAAGGGCTCACCTCAAAAACACGGCCAAAGACAAACAACAAAACAGAGGCAATAATGCCCGCGCTGGCAGTTGCGATATTAAGCACAGAAATAGTCCTCGCCCTTACACTAAAATCAGCGTTTTTCTGGAAATATGAATTCAAAGGCACGGTATAAAACCCGGCGCCAACACCCACTAAAAACGCAAACAAAAACAAGAGAAAGGTTAAACGCATAAATGCAAACGCAATCATAAAGCCGGCCATCAAAATAGCGCCAAAGGGCACAAAGCCCATCTCTACCCTATGGCGCGAGACAAGGCCAGCAAGCAGACTACCAACGACTATACCGCCAGCAGTCACCAATAGTATTAGAGATACCATCCAATTCGGCCACGACATATCATATATCCCAAAACTTATCATATTCATCTGATAAAAGTTAGCGCTTCCCCAAAACAGGGTCAGGCCCCAAAATACCCAGAACAGCCCCCTCTTCTTTAGGATCTCTGACATACCAACCTTAACCGCAGAGATATAATCCGAAAGCCCGCCCACAGAAAGCCCCTCCTGCGCCGCCTGCAAAGGCGGGATAAACAGCGCAATAATTAATCCAAAAACAGCGCAAAACACAAGCACCCATCCTGCCATCAGCACAACCCTGTCAGTTCCCGCCCAAAACGCACCCAAAACAGAGCCAAGGATAATAGCAAGAAAAGAACCCATCTGCAGAAAACCATTCGCCATAGGTACATCTTTAGAAAGCTCAGGCACAATCCCATACTTTGTCGGGCTAAATATTGCGCTCTGAGTGGCCATCAAGACCAAGGCAAAGAGCAAAATTGGAAGGCTTTTAAGATAAAGGCCAATTAACCCTAAGGCCATAATAACAACCTCAACCGCTTTAACCCAGACAATAATCTTATTTTTTGGGAACTTATCCGACAGAATCCCTGCCACAGGCGACAAAAACAAAAACGGAAGCACAAACAAAAATCCCACCACAGAAATGAATCCTGCAGACGAAGAGGCCGCTCCCATAAACCGCGCGCCCATAAACGAAATCAACGTCTTAAACAGGATATCGTTAAACGCACCTAAGAACTGCACGCCCCAGAACAGCCAGAATCTGATATTCATACCCTGTGCTCCAATGATTCGATCCACTTATCTATATGCAGTATAGGGTTTAATTTTTGAACAATTCATCAGGGGAAAGCTTATCCACATTTGCAAAATATAGCCTCTCAATATCTTTAATTAATACCCTGTCTTTTTTGTAAGTCGGACGCTGAAGAGCCTCCTATCTGCGCTATCAGCAAACCACCTAATCAGCCCCTTTTTCTCCAGCTTATCAATAATAGATGTAATATTCGCCCTGCTTACGACCATCTGTCTGCTTATTGCAATCTGAGAGAGCCCGTCTTTATTCTCCTTTAATAACACAAGGACATTATGCTGCGCAGAGCTGACACCGTACGGCCTAAAAAAGGCATCCGCCCGTGCCTGTAGGCGCAAAGCCAATTTAACCATAGAAAGGATAAACCTATTCTTATCCCTACTCTTCATTTTTGCTCCCGACTCCTGTTAGTTATCCACTTAACAGTTAATCACATAACATATTAGAGAAAGATATCAACTCGCTAGTAAACCAAGACTCTACTATTCAGAGATGATATTGGCTTTAATGAGAGTTTAAACATACATTCTGTGGAAAAAATCCCAAAAAGAAATTATCCTACTCTAAAGAACTTATCATCAACTCCATCGGATGAAACCTTCAATTCAATCTTGCGAGCGCACTTTGGACAAAAACCCACGAAGGCAGTTCTATCTTTGTTTAGATATATACGCTGATATACCTTGCAGCAGTCGAAGATTATACCCACAAAAGGCCGCTTTACTTTTTTACTTGTAGACATTTTCCTCTCCCGGGAATTCTCCTTTTCGCACCTGGGTTACATATTCCTCAACTGCCTGTCTAAACAGGGAAAGTCCGTCACAATAACGCCTAACAAATCTGGGGATAACCCTGTCATAGGTACCTACTACATCTGAAAATACCAAAACCTGTCCATCGCAAAACCTGCCCGCCCCTATCCCTATAACCGGAATACCTACTGCATCTGAAATATCCGCACCCAATGGTTCAGGGACACACTCAAGCACAATAGCAAAGCAGCCCGCATCCTCCAGGGCCTTAGCTTGGGCCATCAATTCCCTGGCCTCGCTAAAGTCCCTGCCCTTTACCTTATAACCGTCCTTAAATATACTGCTCTGGGGAGTAAGCCCAATATGCCCCATCACCTGGATGCCCGCATCTACCAATCTATCCACTACCGATAGGGTATGGTCAGAAGCACCCTCTATCTTTACAGCACTTGCCCCGCAGAATTTTATAAATCTGCCCGCATTCTTGAGCGCCTGCTCAATCGATGCCTGATAACTCATAAAGGGCATATCAGCCACTATAAAGGCATCTTTCGCCCCCCTTCTAACGGCCGAGACAAATATCCCCATCTCGTCCATCGTAACCGGCAATGTCGAATCATAACCCAATAGCGTCATAGCCAGAGAATCCCCCACCAAGATAATGTCTACCCCACAGGCCTGACAGATACGTGCAGAGATATAGTCATAAGCAGTCAGCATAACTATCGGCTGGCGCCCCTTCATTTCTTTAATCTTTTTCACGGTCAACACATCCATCTTATCACCACCTCCACCATAGGAAACAGCACCGCACCGATAACACCCGTCACTGCCAATACCAGTATTATCAGCATACTAAAGGGCTGCAGCCTTACATAAAGGACAACCAAAGAACGCGGCAGAAATGCCATTAGTATGTGCGAGCCATCCAGACCTGGTATAGGCAGCAGATTGAATAGGCCCAAAACTACATTCAAAACAGAGATGCCCATAAAGAACTCTCTTCCCCCAGGAGTAAAACTCATCTTTGCCATGAGACAAAATAGATATCCCAAAGCCAGGTTTGTCATCGGTCCGGCAAGGGAACACAACGCCATCCCAATTCTAGGATTTTTTATCCTGTAGAATCTAAATGGATTTACAGGTACTGGTCGTGCATAACCAAAGATGACCGGTGAATGCGATAGAAATAAAAAAAGGGGGAGTAGGATCGATCCAAAGGCATCGATATGATAAATCGGATTCAGGCTCAATCGCCCCTGTCTATAAG
>WGAY01000040.1 GCA_015494585.1 Candidatus Omnitrophota bacterium | reverse complement strand
GCAGTATAGATGAGGTCTCGATGTCAGGTACGCGGGGCGGATGGAATGAAGGTTTTGTCATCAAACTGACGGACAACGGCGGCAGCCCCACAGTGGTCTGGGGGCAGTGGCTGGGGGGAAGCAGTGATGATTATATTAATTCAATCGCAGCCTCAGGCAGTAGTATCTATGTAGGGGGCAGGAGCTATTCCAGCAGTATAGATGAGGTCTCGATGTCAGGTACGCGGGGCGGATGGAATGAAGGTTTTGTCATCAAACTGACGGACAACGGCGGCAGCCCCACAGTGGTCTGGGGGCAGTGGCTGGGAGGAAGCAATAGTGATTATATCAATGCAATCGCAGTCTCAGGCAGCAGTGTCTATGTGGGGGGATATAGCTGGTCTACCAGCATAGATGAGGTCTCGATGAGTGGAACGCAGAGCGGCTGGGCTGAAGGGCTTGTCATCAAGCTGACGGACAACGGCAGTAGCCCTACAGTAGTCTGGGGGCAGTGGCTGGGGGGAAGTAGTAGTGATTATATATATGACCTATCTGTATCGAATTCGAATATATATGTCGGTGGTCAGGTGATATTTTCAAGTGGATTTGAGACATTCCAATCCTTTGTCTGTGGTGATATGTATGGGGATTACGAACCAGAGGCCTTTTTTGCCAAAATACAAGACAGTAGTTCCCAGTCCAGTAGTGCGTCTATAACAATGGAGGGTGTGGTAGTCATCGAAGGCTCGGTTACGATGAATTAGGATTCTATGGTATAATTGAGGATAAAAGAATAAAAGATAGGGAACTATAATGGATAATCCGAGGTTAAAGAAACTACCCATAGGCGTTCAGGATTTTAGGGAGATAAGGCAAGAGGATTATCTCTATGTAGATAAGACTGAGATGATATACAAACTCATAACAGAAGGCAAGTATTACTTTCTTTCTCGTCCGCGCAGATTTGGCAAGAGCCTGCTTGTATCTACGCTAAAATATCTATTCCAAGGCGAGAAGGACTTATTCAAGGGGCTTTATATCTATGATAAGTATGATTTTCCGAAGTATCCGGTGATACATATAGCCTTTGGAGGAAGCAGGAGTGAGGAGAGATTGTTGAATATAATAAGGCAGAATCTTGATCGCAATAGCAGGTCCTTGGGGATAGGGTGTAAAGAGGATAAGGATGTGGCGTATTGCTTTGCAGAATTAATAGAGAAGACCTACGAGAAGTATAATCAGAAAGTTGTGATCCTGATAGATGAATATGACAAGCCTATAATAGACAATATAGATCAGATGGAAGTAGCCAAAGAGAATCGCGATCTCTTGCGCGAGCTTTATACAGAGATAAAAAACAATGATCCCTATATAAAATTTGCTTTTCTGACAGGCGTGACCAAATTTTCCAAGGCAGGGATATTTTCTGGCTTGAATAATCTAAAAGATATAACATTATATCCTGAATTTGGGAATATGCTTGGGATAACGCAGGCCGAATTAGAGGAACATTTCGGCGAGCTCTTCAGGGATAGAGGCGTAGATTTAGAGGAAGTCAAGCAATGGTATAATGGGTATAACTTTTTAGGGGATCTGGTATACAATCCGTTTGATGTTTTGTTATTCATAGATGCTGGCATCAATAATAATAGATTCGAATTTGACACCTACTGGTTTTCGAGTGGTACGCCAAGGTTTCTGATAGACATAATAGATAAGGGCAATTTTTACATACCGGAGTTATCAGGGTTAAGGATAGATAAGACTATATTGGACAGCTTTGATGTGGATAATATACAGCCGGAATCGGTATTGTTTCAGGCAGGGTATCTGACAATAGATGAGAAGATAGAGCGAAGGAGAGGGGGCTATGAATATCTGTTGCGAATGCCGAATAAAGAGGTGCGGATCGCGTTGAGCGAGGTATTATTAGAATATGTAGAGGGCAGGAGAAGGGACCGCGCTGATCTACAGGATAGATTGGAAGAGGTGATATATGAGGCAGATATAGAAGGATTGAGGAGGGAATTAGAGACCTTATTTGCGGGCATACCGTATCACAATTATACTGGCAATGAAATGGCGAGATACGAAGGATTTTACGCATCTGTGATATATGCCTATCTGCAGAGCTTGGGGTATGAGATAAGGGCAGAAGATGTAACGAATGTCGGCAGGGCGGACTTGACGATGATAATGAAGGATAAGATATACATCTTTGAGATAAAGGTAGACACAAAAGAAAGCCCGATAAAGCAGATAAAAGAGAGGCAGTATTATAAGAAATACGAAAATCAGAACAAGCCGATATATCTGATAGGGATAAAGATAGACAGTAAAGAGAGGAATATAGTTGGGTTTGAATGGGAGAAGATGAATTGAGAAGGGATTATGGAGGAGAAAGGAGTTTTATTTTAAAAAAAATTCAGCTTCATCCTCCATCCTTCATGCTTCCTTCTTGAGAAATAATACAAGGGGGGTAATATGAGAGGCATAGTTGCTTGGGTTGCGGTTCTGTTTGCTCTGGCAGGGAGTCTGTCGCTGTATTTAGGAGAGGCTGCCTGGGCCCAGGAAGGCAAAGTGGTACGCGCGATAAAGATAAGCGGTAATGAGACGATAAGCGATGAATCTATCCTGAACCGTATGCGTATGCGTATAGGCTCTGTGTATTCTGAACAGGTGGTTGCCAAGGATATAAAGTCTCTTTATGCAACTGGCTACTTTTCAGATGTCCAGATATATCCTGAGGAGATCTCTGACGGGATAAGGCTACAGGTGAAGGTCAAGGAGCGCCCGGTCCTTGGCAGGATTGTGGTGGAAGGCAATCGCCGTATCCCTAAGAAGAAGATATTAGAAAAGCTTGAGCTGGAACGAGGTCAATTTTTAGATGAGAGGAAATTGAAGGATGCTATTGAGGCAATAAAAGAGCTCTATTCTGAAAAGGGCTATCCGGTGGAGGTTTCTTACCATTTTGGTCCACCTGTGGATAGGGAGCGAGATCTCTACATAGAGATAAAAGAGGGGCAGAGGCAAAGGGTGGTCAAGATTGTTGTGAAGGGTAATCACCGCATAAAGCGCTCTAAAATATTGAAATTGATGGAGACGAAAAAGGCCTGGCTGTTTAACATCGGGGCATTAAACGAGGAAAGGGTGCGCCTGGATGTCGAGAGAATAAAGGACTTTTATATAAACCAGGGGTTTCTGGATGTGGATGTCTCCTACGACATCTCCGATTGGCGAAGGCCAGGGCGGAAGGTGATTACTATATTCATAAAGGAAGGCAAGCAGTACAGAATAGGATCAATCGATATAGAAGGCAACGAGGTCTTTTCGAAAGAGGATCTACTTTCCAGGGTTAAGGTAAGGGTAGGGGATGTGTATAATCCATCGAAGGTGGAGGAGTCAGCGAATAGGATTAGAGATAGATACTTTGAAGATGGTTATATCTTTGCTAAGGTAATACCTCTGCCTTCTCTTGATTCCAGTACTGGAACTATCGATTTGTTGTTTCAAGTTCAGGAGGGCAAGGTAGCCTATGTGAATGAGGTGATAATCGAAGGCAATGTCAAGACTAAGGATAAGGTGATCAGGAGAGAAATTAGGATATATCCAGGGGATAGATTCGACGGCAAGAAACTACGCAGGAGCCTGCAGAGGCTTATGAATCTGGGGTATTTTGAAGAAGTAAACTACGACATAAAGGATACAGAGGATCCGGATAGGAAGGACTTAATTATAAAGGTAAAAGAGGCCCAGACAGGTGAATTTTCATTTGGTGCCGGCTACAGTACAGTGGACAAGTTCGTTGGATTTGTTAGAGTCTCGCAGAATAATTTCGATATTGCCAGATGGCCTACCTTTACAGGTGGGGGACAGAAATTGAGTGTTATGTACGAGAAGGGATCGGATAAGGAAGACTATGCTCTCAGCTTTACCGAGCCATGGCTTATGGACAGGCCGGTCTCGGCTGGATTTGATCTGTATAAGTCTTCCCACGACCGGGAGACGGATGTAGGGTATGGTTATGACGAGGAGAGGAAGGGGATTAACTTAAGACTTGGACGGGAGCTGGGAGAATATACAAGGATTGATGGGAACCTAAGGTTTGAGCAGGTAGACATTACTGATATTTCTGACTCTGCTAGCAATGATTTGAAGAAAGAAGAGGGTAAAAATAATGTCCATATGGTGGGTGTAAAGTGGGTAAATGACCACCGCGACAATTACGCCTCGCCCAAAGAAGGGTATTACCTGAGTCTGTCGGGAGACCTTGCAGGAGGACTGCTATCAGGGGATAAGGACTTCTATAGGTTGTTTGCGGATGCAAGGTACTATATGCCTTTTATTGGTGAGGATAATGTTCTATCTTTCAGGGTCAGGGTTGGGCTTGAGGACAATTACGGTGATTCTGATTGGGTCCCTATTTACGAAAGGTTCTTTGCGGGAGGTGCCTATACGATAAGGGGATACAGGGAGAGGAAGGTAAGTCCCCTGGATGCCAATACGGGTGATCCTATTGGAGGGGAGTCTATGCTCGTTGGTAATATAGAATACACTGTTCCTGTCTTGGAGTATGTGAAGCTGGCAGGGTTCTTTGACTTTGGAAATGTGTGGCAGGATATGAGTGATTTTCTATCAGATGAATTGTATTACAGCGTTGGTCTGGGGGTGAGAATTAAGACCCCAATAGGTCCGATGAAGCTGGATTATGGCTATCCTCTCAAGGAAGAGCCGGGTACTGATAAGAAGCGAGGCAGGTTCCACTTTAGCGTATCTCAGGGTTTTTAGCTTAAGGATTTGGCCCAATAATTTTGGGGCTGGTTAATGTCTTAATCTTGTGTTAAAATTATTCTTTAAATTTATTGAATTTGTGGTTGAATTAGCAAAAGGAGGCGGGATGAAAAGGATAGCTATATCTTTAGTGTTGTTTATGGTAATGAGTTCTGTTTATTTGTTCGCAGGAGAAGATTCCCCAAAGATTGGTGTGATTTACCTTAGAAAGGTTTTCGATACCTATCAGAAGACGATAGACTACGACAAACAATTAAATGAGAAGGCCCAAAAGATACAGGCCAAAAAAGACGCCCTGCAAAAAGAAATAGAAAAGATACAGGCCAGCCTTGAGGTCGTAAGCAAAGATGAAAAGGAAAAGAAGCTTAAGGAATTAAGGGAGAAGCAGATGGAGTTGCGGAATTATATGGTTGAGAGTATGAGGAATATAAATACGGAGAGAGAAAAATATATGCAGGAGATATTGAAGGATATCAAACCTATAATTACGAATTATGCTAAGGAAAATGGTTATGATCTGATATTGAATGGCGATATGTTGTTATACTCTAAAGATGATAGTGATCTAACTGAGATAATGGTAAAGAAGCTTAACGAAGAATATAAGAAGGCAAAGAAATAGAACAGTAATTGAGTTTGCTAACAGTTGAGGGGTTTTATTATGGTCGGTAGTGAAGTCCTGCCTCGCCAAATAAAGGCTGAAGAGATAGCAGAGATAGTTTCGGGAAAGGTGATCGGAGATCCTGAGGTAACGGTTACCGGGATATCCGGAATCAAAGAGGCAACGAAAGGAGATGTTACCTTTTTGGCGAATCAAAAATATATTCAACTTTTGGAGTCTACTCAGGCATCTGTGATAATTACCTCTCCTGATATGAATATCCCCCAGGGTATCGGTAAGACTTTTATTCTTACTGATAATCCATCTCTTGCCTTTGCAAGGCTTGTGGAATACTGGTTCCCTCAGGAGGTGGACCATCCTAAGGGTGTGCATCCGACGGCGATTATTGGCAAAGACGTCGTTTTGGGGAAGAATGTTGCTATTGGGGCCTATGTAATTATCGAGAAGGGCGTTGAGATTGGCGATAATACTATCATTTATGCCGGCACTTACATAGGTCACGATACCAGAATAGGCAGTGATTGCCTTATATATCCCAATGTCTCTATACGCGAGCGAATATCTATTGGGAATAGGGTTATCATACACAGCGGTACAGTAATAGGCAGTGATGGATTTGGTTTCGCTACTGTGAAGGGAGTGCATCATCGAATCCCCCAGATTGGTACGGTAGTTATTGAAGATGATGTGGAGATAGGGGCAAATGTTACTATAGATAGGGCGCGTTTTGATAAGACGATAATAGGTAGGGGAACCAAGATAGACAACCTCGTGCAGATTGCACACAATGTAGTGATAGGCGAGAATTCCATAATCGTTGCTCAGGCTGGAATCTCCGGTAGTACGATTATAGGCAAAGGGGTTATTCTAGCAGGTCAGGCCGGCGTGGTTGGGCACATCTCTATTGGTGATGGCTCTATTGTGGGGGCACAGTCAGGTGTTACCAAATCCGTTCCACCAGGTACAGTAGTCTTGGGTTCTCCTGCCCGTCCGATAAGCATTACAAAGCGCATAATTGCCTCTATTCCTTCCCTGCCTGATATGAAAAAGACCGTGGAACGGCTTATTCGCAGGGTCCAAGAACTGGAAGAGAAACTATCTTCAGAAGGGAAAAAGAGGGGTAAGTGATTTATGGCAAATCAACACACTATCAGTAAGTCGGTTTCTATAGAGGGGGTTGGTCTACATAGCGGGGAGCGCATAAGGCTTACGCTTGAACCAGCTCCAGAGAATAGTGGGATAAATTTTGTCAGGGTGGATGTGAATCCATCCGTAAAAATTCCGGCCCGTATAGATTATGTCCTTGATTATCAAAAGGCCCCGAGGAGAACGGCCCTTTCTAAGGACGGGATAGAGGTCCATACGATTGAGCACCTTATGTCGGCTGTCTATGGCCTTGGTATTGATAATCTCCTGGTCAAGATGGAGGGGATAGAGGTCCCTGGACTTGACGGTAGTACTCAGGCATTTGTTGACCTTATAAACAAGGCTGGTGTGGTTGAGCAGTCTGCAAGGCGTCAGGAGTTTGCATTAAAAGAGCCGTTGTTTGTGGATAATGGCAATGGTATAAGTATTGTTGCCCTGCCTTATAATGGACTTAAGATCTCTTATACGCTTTCCTATCCTGATACCTTTGTTGGTAGTCAATATATGTCTATAGAGCTGACTCCTGAGACGTTCGTTGAGGAGATTGCCCCTGGCAGGACGTTTTGTCTGGAAAAGGAGGCAGAGGAACTTCGCA
Organism: Candidatus Omnitrophota bacterium; assembly: GCA_015494585.1. Taxonomy (GTDB): domain Bacteria; phylum Omnitrophota; class Gorgyraeia; order S143-82; family S143-82; genus S143-82. The sequence goes on along the minus strand of WGAY01000040.1, from coordinate 20,504 downwards.
AGATGGGGCTTGGCAAGGGTGCAGACTATACCAATACCCTGGTTATCAGCCAGACTGGTATTAAAGAGAATAAACTGCGCTTTGAGAATGAGTTTGTCAGGCACAAGATATTGGACTTGATAGGGGATATCTCTCTCCTGGGCACAGGGCTTAAGGCCCATATAATCGCAATAAAGAGCGGCCACTATGTGAATATAAAACTAGTAGAGAAGATATTCCGTCAGAAGGAAAGGGCCGAGCAGGCGGCCTTGAAGTCGGTGACGGATTTTGACCCTAGGGGACTGGATGTCCTGGAGGTAACGGATATAATGAAGATATTGCCTCATAGGTATCCTTTTCTATTGGTGGACAGGATTGTTGAGATGGAGGAAGGCAAGCGCGCAGTAGGCGTTAAGAGCGTTACAATGAACGAATACTTCTTTGTAGGGCATTTCCCTGGAAGGCCAGTAATGCCAGGTGTGCTTATAATAGAGGCTATGGCCCAGGTAGCAGGCGTGCTTATGTTGTCCAATCCAAGGCATAAAGGGAAGCTAGCCTATTTTATGGGTATAAATAATGTAAAGTTTAGACGGCCGGTCTTACCAGGTGATACCCTTGAGATGGAAGTCGTGGTTACTCGTATTCGTTCCAGAACTGGGCAGATCCAAGGGTATGCTCGCGTCGATGACAATGTGGTTGCAGAGGCAGAACTTATGTTCGCTATTGTCGATTAGCGTAGGGAATGGGCACACAAATTCATCCGACAGCAATTGTTTCAGAGAGGGCCTATATAGGAGTCGATGTAGAGATAGGTCCGTATGCGGTTATTGATGATTTTGTGGTCTTGAAAGACCGGGTTAAACTTGGCCCTCATGTACATATTAGCGGCCGCACTGAGATAGGGGAAGGGACAAAGATATTTACAGGTGCAGCCATTGGCAACATTCCTCAGGATCTAAAATTTTCAGGTGAAGAGACCTATCTGATTATAGGCAAGGATAATACTATCCGCGAATATGTTATGATAAATCCCGGCACCACTGCTACCGGAAAGACCGTTATAGGAGATGGTAACTTGCTTATGGCCTATGTGCATATTGCCCATGATTGCAGGGTAGGGAATAATTGCATTATAGCAAATGTGGGGACTCTGGCAGGACATGTTGAGGTGGGTGATAATGTGGTTATTGGGGGACTTACTGCGATACATCAGTTCGTTAAGATAGGTAATTTTGCAATCCTGGGAGGATGTTCTAAGGTTGTGCAAGATGTACCGCCCTTTGCTATGGTCGATGGACATCCGGCAAGGATCTTTTCTATAAACAAGGTTGGACTTAGAAGGGCAGGTTTTTCCTCTGAGGATATACGTATAATCCACCGTAGTTTTGATATATTGTTTATGTCAGGCCATACGAGAGAAAGGGCAAGAGAACTTGTCCTTGAGGCCTTTCCTGATAATAAGTATGTCCAGATGATCCTGGACTTTATAACCACTTCTACACGCGGCATATGTCGGAGCAAAAGCGTATTGGATTGATTGCGGGCAGTGGTCGGTTCCCTATCCTCTGGGCTGAGTCTGCCAGGCGTAGGGGTATAAAGATAATCTGTTTTGCCATAAGGGGTAATACCTCATCATCTATAAGGAGATATGTGGATGAATTGCTGTGGTTTGAGGTGAGGGAGTTTTCGCGGCTTTTGTCTGCTATTCGGAAGTACGACCTCAGGCAAATGGTAATGGCGGGTCAAATAAATCCCTTTACGATATTTGATCCCAGGATATTTCTCGATGTTGAGATAAAGGAGCTTCTCGAGAAGATAAAGGATCGGCGCGCTGATACGGTCTTTACGGCTATAATCAATAGGATAGAGCAGGAAGGGGTTGAATTTATTTCGTCAACCTCTTTTATGGATGAGTATATACCAAGGGTTGGTACGCTTTCGGCTCTGTCTCCTCAGGAGGATGAGTGGATGGATATATATTTTGGTAGGGATATAGCCAAACAGATGGGGCAGCTAGATATAGGTCAGACCGTTGTGGTCAAGGACAGGACTGTCCTGGCGGTTGAGGCATTTGAAGGTACGAATCGCTGTATTATGCGAGGTGGGGCCTTGGCATCGGGTGCTGTGGTTGTTAAGATGAGCAAGCCGTATCAAGATTTGCGCTTTGATGTGCCTGTGGTTGGGATCAATACGCTTAAGGTTATGCTGATGGCCAGGGCGACTGTGTTGGCGATTGAGGCTGGCAGGACGATTATCTTGGATAGGGCTAGGTTCTTGCGATCTGCGGATAGGTTTGGGATAAAGGTAGCTGCAGTGCAGGGGGCAAAGAGTGAAATCGGTGGATGATCAGTTGAAATTAATAAGGCGCGGGGCAGTAGAGATTATCCCCGAAAAAGAACTTATTGAGAGATTAAAAGAAGGCCGTATTTTGCGTATAAAGGCTGGTTTTGATCCGACTGCACCGGATATACATTTGGGGCATACGGTCTTGTTGTATAAGCTTAGGCAATTTCAAGATCTTGGGCATAAAGTGATATTTCTTATCGGAGATTTTACGGCTAGGATAGGCGACCCAACTGGAAGGAATGAGTTACGCAAGCCGTTATCTAAAGATAAAATAGAGGAAAATGCTAGAACATATACTGAACAGGCCTTTAAGATACTGGATCCGAATAAGACAGAGGTGGTCTTTAATAGTTCCTGGTATGAAGGGATGAGCCTTTCTGATTTCTCTAAGATAGCGATTAATTATACAGTGGCACGCCTGCTTGAGCGTGATGATTTTTCAAAGCGATTTTCCTCTGGTCTGCCTATCACGATATTGGAATTGCTCTATCCGTTGATACAGGGATATGATTCGGTAATGGTTGAGGCAGATGTTGAGATAGGAGGGACGGATCAGAAGTTTAATCTGCTGGTGGGTAGGGCCTTGCAGGAGGCATTTGGTCAGAGACCTCAGGTTATATTGACCATGCCTTTATTGGAGGGGCTGGACGGGGTAAATAAGATGTCCAAGTCTCTGGGCAATTATGTGGGGATTACAGAGTCGCCAAAAGAGATATTTGGAAAAATAATGTCTATATCCGATGATTTGATGTACAGGTATTATGAGCTGTTGACTGATTACGACCTGAATGAGGTTAGGCAGATGCATCCCAAGGAGGCCAAGATGCTCTTGGCAAGGGAAATGGTTGCCAGGTTTTATTCCGAAGAAGAGGCGGAGAAGGAAAAAGAGTCGTTTGAAAGGGTTTTTTCGAAGGGGCAGAATCCCGACGATGCGCCAAAGATTAAACTTAACGAATCTGTAAAACTGATTGATTTTCTAGTGGGCAACAAATTGGTTCCTAGCAAGAACGAGGCCAGGAGATTGATACAGCAGGGTGGGGTGCAGTTAAACGGGGAGCGGATATCTGACCCATTCTTTACATTGGAGCCCGGACTGAAGGGGATTATGAGGATTGGCAAGAAGAGGTTTGTGGAGTTAGATTAAAGTTTGAGGAGAGCGATGAACGATGAATATAGCGGTAATCGGTTTGGCGAATTTCCCGAATAATAAGGTCAAGATACCGGATAAGAGGTTGAAGGTCCTGCAGCAGATGTTTAAGTCGAAAGAGATTGTTCCTGCGAGTGTGTTCCTTTTGGGCAAGGATAGGATGAAGGACTGTGAGGGGATTATTTGTTCGAATGCAGCCAAGTTTGATATTATAGTAGAGGATATGGACTTTATCGATAGAAAGCTCTCTAATGGAGCTGGTGCTGACCAGGCGCTCTTTCAGAAGGCTATGTCTGTTCTAGAAGGTGAGAAGTTTTTATACGAGGCCTTTGAGGAAGGACAGATAGATGAAGCCGGGTTAAATCGCTTGAAAGAATATCCACTTTATACGACGAGGCCTTCTCTATTTTTAGAAGAGGATGCGGATATAACCTCTTTACCTGAGTTCTGGTGGCATAAATTTGGACGGGCAATATTTTTTACTGCTGGGACAAAGGATTCCCATGCCTGGATGTTTAGAATTGGCCAGACCGCGGTTGAATGTGCTGGAATTATCCACAGCGACATTGCAAGGGGATTTGTGCGGGCAGAGATAGTTCCCTATGATGTCCTAGTGGAGATGGGCTCGCTTTCTGCAGTCAGGCAGGCAGGAAGGCTCAGGCTTGAGGGCAAGGATTATAAAATGCAGGAGGGAGATTGGGCGCTCTTCCGTACAACAGGTTAAGGCGTTTATTTCGGAGTCGCGATGGAATTGCTGTTGTCGTTGTTATCTCTATAGTCAGTATAGGCCTGTTGATGGCCCTGGCATACCTGTTTGGTATGCAGTTTGAAGCCAGGTCTGCGCGCATATTTATGCATACTATTAAGGCCAGATACGCTGCTGAATCTGCAGCTAACTATGCTATGGCCTTGCTCAAGTCTGATTCAAATCTGGGCGTGGATGGCATAGACGATACCTTTATCAGGGATTTTGCTGGTTCCAGTGTAGATGTCGACGGAGATGGGGTAAAGGATGCAAAGTGGATTTACTTGGACGATAATGTACGTGCCGCTGTGTTGGTGGAGGATAACTCAGGGAAGCTGAACCTTAATTGTCCTATCTTTGATAGTTCTCGAGCATTTTCTTATCTGATTTCTAGTAGAAAACTGTCAACTCGTTATAGTGGCCTTACAGGGAAGATATTGGATTTCTTAAAAGGCGATGATGGTGGATGGGGACAGGCATATAAAGATGACAATGGCAATAACTTTGTTTTTGAGCACGACGGAATAGACAATAACAAGGATGGTATGGTGGACGAATTGAGGGAGGGCGTTGACGAAGTAGGGGAATTTTCTTACCCTTTTTTGCGGGGAGATGATAGGGCATTGTCTACCATAGATATGATAAATCAGTTTGTCCCTCGAATTTCGCCGCAGGATTCCCAGACCCTGATGCGTTATTTTACTGCATCTTCAGGTGGATCGGATCTAGATGCAAACGGTATGCCCAAGGTGAACCTAAATTATCTCTCAACAATTGACATGGCAGGAGAGTTGTTGAAAGCAGGGGTCTCTTCTGCCTGGCAGAAGGCAGCTAATATAAGGGATTTTTGCGATAAAGACTTTCGGCGTTCTTCTCTGTTTGCTAAATCCTATGTATATAAGGCCTATAGGAGCGAGAATGCCCCTTCTTGGAGACAGTTTGGCACTGTTTTTATAAATGGTACGGCCTCTGGTGAATGGGAGTACTGGGAATGGAAGGGGGTGCCTTCGGGTCAATATTATTGCTATATCTATGGGAGTCAGGAAGGCCAGTATATAGGCGATGTGAGGGTCAACGGCGTGTCTAGGTTGGATGTGCATTCCGGAAATGCACTTTCTGGTTCAACCGTATACGTAGATTCTGATGGACTGTTGCGCGTGGAGATTCGATTCCCCAAAGATAGCCAAGAGAAACGTGCCTATTTCTCTCATATTGAGTTAATTCCTTCTAGTGGAGGGAATGCATCGGATAGGCCAGTCTATGGTATAGAAGGGATTAGGATTCGTGCCGTTTATTCCAATCCTAAGATAAGCCTAAGTGTTGGTGATGCGACTCTGGTTTCAGCGGGCAGCTGGATTGCAGATGGCGGTGGGTATAAAAATTCTGATGCCGGATCAGGCAAGTCAGGAGAGGGGGTATGGGAATTTTCTGACCTGCCTAAGGGTAATTTTTATGTGCAGGTGCTGGGAAGGTCCGAGGAAGATGTAGTTGGGGATGTGGATGTTGGATGGACATCTGAGAAACATATGCATAGCCATACCTGGCTTGATTTCCCCGTTACTGTCTACGATGGTACCTTGAGGATAAAGATACAAAATAACGAGGCCGACGGCACGGTATGTTGGTTTTCTGGTATTGTCCTCTCTCAGGAACCTGATACAGAGTTCATAGAGATCTGCAATATCACGGGAGAGGATGTTGATGTAGGTGGTTGGTCCGTCGATATTCAAGATAAAGAGGGGTTTCCTCTTTTTATCCCTCAAGGGACTGTTATTGAGGCCGGTTCTTGCCGCATACTAGCTATGGATGCCTTTGATTCCTGTGATGGTGTTATGAACAATAATATTTCTGTTGAGGATGTCTTTAAGGATGTCAGTCCTGCTGATATGGTCTCTCTGGATATCTCTTTCCCTCTAGAGGCTGGCCTTGATATGATACCCTCCTCAGGTGTATTGATGTTGAAGGATAGCGAAGGTGGTATAGTCGATGCAGTTGATCTGGCATCTTCTAAAGCATTTTTATTTTTAGTGAGGGATCTCTACGACAATCAGGACAATAGTGGCAATGGAAACTTCGATAACTGGATAGGAGAGGATGATATTGGAGATTATCTACCGGGTGGGAGTGTCGACTCTGAGATAGAGGGCAAGTTTTCTAACCGGCCCGTTAGTTCTTTTGCGGAGTTATTTAATGTCTCTGATGGCCGAGGGGGGTTCCTCTCTAAAGAAGATATATCTTTAATTATGTCCAGGTTGGTTGTATGGGGAGTGGATCTGTTTCCATTTGGCAATCACCATTCAGGTTGGTCTGAGCAAAAGGGGTTTTTGGAGAGTTCTAGTCAAGGAGAGGTCTGTACACTGTTTTGGGATGGAAGTGATGGTATTCGCCAGGGATATTACAGATTGGTCCTGGAGGCCGGTCCTAACCAGGCTGTTGAGGTGAGCTTTTTCTCTGATGGGAAGTGGGAGCCGTTTTCTACTCCTATCTGGTCGGATTCCTCGGGTTATATAGATCTGAATTGGATCTATGTACAAGGCAATGAGTTTAAGTTGAGAATAAGAAATGCTACTCCTTTTGGCAAGTGCAGGCTCTATTCTCTACATCTCTCGCCTCAGCAGGACCTTCAATGCAAGGTCAATCTCAACACTGCCCTTAAACCAACCCTGCTAGCAGTGGGGTTTTCTTCAGGCAGTGCGGATTCCCTTTTGTCTGGCAGGCCTTATGGCAATGAGTTTCTGGGTATAGGCAAGATAGTAAATTTTCTCCCAGAGTCAGAATTAGATTTGGCTAGGTTCCTGACGACAAATTCAAACTCCTATACGATAGTTGCTATAGGTCAGTCTCTGAAAGGTAATGATATTCTGGCAGAAAAAAAGATATGGATAGGGACGAGGCGCAAGTAAGGCCTATCTGTTTTATTGATGTGGAGACGACTGGCTTGAAGTCCGAGACTAATTCTGTCTGTGAATTGGCGGCCTTGAGGTTTGCACCGGATGGTAGGTTAATCAGACGATTTGTCCGTCTGATACGGCCAAGAAAGGCCATTCCTTATAAATTGACACGAATACATGGCCTGAATAATGCTATTGTTGCAAAGGCCTATAGTTTTTGTGAGATAGCAGATGAATTTTTGGCGTTCGTTGAGGGTGCAATAATTGCGGGATACAATGTCTCATTTGATATTGGTTTTATAAACAATGAGCTGGTCTCCTGTGGATTTACTGTCTTGGAGAATCCTGTAGTAGACGTGCTAGTCATTGCCAGGGATAGATTAAGCCTGCCTTCCTATAAACTGGAATTCGTGGCACGTTCCCTTGGATTTAAATTTAATAGATTTCACTGGGCAGAGACCGACGCAATGGCCACTGCTTATATATACTTTAGTCTTACTACTTGAGAGTAAAAACTGCAATTTTTCTGGTAAGGATCTATTTTTCAGTGTAGATTTTGAATTGGGGAGGAATTATCCTATAAACTAGGATTACCAGAATTATTAGTAGAACTTATATCTCCTCGGTTTTACTTGTCTTTTAGGTGGTTGTGAGGTATCTTAATTAGTTGTATACTGTCTATTTTTAACGGGAGCTGTCTATGGATCTATTCTTGTATAACACTCTCTCTGGGAAAAAGGAGCGGTTTGAGCCGCGGGATAAAGGCAAGGTGAGGATGTATGCCTGCGGGGTTACTGTATATGATCGTTGCCACATAGGTCATGCCCGAAGTCTGTTTGTGTTTTCTCTCCTTAAGTCTCTATTTGAATGGTTGGGCTATGAGGTAATATTTGTGCGTAATATTACGGATATAGATGACAAGATTATTCGGCGTATCTGGCAGAAGAGTGGACATAGGCAGATTTCGTATCAGGAGCTTAAGTTGTTTACCGATGAATTCGTATATTATTACTATGAGGACCTTATTGGTCTGGGTCTGCCTAGGGCAGACTTCGAGCCACGGGCAACTGATTATGTTGATAAGATGATAGAGTTTATTGAACGTTTGATAGCCCTTGGTTATGCCTATTTTACAGATAAGGGGAATGTCTATTATTCTGTTCGTGCGTTTTCTGAGTATGGACGACTTTCCCATAGGAAGCCAGGTGAGCTTCTAAAGGGGGTAAGGAAGGAAATAGAGGATGATAAGCGCGATGCACTTGATTTTGCGCTGTGGAAGGCGGCTAAGGAGAATGAGCCTTTCTGGGATAGTCCATGGGGTAGAGGTAGGCCGGGTTGGCACCTTGAGTGTGCGGTTATGAGTACGCATTTACTTGGTCAGGGTTTCGATATACATGGCGGGGGCAGAGACCTTATCTTTCCCCATCACGAGAATGAGATAGCTGAGGCCGAGCCGCTTATTAATGGGCCTTTTGCCAGGTACTGGCTGCATCACGGAATGGTAACGGTTAATGGCGAAAAGATGTCAAAGTCTCTTGGGAATTTCATTACAATATCTGATGGATTGAAGCGTTATCCAGCTCAGTGGTGGAAGATGTGGTTTTTATCTACGCATTACCGTTCCCCAATAGACTTCTCTGAGGAGAAGATGCAGGAGATGGCTAAGATGTATAGTCGTCTAGTTTTGTGGTTTAGTTTGCTGGCAGAAAATTCTTCCTCTTGTGAGCTGGATAACTGGGCGGTGAGACTAAGGAATGGGGTGTTTTCGGCGTTGTGCGATGATTTGAATACTCCAAAGGCCCTTGGAGATCTGTTTTATGTTGTCTCTGAGACGTTGGATAGATTGAAGGAAGGGCAGGGATCTAAGGAGTTGTTTCAAGCGGCTGAGGAAGTTTTGTCTCTGTTTGGAGTATTGCCGGATGTTAGTGGAGAGAAAGGTAATGGCTGGATTGAGGATGATGTGGTTGACTTGTTAATAGAGACCCGCCAGGCATTGAGGAGGCATAAGGATTACGCTTTAGCCGATACTATTCGAGGTATACTTAGAGAGAAGGGGATTGCGATTGAGGATACCCCAGAGGGTACGAGGTGGATGCGAATATGATTATCTCTATCGAGGGAGCTGACGGTACAGGTAAGAGCTCTATATGTAGGATGCTATGTGCAAGGATGCAAAAAGGGGGGATAGATGCCCTCGTACTGCATGAACCTGGTTCGACATTGTTGGGAGACAGTATAAGGGGGATTTTGCTGGATTTTGATAAGGGGGTAGGGCTTTCTGTTGGTGCAGAGTTTTTTCTGTTCTGTGCTGCTAGGGCCCAGTTGATAGAGGAAATTGTTGTCAAGCAGATGGACAAAAGGGATGTGATTGTGTTTGATAGGTATATCGATTCGACGATTGTCTATCAGGGAATGGCGATGGGGCTAGGCTATGAAAGGGTCCTGGATGTAATGCGTCTTTTTTTTGGTGACTTCTTCCCGGAGTTAACGATTGTCTTGGATTCTTCCCTCGAAAATGTGATGGAGAGGATTGGGATGGAGGACCGGATTGAGAGGAGGGGAGCAAGTTTTATAGAAAAGGTCCTTAAAGGGTTCAGGCACCTCCCTGAACTGTTCCCTGAACGGGTTGTTTTGATCGATTCGAATCGTCCTTTGGAAGAAGTGATGGAAGATGTATGGAAAGTAGTCTCTGCAAGGTTATAGGACACCGCATCCAGAATAGTTATCTTGACCTTTTGACCTCACTTGATAGGGTGCCTTCTGGATTGTTATTGATAGGACCCTCTTCGGTGGGTAAGCGCCTGTCTGCTAAGGTTTGGATGTTAAAGCAACTATGTGAAACTCAAGATTGTTGTGGGACATGTCATAGCTGTCGCTTGTTTTTATCTCAGAATCATCCAGATGTGTTCTTGCTTGAGAAGGACGGGAGGGAAATCCTTGTAGAGGATATCAGGCAGATAAAGGAGTTTGCCTATAAGTCTGCTTATTATGGCAAACGCAAGTTTGTGCTTATAGATGACGCCGAGGCGATGAATGATGTGGCAGCAAACGCCTTTTTAAAGGTATTAGAGGAACCGCCTGGTGATACGGTCTTTATATTGGTGAGCTCACATATGGAGAGGTTGCTTCCTACGATTAGGTCTAGGTGTGTGGTGTTAAGGTTTTTCCCGTTGGCCGCTGATGAGATAGCATCTGTTCGCAGGGCTGTAGATAAAGATAAGATATATGAAGGTTCTGTTGCCCCACTTGTTGAAGAAGATAGGGATGTTTTGGCCAATCTTTTCGAAAGATCTCTCTCTCAAATAAAGGGCAGACCAATAATGATAAAGGACAGGTCAAGGCTTCAGCTGGAGTTGCGCAAGATGGCTATCTGTCTACATGATGTGTTGGTTTGCCTGTTAAAACTCAAGGATCTAGGATATAATGTAGTCTCTGATAGGGGTTGGTCTAATTTGGATCAGTGGATCTTGGCAGCAGAGAGGTTTTTTGATATGGCTGCTTACGGTGATGTCTTGAATTTGTCTCTCTATGAGGCAGAGATGGCAAGTTTAATTAGGCTGGTGAGGTTATGAATGAGGAGATCTTTTTTCAGGTAAGGTTAAGAGAACACGGGCCGATGGTCTATGCAAAGCGCAGTTCAGAGGAGGAAATATCTACGAAGGATATCGTCATTCTGAGGAGCGAAAAGGGCCTTGATTGGGGTGAGGTCATTTCTTCGTTTTTTTTAGATGAGGATTCCAGGGTCAAGACAGTGGTTGATATTATCAGAAGGGCATCAAAAGAGGATGTGGATAAGATATTGGAGGCGAAAAAGCGAATATCTGAGGTGATGCGCATTATCAGGGATAAGGTGGAGTACCATAACCTGCCAATGAATCTGATTTCTGCAGAATACACGTTTGATGAGGGTAAGTTGATAGTCTATTTTGTTGCAGATGACAGGGTGGATTTTCGACAATTGGTAAAGGACTTGGCACATACCTTTAAGACGCGGATAGAGATGAGACAGATAGGTGTTAGAGATGGTGCGCGGATGTTGGGGGCCCTGGGGGTTTGCGGTAGAGAGGTTTGTTGTTCTCTTTATTTGAAGGAATTTAAGTCTATGTCTATAAAAATGGCCAAAGATCAAAATCTGTCCCTGAATCCCAATAAGATTTCTGGGATATGCGGTAGGCTTATGTGTTGTCTAGGATATGAATGGGATGTCTATCGTCAGGCAATGAAGGGGCTACCAAGACAGGGCCAGGAGGTCTCCACAGAACATGGTAGGGGAAAGGTAGTTGAGGTGAATATACTTCAGAGGCGGGCAAAGGTAGAAATTCCTGTGGGTGATACGCATCAGTATGTCTGGGTAGACTATTAATTTTATCTCCGTCTCTGTCTGTGGTTTTTATTTGATAACTCTTTTTTTGTGTTTTAGAATAAATTGAAAGGTGGTACGAGATTTAATGTATTAAGGGGGGCTGAAATGGCAAAGAGGATTACTAAGAGGGCACGCAAAATAAAACGTATTGGTATACTTACAGCTGGCGGTGATTGTCCTGGGCTGAATGCGGTTATCCGTGCAGTGGTTAAGCCTGCTTTGGAAGTTGGGATAGAGGTAATCGGTTTTAAGGATGGCTATTCGGGTTTGATGTATAACAAGTGGAAGAGACTGGACTCCCACGATGTCTCTGGAATCCTTGTGGAGGGTGGTACTATCCTCGGGACATCGAATAAAGATAATCCCTTCCGTCAACCCATCAGGGATCCCAAGACTGGAGAAGTAAAATATAAGGATCTATCTGGAGATGTTGTAAAGACTTATAAGAGGTTAAAATTAGATGCCTTGATCTGTATAGGTGGAGATGGTACTCAGACGGTAGCAAGCAAACTGGTAAAGAAGGGACTGAATATCGTTGGTGTCCCCAAGACTATCGATAATGACCTGGTTGGTACGGATGTAACGTTTGGCTTTGATTCTGCTGTGTCTGTGGCTACAGAGGCGGTCGATAGGCTGCATACCACTGCACAATCTCACCATAGGGTAATGGTGTTGGAGGTTATGGGTAGATATGCCGGTTGGATTGCCCTTTCTGCAGGGCTTGCCGGGGGAGGCGATATTATCCTTATTCCTGAAATCCCCTACGACATAAATGTAGTGTGTGCAAAGGTAAAGGAAAGGAATAGAAAGGGGAAGAGATTCAGTATTGTAGTCGTGGCAGAGGGAGCCAAACCAAAAGGGGGAGATCTGGTCGTAAGAGAGGTGGTAAAGGATAGCCCGGATCCGCTGCGCCTTGGAGGTATTGGAAATAAGATAGGTCGGGACATAGAAGAAAAGACTGGGCTTGAGACCAGGGTTACTATACTGGGGCATATCCAGAGGGGCGGAACGCCTACCCCATTCGATAGGATTCTGGCGACACGTTTTGGGATAGCTGCGTTGGAGTTGGTTATGAAAGGCCAGTTCGGAAAGATGGTATGTCTGCGTTCAGGCCATATGAATACGATAGAGTTGAGCAAGGTAGGTGGCAAGGTTAGGACAGTGCCGTCGGATTGCGAGATGATAACAGCCGCCAGGATGATAGGGACCTGTTTAGGGGATTAGGCCTTCTATGTATCTGGTTGGGCATGGACTGGTAATCTTTGTCCTCTTTTTATTGTCTGCCTTTTTCTCGGGAATAGAAACGGCGTTGTTTTCGCTTTCACCTGTAAATCTGGAACGAATAAGGGCTAAAAACCCGAGACGCGCCGATAGGCTTTCTTTGTTTTTAAAAAATCCGAATTCAACAGTGAATATTATCATTACTGGCAATACCCTTGTAAATGTTGCATTTTCTGTTGTCTGGGCCAGTGTGTTTATTGACCTATTTGGTCCTCAAGGGCTGTTGTTGTCTGTTATCCTTGGGACACTGCTTTTGTTGATTTTTGCTGAATTTACCCCTAAGGTACTTGCTATAACCTGGAATGAATCTTTCTCATATTACGGGATAGGGATGCTTTCTTTGTTTGAGAAGTTACTTCGCCCGGTCTCTGTGTGGTTTGAGAGGGTGCTTGAAACAGTGTTTTCTGCCTTTGGTGCTGATACCAAGAGGCTTGATCTGGCGTTATCTGAAGATGAGGTTGAGGCCCTGTTGGATCTGGGGGAGAGAGATGGGGTACTGGCAGAGGCAGAGCGTGATATGCTGGAAGAGGCAATGGATCTGGATGTGCGGACAGTGGATGAGATAATGACGCCCAGGGTCGATATAGTCGGAATCGATGTTCTTTCTTCTCTAGAGGAGATAAAGAGGGTTTCACAAAAGGCGCGGTATTCCAGGCTGATTGTATATAAGGGAAGCATTGACTATGTCCTTGGTTATATACGTCTGAAAGAGGTGCTTCTTCATGTGGAAAAGGATTGGCGATCGTTTATGCGAAAGGCGATTATGATACCTGAGACCAAGAGTCTAGATAGACTTTTGCATGACTTTAAGGAGTTTGATGAGGATTTAGCTGTTGTGGTAGACGAGTATGGAGGTACGGCGGGTATCGTTACACTTGAAGATGTCGTAGAGGAGTTGGTAGGAAATATAAAGGATGAATTCGACAGGGAACCAGTAGATATAATCAGGCGTTCGGATGGGGCCTTTATTGTCTCAGGTATGATGAGCTTAAGAGACCTTTCTGAGGAATTAAACATAGATTTTGATGTGGAGGATGTGGATACGGTGGCTGGCTTTGTTATGCATAAACTTGGCTATGTCCCCAAAGGAGGAGAGAGGTTTCTGTATAAAAATTGGGTTTGGGAGGTCGATAAGGTCAAGGGCAATAGGATTGAGAAGATATTATTGCGGCCAAGTTAGTCCATTTTGGGTGGATATATGTTTTTCTGGATCTGTTTCTTTATATTAATGTCAGCATTCTTTTCAGGCATGGAGACGGGTTTTGTTTCTCTTTCTCCTCTTAAGATAGAGGTGATAGGCAGGAAAAATCCCACTCTAGCAAAGAGGATAAAGACTCTACGGTCAAATTGGAATTTGTTCTTAAGTACTACTTTAATAGGCAATGACCTTGCAGTTGTCTCTGCCTCTTCGCTGTTTACTGTATTTGTGAATAACCGCTTCCATATATACAACGAGGCCGTTATTACGCTTGTCTTTACGGTAATTCTTCTGTTATTTGGTGAGTCCGGACCAAAAATATTTTGCAGGTATTATAATGAAAGGATGGTTGGGATATGCCTGCCTGTCTTTATGGTCTTTGAACGGTTGTTTTATCCTATTTCTGTTCTATTTAATCGAATGATAAAGTTTTTATTTAAAGCTCTTGGGGTCTCTGATGGGGGTGATGTCGATAAAAAGGTCTTTGTTACCAGAGAGGAACTGCGTATGCTCCTATATCAAGGAAGCACGGCTGCCCACTTACCCAGAGAAGAGAGGACACTTATAAAAAGGATATTTGATTTCTCGTCTAAAAAGGCAAGGGATATAATAACTCCGATGGATAAGGTTGCATCTGTAGACAGCAGCTGGAGCAGGGCAGATATCTTGCACTTGGGTAGACAGACAGGGTTTTCTCGTTTTCCTGTCAAAGAGAGTGGAAAGATAATAGGCTTTGTACATATTCTGGATTTGCTTTTTATGAATGTGGAGGAAAACTGGCATAATTACCTCAGGCCGATGTTGTATATATATGCCGAGGCACCTGTAGGGCAGGTCTTTTATCAGATGCAGTCTGTGAGGGCGAGTATGATAGTTGTCTATGGAGATGACTTTTCTCCTATAGGTATTATAACGATGAAGGATATAATGGATGAGATAACTGGAGAGGTTATGTCTTGAAAAGATATTTATTATTTTATCTCGCTATTATTTTGGCTATCTTCCTATGGCCGGCAACTGCTGTTGCTAGGGATAAAATAGATGAGGTGCAGATATCCATCTTAGAAGGGGATTATTCTCAGGCTGTAAAGCTGGGTGAAGGCTTGCTTGCTTCATTTAGGGAGAAAAGACCACCTAAGGAGGTATATGTGTACCTCTGTATTGCTTATAGAGAACTTAATTACAAACGCAGGGCAGGCGATATATTCGATATACTGGTGAAGGAATATGGTTTGTCCGATACAGAAAGGACCTTTTTGAAGAGTTGCCTTGTATCTTCCAATCCTAACCATTTTTATAGACAAACTAAACAGGATGATAATTGGCTCTTCCTTCAGGTGGGGGCTTTTAGATCAGAGGCAAACGCCCACAAGTTTGAGGTGCGTCTATATGGTAGAGGATTTCGTACAGAGATAAGATTCGATAAGCAGATGGGGTTGTATAAGGTTTTGGTATTGTCTAGGCCAGGTTCCCTGGATTATACAATAGAGCGATTGAATAAGTATGGGATAAAGTTTAGGAGGATAGAATGATGTTCAAGACGATTAATTTTAGAGGGCTGCTAAGGAGAGTGGATTGGGATTTTGTTAGTAAGAGGATATATGTTTATGGGTTAATTGCCTTTGCCGTTTTTTTGATGATGCTAGTGTTTATGCGTTATATCGAGACCACACTGGATGGTGATGTCTATTTTCATATTGCCTATGGCAGGGAGATAGTAACCCATAAGTCGCTTCTATTGGATGAGGACAAGTTCAGGTGGGCAGGCAGCCACTATAGCCTCTATGTGGCCTGGATCCCTCAGACGATATTTTATCTGCTCTATAAACTGGGTGGAGACAGCCTATTCTTTCTATATTCGTTTCGTATTTTCCTATTATTTATGTTGTTTTTGGTCTTTGCGATATTTTTCTATGAGCTGGGGATCTATCCTTCTTTTTCGTTTATTACGATGCTTGCTACCTTTTATATAATGAGCAGGGTCGGCATAATGTTCAAGGCAGACATGTTTACGGTATTATTCTTTTTCTCTACAATGGCCCTGTATTTTGCGGCCAAGATCTTTAATAAAAGATTCTTATTGTACTGGATACCTTTTATTATATTGTTGTGGACTAATTCCCATGTCGGTGTTTCCCTGGGCTACCTTACGCTATATTTACTCCTGGTGCTGGAGTTTCTGTTTAATCGTTCAAAGGGATATTACCGCCATCTGCTTGTTGTGATCCTTCTCTCCACAGTAGCGGTCTTTATATCCCCAAAACCATTTTATATCTGGCATTTTCTACAGTCTAATTTTGTGGAAGCGGCTGTGTCAAAGTTCTTTTGGGGCAGCGATAAACTAAGTGAGGCGCTCAAACACATTATGGCGATGAAACCTATGCTTGTAAGTCTGAGAAATCCTCAGTTTTTTTGTCTGGCAACGGCTTCGGCAGTCAATATCTATCTATTATTTTTGTGGCTTTTCTCTGGTAGATCGCTCTCTGAGCTAAATACACCAGGATTTATCCTGAAATCTATCAAAAAGATTCCCTGGGAGTTGGTTTTTCTAAATCTATTTTTCCTGAAGACAGCAATTGCCTTTGGGCGATTTGCGCATTTTTACGCCTCGGTTTCTATCTTTACCTATATATATCTGGCAAGGGGGCAGTTCCTATCGCTGATGCCCAAAAAGGTATCGATCTATATATTGGAGATATTCTCTATATTTGCCTTTTTGATGATACTGAATATGGCTAAACTGAATCCCTATGCCCCCAGTACAGTGGGCGATGGACCATGGGTGCCGGTTATGGAGATGGAGTTTATAAATAAAAACATTCCGGGCAAGCATAATATGATGAATACCTATGGAATAGGTTCCTATGTTATGTTAAAAGGAAATGGTCGATTTAAGGTCTTTATCGATACCCGTGCGGGCAGTCCATTTATGGATTATATGAATTTCTTAAAGATGAGATTTGATAAAATGAATATAAAGCCAACCGAAATATCAGAGAAGGCAGACGTAGCCTTATTAAATTACAGACACTGGAGGCTGCTTAAGTGGTTTTTGGATAATAAGGACTGGAAGGTGGTGTTCTGGGGGCCGGTTGGGGTTGTCCTGGTGAAGAAGGATAAATTCCCTGCCCTGCACTGGAATACACCTAAATTTTCAGAGTTCAAAGAAAGGTTTTTCTGGCCATTCTATCAGGACAATCTTATGCTCTTTTTGATATATATGGAACACTTTGCAGAGGCATTGGTTGTGCTGGACATGGCAAAAGAGGTGTTTCCTATATGGTATGAGAATTCAAAGGATTTCTGGAGGATGATAGTCAGGATAGAGGGCAGGAATAGCCTGGAAGATGTATTTGAAGGATACCTGGAGAATATAAAATCCATAGAGACTGCACCGCGAGGCCATCAGATACCCGTGCTCTATCTTGCCAGGAAACACGAAAAGCATCTCTTTGATGCGGGAGACTATGCTGGAGTTATTAAGTGGGAGTCTGTGGTAGGCAGGTATTTCAAAAGGCTGGATGCCAGCCTGTATAATAGGGGCCTTAGTTACTTTCTTATGAATGATATAACCGATGCCAGGGCATTTATGAAGGGTTTTATGGATTCCAAGTTAGAGTTTCGAAGAGAGGATTACAGGAACATTGCTAATGCGATTATCAATGGAAATCTCCCAGAGCTTAATGATTTGGATTTAATGGATTATTGATGTAAAATCTTTAATTCAAGCATATAAGGATGTGGTTTAAAAGACTGAATTGGAGGTTTATCAATGGGAACTAAAAAGGTTATTCTGGCCTATTCAGGAGGGTTGGATACTTCTTGTTGTGTTAGATGGTTAAAGGATAGGGGATGGGACGTTATCTGTTTTATGGCTGATCTGGGGCAGGAGATGGATGTGGCAACTGCACGAAAACGTGCAAGGGCCGCTGGGGCTAGTAAACTTTATGTAAAAAATCTACGTAAGGAGTTTATAGAAGAGATAATATGGCCTACCCTTCAGGCTGGTGCGGTTTACGAAGGCAAATATTATCTGGCTACGGCGCTTGGACGTCCGCTTATAGGAAAATACCTTGCCTTGCTAGCCAAAGAAGAAGGTGCCTCAGCAGTTGCCCATGGATGTACAGGAAAGGGAAATGATCAGGTCAGGATAGAACTAGCGGTTAGGATGCTTAATCCTGGGTTGAAGATTATTGCCCCAGTAAGGGAGTGGGAATTCGGTTCTCGAGAAGAGGAGATAGAATACTGCCGCCTCAACCGGATCCCTATAGATGTAAGTAAGAAGAAGGTATATAGTATAGATGAGAATCTCTGGGGTGTGAGCATAGAATGTGGGGTCCTGGAGGATCCATTCGTAGAACCCCCTGCCGATGCCTATCAGATAACCACAGACCCTTCTCAGCTAAAGGCCAAACCTGTCTATCTGGATATCGAATTTAAAGAAGGGGTGCCTATAAAGATTAACGGCAAAAGGATGAAGGCAGAAGAACTGATTCGTTACCTGAATAAATTGGGTGGTAAGTATGGGATTGGCAGGATAGATATGGTGGAAGACAGGTTAGTGGGGATAAAATCGCGCGAGATCTATGAGGCCCCGGCTGCGGAGATATTGTATACTGCGCACAAAGAACTTGAGATGTTAGTCCTGGATAGAGATACCCTGCACTTTAAGACCCTGATTAGCAATAGATTTGCCCAGCTGGTTTATTTTGGTCTCTGGTTTTCTCCCCTGCGAAAGGCTATGTCTGCATTTGTGAGTGAGACGCAGAAGACCGTCTCGGGCCTGGTGAGACTAAAGATAGGTCCGGGATGGGTGAAGGTCGTGGGACGTAAGTCGAGATTTTCTCGCTATAAAAAGAGACTTGCTACCTACGATAGTACGGATAAATTCGACCATAAGGCAGCTGAAGGTTTTATAAAACTTTGGGGGTTACCTTTTGAATAAGCAATTTCTATAATAAATAAGGGGATTTATTGAGCGATATATTAATTCCATTTAGTGGCGCTATTTTTTATAAAATTTTTATTAAAAATTTTATGTTTTTGTTTTACAATAAGATGTGTTAGAATAATTGAGATATGATAGTATAAGGAGTGGTTATGGAGATAACACATGGACTTAATATATTTGCCTACCTGAACCTGTTATGGCGAAGGAAGTGGCTTATTATAGTCCCGATGTTTATTGTTGGGCTCGGGGCGTTTATAGGAAGTGGTTTTATCCCCAAAGAATATGTTGCCTCAACGCTTATCCTGGTTGAAGAACAAAAGCTCATGAATCCGCTTATAAGTGGCTTGGCAGTTTCCAGTAGTGTACACAATCGTCTGCCTACTACTAAGGAGCAGATATTGTCCTGGAATAGTATGGTTAATCTCATAAAGGAACTTGGATTGGATAAACGTATCTATACCCAAGAGGACCTAGAAGATCTGGTGAGGGAATTTAGAAAGGATATTTACGTTTCAATGCCTAAAGGCGGCAACGTAGTGCGAATCTCCTTTAGGGGGAAGGATCCGGTTATGGTAAGGGATGTAGTTAAGATTATAGCGGATAATTTTATATCCCAGAATCTGGAGTCCCAGGGCAAGGAGACGAGCACTGCTATAGAGTTTATTAAAAATCAGATTGCCCTCTACAGATATAGGATAAAACAGGATGAGTTGAAGAAATATAAAAAGAAGCTGCAAGACTTGTTGATTGATTCTACGGAGAAGCATCCCCTGGTTATAGAATTAAGGAATAAGATAGCAAAACTAGAAGAGGAATTAAAAAAAGAAGAGGAGAATATTAAGCAGATATCTTCTACCACTCCGAGGACTGAACAGGAAAAAAGGGTTTATAGGGATCTGATGGTGGAATACGATAAGATAAAATCATCCGCTGATAATCTAGATGATGAGGCAGATGCCATAGAAAAGGACAAAAGGATTAATGAAGAGATATATGCGATGCTAAAGAAACGGTTGGAGACGGCCAAGATTACCCAGAGCCTTGAGTCTTCGAAACAGGGATTGAAGTTCAGGGTATTGGATCCCCCAAGGGTGCCCACAAAGCCCGTGAGGCCTAATCGAATAAAATATACGGTATTTGGGATTGTATTAGGTGCGGCACTTGGCTTTTTCCTGATGATATTGTCGGAACTCTTAGATACCTCCTTTAAGGGTGTTCAGGATGCGAAAAATTATCTAACGCCTATGGGTAAAGTTATTGGAGAGTTGTCTAGGTTTAACGAAGAGGAACTGGAAAAGGATGTTCGAAAAATTCTACGGTCTAGAAAGAAATCCATTTAATTTGACCCCAGATCCTTCTCTATTCTTTTTTTCTGAAGGACACGAAGAGGCCCTGTCTAGGATTATGTATTCGGTAAAACAGCGAAAGGGAATGGTTGTATTGACAGGAGAGGTGGGGGCAGGTAAGACTACGGTAGTGAGAAAATTTATAGAATCACTGGGTTCATCTTTTGATGTAATCCTTATTTTCAATACTTTCCTCTCGCCAAAGCAGTTAATGGAGACAATCCTTATGGATCTAGATATCCCTTATAAACAATCCT
>WGAY01000039.1 GCA_015494585.1 Candidatus Omnitrophota bacterium | reverse complement strand
CTGAAATCAAAACCAGGCCCACGATTTAATAACAATACCACCTCTCCACCGACCGATTCTATACTTCGTTTCAAATCATATAATCCTCTACCTGTACCTAGCTCTTTATTAGCTGCGCAAGTAAGCCCCTCGATAAATATTGCTTCTTCTAGAGGGATATCTCCTATTCCAAGGGAAACCAGCTTTCGATTTAATATATCCCTTGTCCTAGAAAATCCAATTCCATAATCCTTAACTCCCAATACGAGCTCTCCGTCTGCCTCATAAGCATATACTTTTATCTTATTTGACCCACTATACTTTACTGCATTCCTCAACAATTCTTCTAATCTAATCCGTACGAGGGAACGATAAATCCATACTTCCTTATTTCGGAGGCCGCGCGACACTACTAGCTTGAAGGTAATATCTTTGTTAACCAAGGAAATGGGCTTAATAATAGAAATTAGAAAATCATAAATATTTTCGGGGAAAAGAGAATTCCCGCTCCAGAATAACATATCCTCACTTACTCTAAGTATAGAATCAACAGCCGTTATCATTCCCTCTACAGTATTACGGGCCTCGGGTCTTATTTCATACTTATTTACGAAAGAAACAAATTCAAGCATAGCAGATTTAATTGAATCAAAATTCTTCCTTATCACAGATAAGCCTATATCTGGTGGGACACCTAGTATTCCTTTGTGAGCATATTCATCAACTACAGCAAAGAGTTCTGATATAAGACTACAAAGTTCTTCATAAGATTTAAGGGATGAAAGAGTATCGTAAACATCTCTATGCTTTTTAATCAGTCGCAACTTAAGCCCTTCCCATGCAGTTATAGGTGCCTTCAAACTATGCATTCCATCTCTATATCTCTTTATTTCAGGTGAATCACAGTCAATAAGGCCGGGATTATTCCCCCACGGGTCCTTCGTCTCCCCACCTTTACCAACAAACCGAACGTCCCGGCCATTGACTGCAATCGACGAGCTAGCCTTCAAGCGTTTCCAGAATTCATATTGTATCTTCAATATATCGTCGTGTTCATAGTAAGGCGTTTGCCACATTCTTTCAAACAAATCATAACACTTTCCGAATAGAAAATTCCTTCCATGAGCTACCTGTTTTGTATATGAATTGCAAAATTTTAAAGGCGATACAACATATACCTTAAATTCTTTTTCAGAAAGCATCCATGTACATTTAAAACTTAACAAAGATTTAATATAGCCATCTAATACAGCATAGAAATTTTTATCTATAGCCTTCACATATGTCTTCCATGGGAGGGGATATTTGAACATCAACCTATTTTTAAATAGAACCCTCCTTAGAGCTGTAGAAAACAGTAATTCATTGTCTATAAAACGCCTATCAATCCTGTATAATTTCTTTATCTCTCTTCTTATTATCCTGCCAAATATGGAATTAAACATAGCATAACCATCTTCAAAAGTCTCTGGGAACTGAGCATCATAGTGTGGGCCAACATCCCTATTAAATATACTCCACATACCTGAATCTAAACGCCCAACGCAGGCAACCTTGAATCCTTCTTTTTCAATCTCCTTAATACCTATAGGATTAGAATAGCTATGAGCTGAATGAGTAAAATCAGTAAGCAACCCTATATCAAAATAGCCGGCATCCAAGGACCTCAGGACGCTATCCATCCTTCTAATGGTATCCCCGGTATCTATGAGTTCATCTACTAAAAATACCTTTCGCCCACATAAGTGCCTGTAAGCATATGTACCCTTCATAAGGAGTCGTATTAAGGGAATCATATATGGATTTATTATTTCATCAACATACTTTTTATGGTAATTTCCATATCCTACCTCCCTTAGATCCATAAAAGGATGTCTCAAAAATAAGAGCAACTCTTTCCTAGTAGCAGGAAACATAGATGCAAACGTCAATAAAAATTTCCTGAAACCATTTAACCCATTTTGTATTGTTGAAAAGATACGGAATAAATCATCAAAATTATTAATGGTCTCCTTTTGATTCATTGAAACCAATATTCTATTAATCTCATTGCGAATATCATCGTTAAATTTAACAAGTTCGTTTCTTTCTCGTATAGTCAACCAAGATAAAAGCGTACCAGGAGGACACATCATCCTTCCCAAAATAACATTCAAAACAAAAGGCAAAGAATTATCAGAGCGAATAACTCCCCTCCTTATAAGGATATTATGGATATATTTTATCTCATATGTAATCGGGTCTGCTCCATTAGACATAGAGACTATATAATCATAATCATTGTTTTTAACTAGATACTTAATAATGGGAAGGACACAAATAGATAATTCCTCTGGCATAATGTCTTTTTTCTGGAACAAAAGTAAATCTTTATCCCGTCTAATAGCGCTAGAACTCTCACCAGGAGTGCCCTTAGATGCATCTAGATATTCACTCAATTTGGTAACAATACGATTCATAAGGTATGCATCAGGATAAAGAGATTTATGAAGCATCCCAACAAGTTCTTCGGCAAGTTCATTTTCATTGAAATATCTTAACAATAAAACAGAACGCTTTAGTTGCTTAAATCCGTAATCCAATTTCAAATAAGATGGATGAGATATTGTAGATAGACATTGTCTTAGAATAATATTGAGCGGCTGGTTTATAGGGTTATAAGGTTCAAAGTGAAACTGAACAGGCAACAACCCCTGGAAACCGAACCTACTTCTTCGCCCTAGGACTATTTCTCCAGCAGAAAACTTTATCCCAATATTTATAGGGAGATAAATAGAAATATGCCGCACCAATACGTCTACAGGTATCCCATATACAGGTGCATCCACAAAAATATCTATATCCCCCAATAATCTTCTACCATCTCTAAACATAAACACTGGGACATATCCTTCTCTAGCCAAATAAGAGGCACTACCATATAGGAGGAGATCAATATCTCCTAGGCTCCTTGACGCCTTTTTGAGTATTTTTTCAAAGTATTTTGTATTGAAATAAAAAACACCCTTTCCTCGATAAGAAATCAGCGATTGCAACTTCATTTTGCATAAAACAATATCCAAAGGCGTCCATACGATATCGCCTAACCATCGGCTTACTAATGCAGAGGCTGCAACCAATCGCAAGACAACATACCCATATGGCGGCAAAATTAATTCTATGTCTGAATTCGTCAAAGAAATTCCCACCTCTCTATTGAAAGATGTAAGCAGCATTTCCAAATAAAGATTCTTATTTATAACCAATGAATTCATATTAGGATAATAACCATACATTTTATTAAAGCAAAAACTCACTTTTTGATGGGAAGTTCCATAGTTTACAATCGTAACAAGATGGCGATCCTGCCCTATATAGCGAATTGTAGCAATTAATCCACCCAAATTATTCTCACTCGGATAAGACAGCTTTAAACTATAAGGTCTACAGTCAACATAAGGTGCAAATAAAGGCAATACCCTTTCAAATTCCTGTTTTATCTCATCGCGATATACCGCATAGTTCAACCGATAAATTCCAGCATCCATAGATTTCATTTCACGTCTCACATCTCTAGGGAGATACATGCCGTATATTTGCGTCAAAGGAATAAGGATAGAGTAACCAGTTGATAAAGCAACAACAGCAGCAGACATTGCCTTTTCTTTAGAGCCGAATGCCTCTATAGCCGAATATTCATCGTGATTTTCCGTGAAAAATATTGCTTTTCTCAAATAACTTTCAGGAGCATGCATAAATAGTTGCCACCTAAGTAGTCCTGTATCTCCCTTAACCAAGCTGTGATAGAAAGAAATATCATAAGTATAGAACCCAAAATCCTGCAGCTGCCCTGCATTTCCCTCCCACGGAGCCAGTTTGTTAGTAGAATATTCATATGTTTCGCCCAACAATAGGAAATTAGGATAGTTCTTCTCTAGTTCAACCTTTAATTCTCTCCAAAATTCTATTGGCATACTCTTCAAAATGTTCTTTTCCCCAAAAAACCTTTCCCATATAGAAACGAAATTATCTCTCAAAACAAGATGCGCTAAATCAGCCCTTATTCCTCCCCAATTAGTAAGGTTACCTATCCTTTTAATTATTATTTGGTCTATCAAATAACTGCGCACCTTACTATCCATAAAATTCACCTGAGCACAACTAAACATAGGAACAACACCCCAAGCAGTGTGTATTGATCTTGTAACTATAAAGTTTCTATTGTGTGGATAATACACAAAAGGCCAATCAGCATTAATAAGATTTCCATCGGGATCTTCCCATTCTAATTTATCTATAATATCCATTTCAGCCTTAGTAAGATCTAATCGAGGCAATAAATGTTTCACCATATTAGTGTAAGAACTCTTACTAAAAAGTATTCCTATACCAGGATAAATAAGATAAGGAGAATCAAGGGCTACCTGATTAGTGACAAAGTCAAGAACAACTCTTATCCCGAGATTATTAAGACGTGATGCAAACTCCTTGAACTTACTTTCGTCTCTTACAAGAGTGGGATTCAACCTATATCTGTAAACTTCGTATGCAGATGCTACTCGTTGCAGATCTTCCTGATGAAATTTTTGCCAAAAACTCATCACTTTGGCGGAAAAAGGACTTTCCTCCCATGCTCCTTTTATCCAAAGTGTACGTATGCCCAGCTTTTTTATCCACGAGATAAATCTATCATTTAATTCGGAAAAACCATTCATAGCTCGCATATCAACTTCAAGGATAATCCCGGGTCCAGCTCTAATCCCCTGCCCTCCAATAGCACTACCTGAACTTGCTGGCTTAGCTCTTAAATATATCACAGATACTGTTACAGTAGATGAAGGATCCCATACAGAAGGCACATCAATAGAATCCGAAGCAAAAGATACAATAAATCTATGTTGTTTAAGCGAAGTTGATATATCATCCAGGGTAGGGAGTGTCTGCTGTGACATTAAATTACGTGTAGCACATATTGTGTTTCTTATATTAGGAAATCTAGGACTTAGTATCAATAAATCCCCGTTCTCTTTTAAAACATTCCAAGTCTCATCCAGAACATTATCTATAACGCCGTACTCATAAAAATGCGGAGTAGAGAATGGATAGATAACCAAATCAAAAGAATTTTCTTTAAAAGGCATAGCACAGGCATCAGCACATACGACTCTCCCGTTCAGCGACGGCCTTTTACAAGAGAAAACTGCCATTTCAAAAATCACATCCATCGAATACACATTATTAGAAACACTCAAAGCTGACTCTAACTCGCCCCTTCCACTGCCAACAGATAAAATATTCCTACCCTTTATCACATTTATCAAAAAAGCAAACAAATGGCTCTGACCAAGGACAGAAGCCCCTCTCAAATAAGAATATGGTTGCTTCCATCCTTTTCTAGCTATATTTTTATACCCATTTACAAACAACCTAGATTGTTTCTTAGATAACACAGATGAAGAAGAATAACGCCACATATCACCATTTATATGCTTGAACCCAATTCTACGCACCACATTTCTTGCCTTTGGCAAAGCAATCGCCCACATTGGCAAGCCTGTTCTTTTAGAAATATAGTGTATCATTTTTCGCATTATACCCTGTTTTCTATGCAATTTATCAGTTTCCATAAGCAGAATAAAAAGTTTTTCTTCGTTATATACTTTGCCGAATTTATCTCTTATAGGTTCAGCTGTTCTATAAGCCAGCAACATAGCAATAATTTCGCCATTATTCTCTGCCTTGACCCAAAGCCTCTTCGCATCTGCTTTCTCTCCCCACTGTTTTTCTATCCAATCGAGAGCAATATCCCAGGTATGTCTATCAAAGCTTCGCCTTTTTTTAAACCATGCATTAAGATCAGTCCTGCTAGCATATTTAATAGCAAACCGTTTATTGTCTAATGCAGAACATGCACATACAGGTCTCTTATAGTTGCGCCTGCCGCTATATAACCTACCCTCTTTTTTAGCAGTTACATAGTAAACTGTATCGTATACAGTCTCAATCTCTACCTTTTCGAATCTCCTAAAAAGCTTAATGATTTCTGCTTTAGAGTAAAAGGCTGTTCGTAAAAAGCCCCGTTCAGCAAGATAATCCCAAACCCTATCTGTGAAAAGCTCATTACTCCACGCAAAATTCAAGAACAAAAACCATAAGGACTTAGCTGTGCCCTTTAAAAGGCCATTGGTACGTGTATAATGTCTTACAGCCTTCTCTTTTGATACAAAATTGGAAAGGAAAATCCCTCCACCGTGCAGTTTATCAAAGACCCTATCTACAATAAACTGTGGATCAGTCATATGAAAGATAGCATCTATACATATGGCCACATCTACTTTCTCAATTCTTTTCCACAAAGCTGGATCATAGACATTGTAATTAAGTACTACCACCTTATAGCGTCTCGGCAATTGTCGTATTCTGTTTTCTAGTCGTGAAAGAGACTCCTTATTTATGTCTACAGCATATATTTTTTTGACGTTATTCAAGTAAATCAGCTTCTTTACCAATCCCCCCGTGCCGCATGCAAGCTCAAGAACGTTTAGGCTATTACCAATCCCACCGACCTTATTAACGGTGATATTCTCCAAATAATTATGTTCTCTATAAATGGGGTGTTTTCTTTGAACATCAAATATCCTATTCCCAGCTAAATTAGCCCAGTAAGAAGACACCTTTTCAGGTAACGCATTCTTAACAGAGCTACTACTGCTATCTAAAGTCGAATATCGCACAAATTTATCAAGTTCCCATTTAAGTTGGGAATACGCAGTGGATAAATTCTGCATATAAAATACATCAGACTGATCATATGTTATTTTCGCTATAAATTCTTGATTGGCTTCCAATAAAGCAAATGCCCTATCCATTTTTTCAAATACGCCAGAAAGAGCAGACATAAGCTCATTTGCAATATCACTTATTATATTTTCTATCCTCACCTTATGTTTAATAGGATATAGTTCCTTTATACTATAAACAGACTCTTCCTTAGTTCTGTATTCTTCAAAAATAGTTCGGGCCATTATAGTAAGTCGTTCCAGTAAAATAATTACTCTAAGAACGGATAATAACTTTTCTTTCTCCGTTCGCGATCCAGCAAGCAATTTACGCAGCATCTCAAGATTTTTTTCAATAGCAAGCATAGGATCCGTCATTCTGGCAGACTTTTCATATCGAAATAACTTTCTTAGCCCTAGCACGGTCCAGTACCATTCTGAATCGGGCATTACCTCAATAATCTTATTTAGAAGGCCTTGGTAAAAATCAGCTTTTTTTCTCTTGTCTGAAATTACCGCATCAAGCTCATTTTTATTAATTAATATATCTTTTCTACCCGGCGAGACGATAAAAGGCAAAAGGTTTCCTTGTGAAATATAAGGAGAAAAAATAGATATGTTATATTCGAATATCTTATTTTCAAGCCCATAAGGCCGTATATATTTTTCGATAAACTCATTGAAAAAGTTTCTGTAGCTTTCATCGATATCGTCCAAAACCTTACCCAACTCCATTGCAAGCATCATATGTTGAAGTCCACTAACCTGAACAGCTATTTCTTCAGATAATCTACTAACCTTAATGGGATTAGTATGTTCAATAGGGTTATTCATATATAATGCTAGGGCCAGGTGATTAATGGTATGTGGAATAAGTGTATACTTACGAAGAACTACCAATTTGCCTCTCTTTCCCATCTCCCTAGCTTCTTTAGGATGTGTTACAAGATAACCAAGAGCATCAGCTATTTCTCTTGGATTACAAGGATCTATCAAGATACCAGTCACACCATCAACAATTTGATCCTGTATCCCACCAGTCCTACCACCTACTACTGGTAACTCATGCCATGCTCCTTCGCTAACAGTAAGGCCAAAACCTTCCTTAAAAGAAGGCTGTATAAGGGCAACCGCCCTACTCAAAAGGAAATTCACCACCTTATCATTCCTCCAGGTAAAAAGATGGAACCTCCTATCGTCGCCCACTATGTTCAATATCTGCTGATAATACTCCTCGGCCTCTGGGTCATCGCTCGCCTTCTCACCAAAACAGTATAGATGCACAAATGGCAGGCGATGCATAAATTCAGCTAACTTAAAGGCCTCAATAGTAGGTTTGTGTCCTTTAGCCTTATCAAACCTTGATATAAAAATTACAAATACCCTCCCCAACAAATTACTAATATCTACTTGATTTCCTCTCTCGTCGAAAACGATTTCTTTGCTTAATCTATCCTCTTCCCTTTTGAGTTCAGATATAGAGCGACCCAGCAACTGTACCTTGAAGGGAGAACCATTGGAATCAAACAAGCCAGCATTATTTATTCTATCTTCCACTGCCTTTAGTTCTTCCGGCTCTAATTCGGTAATACCAATCTTTATCTTCTCTCCACGATGGTCTACTAACATTTCATCTTTCTTTAACAACTCCCTTACATACATAATTTCTTCTTCCGACAGTTTGCGATTTTTGTCATTGAACACATCTATAAAAGGCCCCATAATGCCGCACAAATCAGACTCATTTTCCTTGGCAAACTCTTCCCTGTGAAAGACCACAGCTGATGCCTTATCAAGATAACGTCTAAAATAACTCCACAAATGAGGGTTAACTTCAACTCCACTGGTATCAATATGAATACGCACACTTTTTTCAGGCACAGGGAGATATTTTACTAGTGGCATAGGCTGTTGGTCTTCGATATGCAGAATAGTATTAGAATCCACATAAGCAGCTACATTTACACCCGGCAACAACTCTATCTCACTTAAGGCCCTAGCTGCCTTCTTATTCTCCTCTTCATATACTTTTATCCTTTCGGATATATCTTCAGGCAGTTTATCGCCTTGCAGTGCATTATGCCATCCCTTTGTAACCTCAAAGAAACGTTCATTATCAGGCCGTAATACAAGCCATTCAGAAGGAATTCCCAGAAGCATATTAAACGGTATCATCTGCCTGAGCATCTCTGCAACACCACCGCCGACCTTAGTGGCGTTGATATGCTTGATTTTGAGCCCCTTCTCTATACACATAGTTCTAAACGCCCACAACGTACGCATAACCTCTTCTGGATACATTTCAGAATACTTATTCCATATAGCTTCAGGGAAGGCATCAATCTTTACTATCATCCTTTCACGCCTTAAAAAGTCCTCCCAATTATTAATCAATTGTCCTATCATCAAGTTATACCGTTTCATCTGGAGGTAGGCATCGTTGACCTTCTCAAGATCAAGCTTCCTCAAATAAGAAATTAATGTATTTGTAAAATGATTCACCATCTTATTTCTACTATCGTAATCTCCTTTTACTTTTCCATTTTCAATATACCTATTTACTTTAGCCAAGACATTATATAAATCATCATCCCTTTCAGAATAATATTTCAGAATTTCCACTCTCAAAGGCATGTTTAACTTTGCAAAGCTATGCAGTAGCCGACGCATAGCAATAAGATTGGTTAATAGATATTTCAGGCTATCAAATTCCTGCGGTACATCTAACGGAGAAAACACCATTTTTACCAATTCCCGCCTTAATTGAATCTCCAATAAGGTATTTCTAAAGTTATGTGAGGCACCATTACCAATTAACAAATTACTGTCAAAACAGATATCATTATTTACCTGAAACACATTATAATCTCTACTTCCAAACCTAATATAAAAACCACTCCTTACTTTTGCCACCTGATCTTCATACCCATCTACTTCAAAGATACTAAGCACATTAGACAGCTTTTTACCTATTTTCTCCAGAATATATATATCAACCTTATAATCGAACGATCTTATAACTCCAGACCTATCAATTTTCGTTCGAACAACAGATTCACTATTATCATTATCTTTCATAGCACTGCTACTCTTACTACTATCCAGGCAAGCTAAGTACTCATCTAAGCTAGCCAACGCCCTCTTTTGTATCTGGCGCACCCTTTCCTGTGTAATACCAAAATATCTGCCTACCTCTTCTAGAGAATAAGATCTTCTTTCTCCAATACCAAAACGCAATCGAATAATTTTTTCCTCCCTGGGAGAAAGTTTTATAAGGGCCTGTCTTATAGTCTTAGCAGTCTCTTTTTTCTCTGTTTCAGGATAAGGATCAGAGGACTGGACATCGGGAATAATTTCCATAAATGGCATTTCCTTATCATCTCCATTGTCAAAAAAATTATCCAGGGATTCAAGCTCCCAGGGAAAAGATCTCAAGTGTTCCACTTCATAAAGACTAATTTTAAATTGTCGAGCTACCTCCTTATCCGTTGGATA
This sequence comes from Candidatus Omnitrophota bacterium, assembly GCA_015494585.1. Lineage (GTDB taxonomy): Bacteria > Omnitrophota > Gorgyraeia > S143-82 > S143-82 > S143-82. The sequence continues at coordinate 5,014 of WGAY01000039.1, read as the reverse complement.
ACGTCCCTCTTTAGTTAAAAACATATGCACAAGTTTGTTATACTCAGGATATAATTTTTTGATTTTCAGAGGTATTTTAATAGCTCTGCCTTTATCAATGCCACGCCTAATCTGAGCCTCAATCCAGTAGACTGCATAGGTAGAAAATTGCACCCCTATGCGCCAATTAAATTTTCTTATTGCTATAAGTAATCCCATCCTCCCATACCCAACCAGATCATCAAAATCCATCCCAGCCTTTATTCCCTGCTTTAGCCAATCCCTAGCTTTGCTATAAACCAATTTTTCATTAGCAATAACCAGCCGTTTTTCAATTGCCTCTCCAAATTTTGTATCCCAACTTACTTCAAATGCCTGGAAGAGTGCCATTGTATCTGAAAAAGATAACTGTCCATTGGATCGCTTTCGCATAATATCCTCGGCCTTAGTTAATGCACAGCGGTAAGACTCTATAACTTTATTTAAAGAAACTATTGCTTTCTTTTCCATATAACTAATAGGAGAAATCTCAAGAAGGTCTATGAGATACTCTAAAAAATCCAACATATTCGGTGTTCCATATCCAGGGAAATCCTTCCAAACCGGATCAGAAAAGCTTTCTCTTTGCTTATCTCTAAACAAAGGTATATAGTCGAAAATCTCTTTATATTCTTTGAAAAACAGAAAAGGTGCAATAACCTTTAAGGGAATAGAATCATAACGATTTCCGAGAAAGATACCGAGCTTCTTCCCCTTGCTATTTCTTAAAGGTTCTTCAGTTCCTGGTGCCACCAACCAGAGTGATCCAGTTGTCTTATCCTCCTTTAGATCTACTGTTTTAACTTCAAACCCGCGTTTTTTATTCCTCAGCCTAATCTCCTGTTCAACCAAATCTAAAACAATATCCCAATCATCCTTCCTCCAAAAAGGATAAGATTGCGCAGGATATGGAAAGGAAACATTAGTCCGAGGACAAATTACAAATCTTCCACCAGATTTATCTGGATCTGCAGGTAATACATAAGGGAGATTTGCGAGATAAGAGAAAATCTCATCCAAACGCCAGTACAGCTTTTCTTTATTTATATCTCTGTCATTAGACGTATAAAATCTTCTATCCCTTGCATTAAAAGGTACTTTATCCTTGATAGTATTCGTACGCGTATCTACAAGCTCCCAGATAAAGAGGTCCGGATTTTCTGTATACTTAATATTAATCTTGTATATACCATCTATGAAATCCTGGAAAAATCTGTCTTCCGGATAACTCACAGCATAGATACCGTGATAACTGGCTTGCAAAAATAAACGTATTTTACCTCTTTTCTTCAAGGTCCTAGCTGCTTTTACAAGACGCAGTTTTAACTGTTTCTGACGACTAGCAAAAAATATTCGATGTATTTGTTTTCTAAAATACTTATTTAAATAAAAACCAGTCAGTCTATCAGGGAAAATCATCAACGGGGTTCCATCTGACAATAATAATTTTTCTCCATCTTTAGAATAACAAATACCATCATCGCCTATTTTTATTTCAAAAACAACAGAAGTAGTACCATCATCATGATTTTCCACCCCACAAACCAAACGTTGATTAGGCCAATCACCCAGTAAAAATAGCCTCTCCTCCTCAGCGGCCTTGTCTATTTCTTTTGCCCTTGGGATATTCCATTGTATACAGCCTAACCATGTATAAACAAACCTTCTATATGGTCTAAAATACCTTTTTTCAGGCTTCCTTAGATGAAGGAAATGTTCATCCAGAGAAAAGAAGTGATGTTCGGAAGAAGACCGTAATCTACTGCTCTTCAACATAACCTTGCAAGAAGGATCCTTATATAGTTGTCTATCTTTTACATAAAGCCTAGCTACCATCTTCTCCTTTCCTGTAAGTGCATCCTCTACAATGCAACGTATTTCTCCAAGACTATACTTGTCATCTCCTTCATACTCACAATAAACCCTACTCCCACCATCTAACATTTCCTGAAATAATAAACTCCTCTTAGACAAAGTGAATGTAAAAATAGCTATATAAGAGACGAAATTTTCTCTACCATCTCCATTGGTTACCAACCTAAAATCACGCCTTACCTTAATATGCCTCCATTCAGCTGGCAACCCAGGTAACAAAGAAATCTTCACAAAACTTTTTATTTGAGAAATATCAACTTCAGAGGAACGATGATTTAAGAGATCAAATACAACAATTTCATTAGGTGATTTAAAACCAAGAACAATCTTTCCCTGGGCGAGGGCTTGATAAACTAGATAACGCGGATTCTTTGTTAAATAATAAAATCCCCCATCAGCTTTAGAAAAACTTCCTTTAGAAGTGGCGCATCTCAAATGTCTCCACTTGACAATACCCAGATCACTGTCCCCCTTTATCCATTCATTTCTAGTCCAGGAATAAGTATGTTTACCATCATCTAAAAACACTATTCGCGGCCTATTAGGATTTCTTAAACTACAGTCTTCATCTGTTTCAAGAGATATCCGCAGAAATCCTGCATTCTGCCTTTTAATATCAGAAGATACCATCCAAATATCACTATAAGGGTGTCTATTCACTTGTGCATACTCAACAAGCCTGGGCGTAGCAAAGAGCCCTTCTCCTTTCCAATAACAATACTCATCTCTTTTAGCCCCAAACGTATAGCTTAAAGAGGCATTAATATCCTTCATTATCCTAGCAGTTTCTCTAGTTAATAATCTAGAATCATTGGAACTGTTTTCTGTAATAGCACTATTCCCAGACTTGTCGTTATCACTAGTATGCATATTAGAAATGACAATATCTAGCTGAGACTTTAAATCTTCTATGAATTTACCTATAGATGTATAGATAAGCATCGCAAGCCTGTCTTTATCTATATCCCAGTCAGAAAGGAGTCTATCTATTTCACGTCTAGTATCTACATCGTATAAATCATAAGGGAAGAGAAGATCTTTGTTTGCTATAGAGATTAATTTCCTAGCCGCATCCTGAATCTGTCTCTCTTCTAAAGACACAATAACATCCAATAAAACATTAAAGCTTTTCAATACAAGCTTATCTAGGTTATCCCTCTGTATAAGCTTATACAATCCCTCTATATGCACTATTGCATCATAATAATTCCCATCCAATATACTAGTTTCAAGAAGACTATAGTAAAACATTGTTGTCATATGTGAATTATTTTTTCTGAGACTAACGAGTTCTTTTTCTAATTCTTCTAATGACAAGCGCCCCTTATAATACAGAGAGAGAAGGTGCTCGACTCTTTGTATAGTATCAGGGAAGAGGCTGTTTTTTGTGACAAAGTAAACCAATCTAAAAATATTAAGCTTGGCAGGATATTTCTTCCCCATAGATTTTATTGCAGAAGAAGTCTTCCCCTTGGCAAAAGATGCCTCAATCCGCCTCTTAAATAAACGTTGCCTTCTACTTGGCTTTTTATTCCCCTCTGTCCTATAGAACCCATTTACAATCCTTTGCGCTTCCACTCCTTTAGGATACCTTCCCTTAATATAAATCACATAAACTATATCAACTATAGTAGGCATAGTTTTTTCTCGGGTTAGGACAGGATTTTTCTTCTTAGCAATATCGTATTGTTCCTGCTGTCTCTTTTTATCATGCAAGCGGCCATATACATATCCCATCCCTACATGACCTTCCCAACTTTCAGGCAATATCTCCAAAGATTTACCATAATCTTCTAAGGCATTGTCATATTCACCCAAAAGCATATATACATTTCCTCGATTATGATAAAGAGCAGATGCCAGATCCATAACCAGTCGATTTGGATTGGTCCTCAAGACTCCATCAACTATATCTATCATAGGGTTATATGTATCTAGAGCTGCTCTTATTTCGTTAATATGCATTATGCACACCCCTACATTGTTGCCAATCAACGCATTTATAATTAAATCAACTGCTGTAGATACCTGGGAGTTTAGTGTGGCTGCATCAGCATAAGTTCTTATCGCGCCTCTATAGTCACCCCTAAAATATGATTCTAGGGCTTTATCTAACAGAGCCTGCATTGCAATCGACCAAATTACATTAGACTTATCTACAAACATATTAGATTTAGGTTTCTTCCCCACACATCCACCCAATATCAAGCCTATTGCCAGCTCTGTCATCGATTTAATAAATCTTCTACGGGAAATTCTGGTATCGTCAGGGAAGTTATGAATCGTAGAATTGGAAATGGCTGTTTTTTCAAGGCTTGCCAGTACCCATATTATTGGCAGTTCCATACCAGAAGAAGGATCCCATATAGATGGGACAAAAGGCCTATCACTGACATATTCAATTTTAAATTTATAACCATCCCTAAAGATCTCAGATACTTTTATGGAAGAATTCGATGGATTGGGTACATATCTCCAAAAATCATTCCTTATCCTTTTAAAACCTATCTTTTTTACCGCAGGTTCTGCATCTTGTAAGATTTGCGCCCAGACTGGCAAACCAGTCTCCTCAGAAACAAAGCATATCATTCTGCGTATTATCCCTTTTCTTCTAAAAGATTCATCCGTTTCCATCAGTAATATAAAGAGTTTTTCTTCTTCATAAATCTCCCCATTCTTGCCCGCCATAGCATCCCTGGTTTTACAAGCAAGAAGCATAGCGATTATCTCCCCATCTTTTTTCGCCTTTAGCCAAAAAGTATTATTCTTTCTATCTTCTCCCCATAGCCCTTCTATGTACTTAAAGCAGTTATTCCATACTTCTCTATCAAAATAACGCTCTTTATTAAGCCAGGTATTGAGGTCAGCTTCTTCAGCTCTCTTAATCACAATATTATTAGAAATGGCTGTTTCTGGAATACCCTGAATCGCAGATGCAGAGGGTAGCGAACAAGATAATTGTTTTGAAAGACTTATAACTTCGCTTTCTGTCATCTTTAATAATGAGTCTAACCCAAAGGCCATAGCCTGAATGTCAGAAACATTATAACTTTTATAGTGCTCTACTATGAAATAATAAACAGGCATCACTATATTATTTACAATTTCTATTGCCTTGGGG
>WGAY01000038.1 GCA_015494585.1 Candidatus Omnitrophota bacterium | reverse complement strand
GTATGCATCGGCATTATTGAAAATTGCCAGACTGTATGAAAAGAAGGATCAAGAGAGCAAGGCCATAGAATTGTACCGCAAGGTTGCGGAAATGGATGTGCCTGAATCAAAGATTGCACAGGAAAAGCTGGATTCACTGAACTGACCAAAGGAGGTAGCTATGATAGAGATTGTCTTTAAGGGTGGCATAATGATGTGGCCGATAATATTTTCCTCGGTTATTGCACTTGCGATAATTATAGAGAGACTGATCAGATTTTCTCAAGCCGGTATAGACACAAAGAAGTTCATGCAGGACGTAGTTTCCCTGATTGAAAAGGGAAAGGTTGAAGAGGCATTGTCTCTGGCCGAATCAGTTTCTTCTCCCGTCTCAGCCGTGGTTGCAGCTGGGTTGAGGAGATACGGCCGTACACGAGAGGAAATAGAAGAGGCGATGAAGGATGCCTCTATATATGAAATTCCTAAACTGGAGAAAAATCTTACGGGTTTGGCGACTATTGCACATATAACACCTTTGATGGGGCTGTTAGGGACTGTATTGGGTATGGTACATACCTTCCAGATAGTCCAGATGAAGGCGACCGCATTTGCTCCGGTCAATCCAGCTGATCTAGCTGGTGGTATCTGGGAGGCACTTATAACCACGGCTGCGGGTTTGTTTGTGGCTATTCCTACCTATGTGGCATATAACTATTTTGTAAGCCGCGTCAATAATATTGTGATAGATATGGAACGCTCGGCAATAGATGTTATACTATCAGTATCTGAATAGAGGAGTTATTTTATGAGGTTTAGGAGATTTAGGCGTTATAAGGAGCTGGAGGGGGGCTTGCGGCCTATAGATATTGCACCACTGGTCGATGTAGTTTTTTTGTTGTTGATATTTTTTATATTGACATCAAGTTTTGTAATAAATTCCGGCATAAATGTCGATATCCCCAGGGCGATTACTAGTGAAATGGTTTCCCCTCAACAGGAGGTGGTGGTAATAAACGGAGAAGATGCCATTCTCTATAGAGGGATGATTGTTACCAGTAAGGAACTGGAGGATATATTAAATAAAAAACTGAAGCAAAACCCAAATATGGAAGTACTTATAAAGGCAGATAGGCTATCTTCTCTTGGGCGAACGGTTGCTGTGTGGGATATATGTCGTAAACTTGGTGTCAAAAGAGTCAGTATAGCGGCGAGGCAAGTGGGAGAAAAGTAGCCATTAACCGGGATACTTTGTTTATAAAAGCAGGAGTTCTGTCGGTCTTTCTCAATGCAATTGTATGGTTCGTCTTTAGTCCGGTAATCTTTATAAGGCCGTTTCATTTAAGAACTGCAGATATTGTATATTTAGGGACCGTGTCACTTGATTATGATTCTGGCTACTCTTCGCAAACAAGCAGTCTGTTACCAGTAGAACTAACAAAGAAGCTTATTTCCTATGTGAAATTGCAGCCTATGGAATTAGATAGTTCAGATGTAGATAACGCTTTGGCCTTGAAGGCCTTTGATTTGTTTTATCCTGTCTTTTATAAGCGAAAGGATTTAATGGACTATACTAAGGATTTTGGCAATAACGATCTAAATGCGGGGACAAGGATTGAAGATGTGTTTGTCAATGGGGTGGTTAATCGATTTCCAGACGGTAAGGCATATCTTTTCGAGCCACTCTATCTCTATCCGAATGCATATAAGATGATAATATTTTCTCATAAGGCGGTTTCTAATTATAAGGAGAGTATTTGTGTAAGATGTAATAGAGAAACTGGGAACTGAGCATGGAGTATGGATAGTGAAGGGAAAGGGCTTTAATTTTTTAAAATGGACATATTTTTTCCTGTATGTGAAACTTTTTCTTCGTACTCTATTTTTCATGTTATGAAAAGAGGTTAAGAACAAGGGGGGATAAAGTGGCTATTTTAATCCTTTATGCGTCGGCAGGAAATGGCCATAGGAGAGCTGCACAAGGTCTTTACGAGGCCTTTATTGCAAGCGGCAGATCCGATGTCGTTATGATGGACATCCTGGACTTTACTCCTATGTGGTTTAAGCAGGTCTACAGTTCTGGATATATGAGGGTGATAAATAAGGCGAAGTGGTTGTGGAGGTTTTTGTTTGATTTGACCAACAGACCATCGCATTCTATCTTTGTTGATTCCTGGCATGGTCTGCTCAATATTATGGCTGCAAAATCTCTGGGTGAATATATAAAGCAGGCAAATATAGACCTGGTTGTTACGACGCATTTTATGGCAAACGACGTTGTTACCTATTACAGAAAAAAATTCTCCTGCAAGTGCCGCCTGGTATGTGTGGTTACAGACTATGTTGTCCATAGGTTCTGGTATTCTAAGGGGGTTGATAAGTATTTTGTGGGTTGCGAGGATGCAAAACAGCAGTTGGTTGGTATGGGTATTCTTGGAGAGAAAATATCCGTTACAGGGATACCCGTTCCGGCATCGTTTCTTAAGTCTATGCCAAGGGCCCAGCTCCTGGAGAGATTTGGTCTAGAGGATAAATTTACGGTGCTTATGTTGGCCAACGCTGTCAGGAAGGAGATTATAATAGATGCGGTAAAGGTGTTGATGAGGGATACCCAAATAGTAGTGGGATGTGGCAAAAATGTGGCCTTGCGCAGAGAAATAGAGGCGTTCCAAGATATAAGCAACAATTTAAAAACCTTTGGTATGATAGAGAATATGGAATATATGATGAGCCTGGCAGATGTATTGGTTACAAAGCCGGGGGGGTTGGTGGTAAGTGAGGCAATCATGAAGGCCCTGCCTATGATTCTAGTAGATCCCATCCCTGGCCAGGAAGAAGGCAACCGGGATTTCTTGGTGAAAAGAGGGGTTGCTCTGTATGCGGATAGTAGTGTTGATTTGATAAGAAATATATTGAAATTAAAGAGGGATTCAGAGGCTCTCATGGCAATGAAGTCTGCCTTTGAGAAGATGCCTTCTGGAGATATTTCAGGTCGTATTGTAGAGGAGTTGTTAACTGGTGTATAAATTGACCTTGATAGACAGGTTGCTTTCCAGACTTTATAGCCGGCCGGAATTGTTTTTATCGGTAAGCTTTCTGGTCCTTATAGGTGCAGGTACAATTTTGCTCCTACTTCCCATATCAGCAAATACGAATATATCATTTATAGATGCACTTTTTACAGCTGTCTCCGCTACCTGCGTTACAGGTTTGATTGTGTTGGACACAGGGAAAGATTTTACTTTCTTTGGACAACTGGTAATTCTCCTATTGATCCAATTAGGGGCATTAGGCATAATGACATTTGCAGCTTCTATATTAGTAAGTATGGGAAAGCCGGTCTCCTCCAGACAGGCATTTGCAATGAGCAGGGTCTTAGATCAGGAGCGGCTTAGCGAGCTCAAGACCTCTATTTCGTTTATTCTAAAGGCTACACTGATAATGGAGGTCATAGGTATGTTATTATTGTCTCTGCACTGGTTCATAGAGACAGGCAGTCCTTTTCTTTCTATATACTGGGGCATCTTTCATTCGGTGTCTGCATTTTGTAATGCCGGTTTTTCTCTCTTTTCGGATAGCTTCTCCCGCTGGCGGGGAGATATTTTTATAGTATCTGTGCTTTCTCTTTTGATAATTTCGGGGGGGATGGGATTCATTGTGCTTCAGAATCTGTGGGATATGTTTATTGAAAGGCAAAGGCGCCTCTCTATACATTCTAAGCTTGTATTGGTAATGACAATTATCCTTTTGTTTGTCGGTACAATAGGTTTATTTTTCCTTGAGCGCCTTTATTCCTTTCAGGTACTGCCTCTGCGTGAGGCCTGGCTGTCGGCATTTTTCCATTCTGTCAATGCCAGGACAGCCGGATTTAATAGCCTCCCAATATCTAGTTTTTCCTTGGCTGGCCAGTTTCTATTGATTATTCTTATGTTTATAGGTGCCTCCTCTGGTTCAACAGGAGGGGGTGTGAAGACCAATACAATTGGTTTGTTAATAGCCGCGGCAATTAAATATATGCGGGGTGATGAACAGGTTGTACTTTTTAGACGTTCAGTTGCGCCTTACATTGTCCATAGGGCAGTGGCTGTCTTACTATTTTCCCTGGTTACTCTTAGCCTTGGTCTACTTGGGTTGTTGGTTGTAGATGGGCAACTGGGTTTTTCTAATCTTCTATTTGAGGCGGTGTCGGCCTTTGCGACTGTGGGTCTTAGTACTGGTATTACCTCTCAGCTTTCACTTGCAGGTAAAATAATAATCATACTCTTGATGTACGTAGGAAGAATCGGTCCGCTTACTATTGCCCTTGCCCTGTTCTATCCACGAAAAACCGCTCGTGTAAGGTACGCAGAGGGAAAAGTACTGGTAGGGTGATGATTATAGGGGATATTGTCGATGCTTTATAATTTATTCTATAGATTTAACGATATATGGATTGGGTTTAATGTCCTGAGATATATATCGTTTCGCTCTATAATGGCGGTTGTAACTGGTTTTTTTGTGTCCTACTTTTTGATTGGCAGGGGAATAAAGTTATTAAGAAAATCCCAGCTCCTGCAAGTTACTCGTGACGAAAAGGAATGCCCGGACCTCTCTGATTGGCATAAAAGCAAACAGTCTACTCCGACGATGGGTGGGATATTTATACTTGCATCCCTGCTTATTACCTGGTTATTGTGGGTGAATTGGACGAATTCCTTTTTGTGGGTGAGTATATACGTGCTTTTGCACCTGGGTTTTGTAGGATTGATTGACGATGTGCAGAAATTAAAAGGAGGATCTGCAAAAGGTATCTCGAAAAGGGTTAAGATAATTAATCAGGTTCTGGTTGGAGTAGTTGTTGGGGCATGGATATTATCTCAGGACTGGATTCCCCATGATATATTTTTCCCATTTTTAAAGAGATTGATTATCAACTTGGGTGTGTTTTACCTATTGTGGTCGGCGTTTATTATAACGGGTACCTCTAATGCAGTAAATTTGACAGATGGTATGGATGGCCTTGCAATAGGCTGTACAGCAATAATTGGGCTTACCTATGCAATACTTTCCTATATTGCTGGTAATATGAAGCTGGCGAGTTATTTGTTTGTTCCGTATGTTCCGGGTGCCGGAGAGATATCGGTTATCTGTGCTGGATTGTTTGGAGTATCTTTAGGCTACCTCTGGTATAATGCATACCCTGCAGAGGTCTTTATGGGAGATGTTGGCGCGCTTGCATTGGGCGGGCTTATCGGTGCGATCGCCTTATTTATTAAGCAAGAGTTTCTTTTGGCTATTGCTGGAGGAATATTTGTGCTTGAGGCATTGTCTGTAATAGTGCAGGTTGGTTCTTTCCGCTTGTTTGGCAGACGCATATTTAGGGTAGCTCCTCTGCACCACCACTTTCAGGTTAAAGGCAGGCACGAGGTAAAGGTAATTATTCGTTTCTGGATAATGGCCGGACTTCTTGCCTTGCTTGCCTTAGTAACTCTGAAATTGAGATAGCATGGCGGATTTAAACAGCACATTAAATGCTATTTACAATAGACTTTGCTCTTCATTTGGGCCACAACACTGGTGGCCTGGGGAGACGCGACTGGAGATCATCGTTGGCGCGGTGCTTACCCAGAATACGAACTGGAAGAATGTAGAGCGGGCAATAGCAAATCTTAAAAAGGCCGCTGTATTGGATATATGGCAGATTCACAACCTTGATACAGTCGCACTGGCAGGGCTTATTCGGCCGGCAGGGTATTTTAATATAAAGGCCAAAAGGCTAAAGAACCTTATTGACTTCATTGTTGAGGCATATTCCGGGGATATGGATGTAATGTTTTCTGTTGATACCTATTCCCTGCGCCAGCAGTTGCTTTCAGTAAATGGGCTTGGCCCTGAAACAGTGGATTCTATCCTTCTCTATGCAGGCAATAAACCCGTTTTTGTCGTGGATGCCTATACCAAACGCATCTTCTCCCGCCACAATATATGTTTTGAAGATATCAGTTACGATGAGCTCCAGTCATTAATAGAGGCGCACATAGACAGGGATGTTAAACTCTATAACGAATACCACGCCTTACTGGTAAGGCTGGGCAAGGACTACTGCAAGAAAAACAATCCATTGTGCAATGATTGTCCGATAAAGGGGATTGGTTTGTAATTTGTTTAACCCAGATTATGCAATAGGGGTTAGGTTAAGTTATAGAAGTTGTTGTGGGATAATGAGAAATAGGAAAGGTTAGGATAGCTAAAATGGTTAAACTAAAAACTAAGAACTCAAAACGCAAAGCCACAACGCAAAACTTAAAGCTAACTTTTGGCAGACTATTAGGATGCTAATTTAGGGAGAGAGCCAGCGAATAAGGCAGATATATGCGCAGATTATTGAGGATAAGAAATGCTAGGGATGGAGAAGTTTTAGGGTTTTTAGATGTGGATTTTAGTTTTTAGCTTTGAGATTTGAGTTATAATTAGCAGAACGATGAAAGATGTTGAAATTCTAATGCATAATTTGGGTTTATGTGAAAGAAAAGTTTTCATCGTGTAAAAAATTTTGACACGCAAATTCCTCTTGCGTTGTAATCACGATGAAAATCCTTTAAATGCCCTTGACTGTTTATCAATAATATTCCTCTGTTTTGTGATTATAGTCCTTTTATTCCCAAAGAGTTATTAACGAGTTGTCTTTTGTGTATGTTCTATGTTTATGTAAAATTAGGTTTAAAAGGTGTTCTGTCTCAACTTGATATACTATTTTTGCAAACTGGAATTATTTTTGCTTATATTCCATTATAAAATATAGTTTGGATTCAATAACTGAATTGTAGCATAGACAGGTGAGGAGGAGTTTTATGGTGAAGTGGATTTGGCGCATAAGCTTGGGCGTATTAATTGGATTCTTGTTTGTAGCACATTCTTATGCAGACGATTATTATTGGTCAGGCAGGGGTGGAGATGAGGATTGGCATAATGGGGCCAACTGGTTTCATGGAGGTTTTTTAACCGGCGTTCCACCAGATGGCTCTGATGTGCACATCGTTGGCACGCTTGACGCATATCAGGTAGCCTATGCTTATTGGAATGGCCTGGAGCATGCCTATAATTCTTTGAGTATGAATGCATCAGGGATGGGTATTTACGCGGTAACTATGACTGTAGATTATCCTTACCAGGGGCATAATCTTTATTTTGATGATGTGGTGATCGCAGGCGCAGGTGAAGCTACGCTTAATATCAAGAGAGGGCAATTCAGGGCTACTACGGCAAAGGTAAATATGGGTGGGTATATTCAAATGTCCAATCCACTTTCTACTCCAGAATTTGTTTGTTTTAACTCTATGACGATTGGGGATCAGGAGATCCCTACCCGTTCAGAGGCAAGGTATTATCAATCCGATGGAACGTTTTGGGGTCCGACTGCGGATGTAACCGTTGGGGCAGAGAGTAGTAATAGTGGCATTACCGGGTCTATACGATTAGATGGCGGGCATATGTATGTGCACTCTCTGGAAGTAAAGCCTTATGGCTCGGTCTTACAAGAGAATGGTTGGATGCACATAGGCACAACCAGTAGTTTAAATACCCTTATTGATAGGGGGATGTATGTTCTGGATAATGGAATCCTTGACTTGGGATTGAATATATCTTCTCAGGAGTTAATAGGTGGTAGTATGATGGATCCTGCCTATTTTTATCATAATGGAGGAGATAACAAGACGGCCATTCTATTTGTAGGGCCAAATGCTGGATTTGGAGCCTCTTATGGTATATACGAATATAATGGAGGAAGGTTTACCTTTTCTGGCCCTTCAGGTACAGACTATAATTTGCAGGCCATGTATTTAGGAGGGGACTATAGTGCGGGTGAATTCAAGCATAAAGCCATTGATTCTTTGATAGTTAATACGCATATCATTGCACACGGGCGTAGGTCCTTTGGCCGTTACACACTTTATGACTCGGCATATCTTAAAGATTACAACCTCTATATTGGTTATAGAGATGGCGCCCATGGATTTTTTACTAATGAAGGAGGAACGCACGTAGTCGCTGGTTCTTTTATCCTTGCAGATGGAAATGATTCACAAGCTTCTTATGAGATACTAGGGGATGGTTCCTTGCAGTTAAGGGGAGCAAGTATAGGCGCAGGCGGCGAAGGATTCTTCTACCAGAGAGACAATAGCCAGGTTACAGTATCTAGTGCCCTGAACATAGCGCATGGGAGTGGAGTAACTGATTCAACAAGGGGTAGATATTCTCTGTATGGAGGCAATTTAACCAGTAATGATATATATATAGGAAGTAACACCTATGGCCAGGGGAGTTTTTATCAGTATGGAGGCAATGTCACTGTAGACAATAGCCTATATATATTCTCCAATTCCAGACACAAGTCTTATTATAGTCTTCAAGGGGGAAGTCTTTCTGCTAATTATGAACACATAGATGGGTATTTTTACCACACATCTGGGACGAATCATACGAACTCTATGGATATTTTTGCAAATGGTGTATATAACTTAGAGGCAGGTGCCTATTTGTACAGCCGTTCAAAGATTACCCTCTGGTCAGGGGGGACACTTAATATAAAGGGAGGCAGACTCCATATTACCTCTTATTACCTGAATAACCACTGGGGCAATATTGTCGGTTACGGTACTATTGAAGGAAGTGTATTCAATGATTATGGCAATCTTGAGGTAGGTTTTGGGGGTGGGAATACAGGAGAACTTTATGTCACTGAAGGTCTAAGGTTGTTAGAAAGTTCCACTCTTTTATTTGACATAGCTGGCTATACGCAAGGCAGTGAATACGACTATCTGTATGTTGGCCTGGTAGCTGCTTTAAATGGTAGATTGGCGGTCAATCTCTGGAATGGATTTGACCCGGCGGTTGGTTCTGTATTTGACCTAATTTATGTTGATAGGTGGGGCCTTTCAGGGACATTTTCTATCCTTGACCTGCCCAATCTTGGCCCTGATAAGTACTGGGAACCTGTTTATACAAACCATAAGTTTTCCCTTTATGTAAAGGGCCGAGTGCCGAATAATGTGGTCCCAGAACCGGTTTCAGCTGTGTTGTTTTCTATTGGTATCTTGGGAATAGCCTTTAGAAAAAGAAAATAGGTTTTTGTATTTTAAAATTTCGCTCTTTGAAATATAGGTGGTGTTTAGATATAATGCCTTCTATGAAGAGGGACAAATTATTGGTGGCCAATAATCTCTCAGTTGCCTACAGGCAGAAAAAGGGGACAGTTATATCTATTGGTCCTGTTAGCTTTTCTATATCTGCCAGTGATAGGCTTGCCTTACTTGGGCCGTCTGGAATTGGAAAGACGACCATTGCTCTTGCCCTGATGGGATTGCTTTCTGATAGCGCTGACTGGAAAGGCGAGATAATCTTTAAAGGTAGAAGGCTTGCATCTGAGGCCGATTTTTCTGCTGTGCGTGGCAGGGGCATAGGTATCGTCTTCCAACAGCCGCATTCCTATCTTAATCCTATTATGAAGATAGGCAGGCAGCTTGACGATGTCTTGCGATTTGGGTTTCCCGAACTTTCGAAAGATGAGAGAAAAGGTCTTATACAAGACTATCTTGCATATGTTGGATTGGATAAGGATGTGGCGAATAAATATCCGTTTGAGTTAAGCGGTGGCATGGCCCAGAGGGCAGCAATTGCCCAGGCGCTTTTACTAAGGCCAGAGGTCTTGATAGCAGACGAGATAACCTCTTCTCTGGATATGTCTCTGAGAAGGTCTATACTGGATTTGATTATGGAATTGCAAAACAGCTTTGGTTTTGGGTTATTGTTCATCAGCCATGACATATCAGCGGTTGATTATATAAAGGCAAGGAAGGTGGTCTTAAGTGGAAAAGGTGCTTGAGGCAAGGGGCCTTCTTAAAGATTATGTCTCAAGGGGAGTTTTTAAAAGTACGACAGTTCGGGCACTTGACAACATATCTTTTAGTCTGGAAAATAATAAAATTTATACGATCCTTGGTGAATCAGGCAGTGGCAAATCAACCCTTGCAATGGTTATCGCTGGCTTAACTGATTATCAGGGAGAAGCCAAGCTCTTTGATAGGGAGATAAAAGAATGGGCAGGACAGGATAGGCTCGGTTTTTGCAGGGCAGTGCAGATAGTATTTCAGGACCCGCTTGCATCTATGGACCCGAGATATAAGGTTAGCGAGTTCTTTAATGAGGCCCTGTCCCTGCACTATCCGAAGGCCACTAAAAAAGAGAAACTGAGTTTAATAGAGAAGACACTTTCTGATGTTAGGCTTTCTCTTGATGTCCTGCCAAAGAGGCCGCATCAGTTGAGTGGTGGCCAGAGGCAGAGAGTATCTATTGCAAGGGCATTGATACTCAGGCCAAGGCTCTTGATCTTAGATGAGATTACCTCTGCATTGGATAGGGAGACGCAGGATAGGGTATTGGGGATAGTTAAGGAGATATTTAACAGGCGTAAGGGCCTGATACTGATGATTACGCACGATTTGGATGTGGCTGAAAAGGTGAGCGATTGGATTATACTGATGAGAGGTGGCAGGATTGTTGAGATTAGCCCAAAAGGTAAATTTTTTGAGGAACCCGTAAGTGAATATGGTAGGGAGTTATTATCGTTGAGGTTACAATAACTGAAGGGAGGAGTCGCTATGAAAAGATTGGGTGTGGTATTGCTTGGATTGTCTCTTGTATTAAGTTTTTCTTCAAAGGCGTTGGCAATGTGGGTGCTAACAGATTGGGTGTATATGGAAGAGCTAACCTATGAAGCGGTGTGGAATGGAACGGATTATGATCTCTACGATGATGGGTATGAATGCAATGGAGAGGATAGTTGTGAGGCAGTCAGGGATGTGCTCGATAGAAATTTTATGGGGGATAATGTCTGGCTTACCAGCTATAACATAGACAATCATACCCCTTATGACCTGGTAGGTTTTGCTATTGGTATCCCTTCAAATGTTGCAGAGTCTGTTTATTATACAAGTGGCTGGAACCTTGTTATGAGGACGCGAAGTGGATGGGGAGGCGATATAGCAACGCCTTCTACCTATGACGATATCATCAGTCAGGGTGGATGGTATGATATCCTTTCCCCTTATAGCTTTGAGGAGTTATTTCCTGGTTATGATTTTGCCCTTATGGTTGGGCTGGATCTTACCGATGCAGAGAACTTCAACCCTATATTGTCGTATACAACATCATACTATGAATTTGTGCTTCCATATGGAGAAGGAGTCCCTCAGTCTCCGGTTGTAGTCGTTACCAAAGATCCCAATAGCGGTTCCTATAATGTAAATCAAGGAAATTCTGGGCAAAATATTCCGGTCAATGGCCCATCCAACACCGTTGTTCCTGAGCCAGCAAGCGCTTCTTTATTGCTGCTTGGATTAATTGGGCTTGCAGAAAGAAGGCGCAGGAGATAAGATTTATAATATGAAACTAACTTACATCGCCCACGCATGTTTTAAACTTGAGATAGGCGAGCTAAAGATTGTTTTTGACCCATACAGGTCAGGCGCCTTTGGCGGCGCAGTGGGTTACAGGCCTGTAGATGAGGAGGCGGACGTGGTCCTCACGAGCCACGGCCATGAGGACCACAACGCTGTCTCTGAAGTAAAGGGCAATCCGCGTGTTATTACCCAGCCTGGGAAGTATGATATAAATGGAGTTGAAATAACGGGTATTAAATCTTATCACGATCCAAACTTGGGCAGGGAGAGGGGAGAGAATATTGTCTTTGTTGTGAAATCAGGTAATATCAGCCTTGCCCATCTGGGAGACCAAGGTTTTATTGACGAGACCCTGACAAAGCAGCTTTCCAGTGTTGATGTCCTGCTTATTCCCATTGGCGGCACGTATACCCTTTCTCCTCACGAGGCAACGGAATTTGTAAATAGGTTGAAAAATAAACTTATTATCCCAATGCATTATAAAACAGAAAAATTAGGCTTTCCTATCAAGCCATTGTCAGACTTTATTGCCCTAAATCAGGATAAGGAGATAATAGAAATTAATGCCTCTGTTGTGGAGCTGTCTTCCTATCTGCCAGTGAAGGAGAATACTATACTGGTGCTGAGTATGCAGAATCTTTGACCGGTCTAAGGAGAGAGTTGAATAAATTGATTCTTTTTTCAAAAATTCGTTCAATATTCACACTAGATAAAAATGGTTTTTACTTAAAAATAATTCTTGACAAATTGTCAAAAATGCATAAAATCATAATCTATGACAGATGTAGCAGAACTACTCAGAAGTAAAGGGATAAAGGCAACTGCCCAGCGGGTTGCGATATACCAGGCCTTGGCCTCTCAGGGGCATGTGTCTGCAGAAGATGTCTTTGACTCGCTCTTTAATAAGATGCCAATGCTTTCACTAGCAACGGTTTATACAACACTGCGTAGGTTTTGTGAAGTAGGGCTGGCAGATGAGATGGTGGTTTCCAATGATAGGATATATTTTGACATTAATACAGACTTCCACCACCATTTTGTCTGTGAATCTTGTGGCAGTATTTATGACATAGATATCCCTTTTTGCTCTATATTGAAGAGTAAGGAGATTCAAGGATTGAAGATAAAGAGATTTTCAGGAATATTTTACGGTATATGTAAGAGGTGTAGGTCTTAGGTGCTAAACAAGGAGGATTATGATGTTAAAGGTAGAGATGGCCGATGCCTTAAATGATCAGATAAGGGAGGAATTGTTTTCTGCCCATTTATATCTGTCTATGAGTGCCTACTTTGAGTCTATTGGATTAAAGGGATTTGCGAATTGGATGATGATCCAGTACAGGGAGGAGACCGAGCATGCTATGAGGATATACCATTATCTTGTTTCACAAGGTGCACGTGTAAGGCTTCAGGCAATTAAGGAACCTCAAAGCGACTGGGCCTCTCCCCTGGAAGTCTTCCAGGCCACTTTAAAGCATGAAGAGCATATTACCGATTGCATAAACAAGCTAGTGGATATAGCCGAAGAATTAAAAGACAGGGCTACTAACAACTTTTTGCAGTGGTTCATTGACGAACAGGTTGAGGAAGAAGAGAATGCCAGGCAGATAATAAATCGGCTAAAACTCGTGGATGACAATAAAAATGGACTCTTTATGCTGGATAAAGAGTTGGGCCAGAGACAGTTTGTATCAGAAATGAACAATAATAACAACTAAAAAAGGAGGGTTGTTATGGAGATGAGGATGCCATTATTGGGGGAAAGGTTTCCGGAGTTAAAGGTGGTTACCACACATGGGGTACTGGAGTTGCCCAAGGCCTATGAGGGTAAGTGGTTCGTGTTGTTCAGTCACCCAGCAGACTTTACCCCAGTATGTACCACCGAATTTGTGGCGTTTCAGCTCAGGTATGAAAAGTTCCGCAAGCTAGGGGCTGAGCTTATTGGTCTCTCTATTGATCAGGTCTTTAGCCATATCAAGTGGGTGCAGTGGATAGAGGAGAATATAAAGGTCGATGGCAAACCTGTCAAAATCGAGTTCCCTGTTATTGCCGACGATACCGGCAGAGTCTCTTCTCAGCTTGGACTTATCCATGGGGCAAAGGGGACCAATACCGTCAGAGCGGTATTTATTGTCGATCCCAGAGGGGTTGTGAGAGCTATATTGTATTATCCCCAGGAGCTTGGCAGGAATGTCGATGAAATCTTGCGCATGATAGAAGGATTCAAGGTTTCGGATGCAAATGGGGTAGCTATACCTCACAACTGGCCTGATAATGAATTGGTTGGCAAGGATGTAATTGTTCCGCCAGCGATGAGTGAGGCCGATGTTGAAAAGCGACTAGCCTCTGAGAAGAAGGGTGAGATAAAGTGTTTTGATTGGTGGTTTTGCCATAAAAGTCTGAGATAGAGAATAGTTCTTGAATTTACTTACTGAGAAGGCGTAAGATAGAATAATTCTAGAAAAGGAGGTGGCGGATGACAGTTAGAAAGCAGGTCTATAAGTGCGAGGTCTGTGGAAATATCGTTGAGGTGTTACACGCTGGAGATGGTGCATTGGTTTGTTGTGGAAAGCCAATGGCCCTTATGGATGAGAAAACAGCAGATTCTTCTACAGAGAAACATGTACCTTATATAGAGAGAAAGGAAGATGGCTACCTGGTTAAGGTAGGACAGAATGCTGCCCATCCTATGCAGGAAGAGCACTATATAGAATGGATAGAGCTGGTAGTAGATGGTGCTGCCTATAGAAAATTCCTTTCTCCTGGGGATGCTCCTGAGGCCTTTTTTGAGGTTCCAGTAGGCAGTGAGGTCTATGCCAGGGAGTATTGTAATATCCACGGACTGTGGTTGGGTCGATTGTAATGATGATGGGTTTGTCTTGAAAAATAAGGAGGTATAATATGGCGAGTTTGAAAGGTACCCGTACGGAGAAAAACTTACTTACGGCCTTTTGTGGGGAGTCACAGGCCAGGAACCGTTACACATACTTTGCCTCTAAGGCAAAGAAAGAGGGTTACGAACAGATCGCAGCTATATTCCTGGAGACCGCTGACCATGAAAAGGAGCACGCAAAGAGGCTGTTTAAATTCCTAGAAGGCGGCTCAGTTGAGATATCCGCTAGTTTTCCGGCGGGTGTAATAGGTAGTACTGCTGAGAATCTCAAAGAGGCAGCCAGCGGGGAAAATTACGAGCATACCAAGATGTATCCTGAATTTGCCAAAGTTGCAGAGGAAGAGGGTTTCCCTGAGATTGCGGCGGTATTTAGATCTATTGCAAGGGCTGAGATGTGGCATGAGGAAAGGTATAAGTCATTATTAGAGAAGGTCGAGAAAGGTGAGGTCTTCAAGGCCCCTGAGCCAATAAAGTGGAAGTGTCGCAATTGCGGTTACATACACGAGGGACCTGAGCCGCCGGAGAAGTGTCCTGCTTGTGCCCATCCGAGGTCCTTTTATGAGCGCCTGGCAGTTAATTATTGATAAGGCCTTTATTTTGGTATAATTATAAGAAGAAGGCGTTGAGGCTAGAAGGATAGGGGAGATCTTCCCCTATCCCTCTATTTTTTAATGGCGATTATGTTTACGGGTATTATAAAGACAATAGGAAAGGTAAAAGCCTTTCATCGCAAGGCCTCCTCAGGGATTCTTTTTGTTGAGGCAAGGCTGGAAGATGTGGAGAAGGGTGATAGTATTGCTGTCAATGGCATCTGCCTGACGGTTGAGGCCTATACTGATTCTGTTTTGAGATTTTTTGTTGGCAGGGATACCATAAGGGATACCACTGTGAATAGTCTGAAGAGTGGCAGTCTTGTGAACCTTGAACCTGCTTTAAGGATGGGAGACAAGCTCGGCGGCCATATCCTTAGCGGACATATAAGGGCTATAGGTAAGATTATCTCCATACGTAGGGATGGAAAGATTAGGAATTTTAAGATCCAGGCGCCACCTTCTTTTACTTCGCATCTGAATTACAAGGATTCAGTAGGGGTAGATGGGGTGAGCCTTACGGTCCAGAGATTGGGGAAGGGTTTTTTTGAGGTGATGTTGATCCCTGAGACGCTCTCTCAAACCGTGCTGGGTCAGAGGAGGGTTGGGGATAAGGTAAATCTGGAATGAGGGCTTGTTATGTTAAAGGTATTCTTGTTTCTATTTTTGTTGGCCTGTCTCTATGCAGTGGTGTTGTCCCTGTCTGGCAGAGATAAGAACTTCTGTTCAGGCAATTGCAAGTCATGTGCCAGTGGACACAATAGAGAAAAAGAGGAATGAAGGTCCTTACTTTCGCGAGGTTTTTAAGAGAGAGGTTTGGCTTTCCAGTAAAAAAGCTTCCTGTGCATCTGTTCCTAGGTTGCCCGCATAGAGAAAATAGGATAGGTAAGGGCGGTTGTTATTATTGCAGCAATTCTTCGTTTAGCCAGCTTACCGACTATTACGGATTATCCGTAGAGAATCAGATCAAGAAGGGAATAGATACCTATCGTCGAAAAGGGTTTGAGGGAGGATTTATTGCATACTTCCAGACATATACAAATACTTATTGCGATACTGAAGAGATAAGGAAAGCAGTGGAGCAGGCCCTAGGATTCGAGGATGTAGTGGGTATATCTGTCTCGACTCGTCCGGATTGTCTCCCTGATGATATGCTGGATTTCTTTGATGGGATAGGCAGCAAGAGGATGTTTTGGCTAGAGATTGGCTTGCAGAGCGCACATAATAAGACCCTTGAGCTTATCAATCGTGGACATAATTTCGCCTGTTTTGAAGATGCCCTTTTGAGGGCTGGCAGGCGAGAGAATCTGTTTTTGTGTACGCATTTGATCTTGGGTTTGCCTGGCGAAGACAGGGGAGATATGGCAGAAAGCATAAGGATAGTAAAGAAACTAGGAAGCCATGGTATAAAGCTACACCACCTGCAGATTATAAGGGGAACAGAGTTTGAGAAGTGGTACAGAAAGGGCCAGATCAGCGTACTAGACTGGCAGGAGTATCTAGAGCTGTTGTTGTATTTAGCACCTATTATTGGAGAAGATCTGATAGTACATAGGTGGGTTGCAGAGGCTCAGGGGGAATTGCTCATTGCACCGAAATGGGATATTACAAAACAGGAATTCCTGAAATACTTTTATGAGAGACTCAAGTCAATTTAATGGAGTTGTTTTTCTAATTTTAGCCAGGGCAGTTTATCAGTTATAATGTTAATGCGTATTGAATTTATTTAGGCATAAGAGGAGACCGTTGTGCAGCTCAATATCCTAAAGAAATTAGCTCAAGGAAGCCGCTTATCTGTAGAGGAGGTGCGAGCCTTTATCTCAAAGGCGGTAGAAGGAAAAGTCCCGGATGCAGTAATTGGCGCGGTGTTGATGGGACTTGCCACTAGGTCTGTTTCTAGGGAGGAGTTGCTTGGGACAGTGCTTGGGTTGTATGATTTATGTGAGACAGACTTTGAGGCCAAGGATGCCATCGATACCTGTGGTACAGGCGGTTCTGGTCTGCCGAAATTGAATATATCTTCGGCGGTTGCGCTTGTCTCTGCGGCCTGCGGGATAAGGGTTGCAAAACATGGAAATCGTTCTATCACCGGCAGGGCAGGTAGTGCAGATGTCTTCTGGGGTGCTGGATGGCCGCAGAATATATCTATTAAAGAGACGATTAAGTGTTTTCAGGATTCTGGATTTGCCTTTTTGTTTGCGCCTTTGTTTTTTCCTGCGATGAAGGCCTTTGCTGGGGTACGTCGAGATCTCGGTATTCGAACCGTCTTTAACCTCGCTGGGCCACTTGCAAATCCATTCAGGGTCGGGAAACAAGTAGTCGGGGTCTCAGATGCATCAGTTGTGCAAGTGTATGCGGAGATTATTAAAGAGCTAGGCAGGGATGCAATTATAATTTATAGCAGTTCTGGTCTGGATGAGATAGATCTGTTTTCAAAGACGGTTGCTGTTATGGTAAAGCAAGGCCAGATCGATAGCTTCGAAATAAATCCACGGGACATTGTTGGAGATCTTATCGATAAGGTTGATAGGGATGGACTTGTCTCCAAAGGTAGGGAGCATAATATAGCCATCTTTCGGGAGTTTGTATCAGGCAGATCGGGTGATGCATTTAATTTGGCAGTTGCCCTTAATTCGGCAGCTGTGTTGATGTTATGTGGGCGGGTTGATAATATGGAACAGGGTTTTTCTATGGCAATGGATATGATAAGCAGTAAGGCTCACTGTGATAAATGGAATCAGATCTTGAAGTTAGTAAAAGGAGTGGAAAATGCTAAGGGATAGAATATTAAACCGTGAGGCCAAAATAACCGTTATGGGCCTTGGCTATGTGGGTCTGCCTCTGGTCGTTGAGTTTGCGAAGGCGGGTTTCTACGCCTATGGTTATGAGGTAGATAATTCTAAAGTTGAAACACTTAAGGCAGGAAGGAGCTATATCCTGGATGTATCGGATGACGATATTGTTTCTACAGTTTCAAAAGGGAAATTCCATCCCACTGTGGATGCAGAGGTTATCAAGGATAGCGATGTGGTAGTGATATGCGTGCCTACCCCTTTGCGCAAGACGCGAGATCCGGATCTATCTTTTATTATATCTGCTGTCCAAACTCTCCTGCCTTATGTGCATAGGGATATGCTTATTGTCCTTGAGAGTACGACTTATCCTGGTACTACCGAAGAATTATTGGCCCGAGAAATAGAGAATAAGGGTCTTTCAATTGGGAAGGATATCTATGTCGCCTTTTCCCCTGAACGAGTGGATCCGGCAAATAAGGCCTATAAGACCTCGGATATACCGAAAGTGGTTGGAGGGGTTACAGATGTATGTGGTGTAGTGGCAGAGGAATTGTACAAGACTATAGTGCCATCTGTACATCGTGTCTCTACTGCAAGGGCGGCTGAGATGGTCAAGCTCCTGGAAAACACCTTTAGGAGTGTGAATATAGGCCTGATTAATGAAATGGCCATGATATGTCATAAGATGGATATAGATATTTGGGAGGTTATAGATGCAGCAAAGACAAAGCCCTTTGGATATATGCCGTTTTATCCAGGTCCAGGGATAGGTGGGCACTGTATCCCCTGCGATCCCCTCTATCTGACCTGGAAGGCGAAGATGCATGGGATAGAGCCGCGACTGGTTGAGCTGGCTAGTGAGATAAATTATTATATGCCCCATTATGTGGTTGATAGGCTTGTAGATATATTAAACGACCATGGCAAGGCATTATCTAGAACGAGTGTATTGGTACTGGGGGTGGCTTATAAAAAGAATGTGAGTGATACAAGGGAGTCACCTGCTATTGAGATAATAAATAAACTCTTGGGAAAAAAGGCAAGGGTTGATTTTTACGATCCATATGTCCCATCGATAATGACGATTAAGGGTATCCTTAAAGGCTTAGAGGATATCTCTGATCTGTCTAGGTATGACTGTTGTTTAATAGCAACGGATCACGATGGAATTGATTATGAAAAGATTATTAAGTCTATTGAGATCGTATTCGATACGAGGGGTAGATTAAGAAAAGAGGAGGTCTACTCGCTTTAGGATGGTTGTTGTAGGTATAGTATTTTTCTGGATGTATGCTAAACTTAAATAGTAGGAAGTGATGGTAGGAGGTTGCGGTGAGGCTAATATTTATCTTATTGAGTGCTATTGTCTATATCCTTTCCCCTAGTATTGCTATCTCTGGTCAGGATGGCGATAAGATAGCCTGGCGGGTGTATAACCGCGATGATGGGAAAAGCGCATTTTCAGAGGGTAGAATGTTGCTGATAGATAGTTCAGGGGATATAGTGGAACGTAGATTGCGGTCTTATGTAAAGGAATTCGATGGGTATAATAAGAGCCTAATTGTCTTTGATTCGCCTGCCGATATAAAAGGTACGGCCTTTTTGAGCTGGGAGCACCCGGATAAGGATGACGATCAATTTTTGTATTTGCCGGCACTTGGTAGAGTGAGACGGATTGTATCTTCCAATAGGGGAAATAGCTTTGTCGGTTCTGATCTTGTTTATGAGGATTTGATGCGTCGAAAGCCAAATGAATATGATAACGAGATTGTAGGAGAGGAAGAATACAATGGCCGTCTCTGTTATATTTTGAAACAGGTTCCTAAGCCTAAAGTGAAAAGTAGTTATGGCTTTATTGAAA
The DNA here is from genome assembly GCA_015494585.1 of Candidatus Omnitrophota bacterium. Classification (GTDB taxonomy): domain Bacteria; phylum Omnitrophota; class Gorgyraeia; order S143-82; family S143-82; genus S143-82. Next base: position 4,196 of record WGAY01000038.1, on the reverse strand, counting down.
ACTGGGTTGACAGAAAATGGGACCTTATTGTCTTTGCAAAGGCCTATAATAAAAAGGGAGATCTTATAAAGACCATCTCTGCCAAAAAGGTAGAGATAATAGATGGCATTCCTACTGTGACAGAATTGGAAGTATACGATATTAAAGAAGACCACAAGACAATAATGTATGCCGATACTGTTCAATACAATCTCGACCTTGATGATTCTATCTTTACCAGGCGAGCGATGAAAAACGGTGGCCAGTTGTAGATTAGCTTCTTCTAGAATACTTCCCTAAACAGAGGTATAATTAGATAAACTGATATAAAGAAGAGGGGGGTATGTGCATTTCTTACGGAATCCTGATCGGATGAAGGCTATTAGATTTTTCCTTTTTCTGGTTTTAGTATTATCCTTGGTTTGTGTTTTTGACATCATTTCTCTTCTGGCAGCTGATAACAATAATTGGGAAAAAAAGAGACTTGCCTCTATGGAAACCGCCCTGAGGTCCGTTGAGCATAGGCTTTCTAGTGATAGCGCTACTCGAGCAACTGATACAATACATGAAAAAGGGACGAGCTCTTTGTCTAAGAAGACAGCAACAACTCATCCAAAAGACAAATGGCAGATAGATCCATTCCTTAAGTTTCAGCTCTTGGATTCTTTTGATACAAATAGAGACAATTCCAATGAAGATACTACTTCGCACTTTTTGCGAACAGAATTTGGGGTAAAAGGGAAAAGAACAAGACAGGTGGATTATAAACTATCTGGGATTTTATATGGATTCTATAGGGAAGGGAGCGCTGTTACAAAGAAATTAAATCTTGAATTAGCAGAGGCATATCTGCGCTGTAGCTGGGATAAATTTGAGTTGAGTGTGGGTAGGCAAAAGCTTACCTGGGGGAAATTAGACGATATCTTTATCTTGGATATAATCAATCCCCAGGACTTCAGGAATTTCTTTGATTTGGATAAAAATGATAGAAAGATTCCAATCTGGCTGGCGAGTCTTTCCTATTTCAGCGATAACCAGGTCCTGCAATCGGTTGACCTAGTGGTAAGTTTTCACCCCAGACCGAACAGACTCTATTATCTTGATGAAGATTTTGCGGTGTTTGATCACATAAAAGAGACCTATACTAAGGCTGCACCCTCAGCGGCAGATATCATCAATGGTATCAATATAAGGGACGAAAAGGATGCCATTGCCTTTGATGATATGGAGATTATGACTAGATTTTCTTTTTATTTTCCGTCCTTTGATATGGACCTTATCTATATGAATAAGATGGACAATACGCAGATACTATATCCCCTGACAGAAAAGGGGAAAAAGACCCTTGCGTTTTTGTATAATCCCAGCAACAATACATTCAATGATTTGATCACCTCTTCGCCGGAGAGTGAAGACCTTTCAATTGATGCTAGGTGTTCCAGGATACATATTTTGGGTATAGATGGAGAAGGAACAATTGCAGATTGGGGCTGGAGGTATGAGGGGGCCGTTATTTTCAATAAACGCTGGACTGATGATAATGGCCTGCCAGTGGAGAAGGATGCCTTTATTCAGGGGATAGGAATAGATAACCAGCGAACGGATTTCTATTGCAATTTCCAATTGTTACATCAGAGGGTCTTCAATTATTCTGCTCTTTATAAACAGAAGAAGGATATGTTGACTATATTTACCCAAAGCTATTGGCAGTCGAAGTACGGGTATATAAAAATAGGCCTGGATTCTGCCTTCAATACCCAGTTCCACGATTGGATGCTCAATCCCTATGTTTCCTATTCGAATCAAAAGGGTCTAACGATTAGCCTTGGGGCGCAGTTATTCAATGGTCCGCCAGGCACATTGTTCGGTACCTTCAGAGACCAGGATTACATTTATCTTGAGACCAAGCTGGATTTATGAGGTATTGTTTACCCCATCCAAGTTAAATAAATTATTTACTTGTAAGCTGATTGTGTTATAATCTTTGTTTCGAATTGTGGGGAATATAGTGTAGGTGAACAAAGGAGGTAAGTGTTGGCAAGTGAGTTGATAAAGAAAATGCTTGAGGCAGGGGTGCATTTCGGGCATCAGGCAAAGAAGTGGAATCCCAAGATGGCACCGTATATCTTTGGGAAACGAAAGAATATATATATCATTGACTTAGAAAAGACGGCCAAATTGTTGGAGGAGGCAAAGAATTTTCTGTCTTCTATGGCCGCAAAGAAGGCGAATATATTGTTGGTTGGGACGAAAAAGCATGCAAGAGATATAGTTGCAGAGGAATCACAGAAGGCCGGGATACACTATGTTAACCATAGATGGCTCGGCGGAATGTTGACTAACTTCCCTACGATTAGGAAGAGTATAGAAAAGATGAAGGAATTAGAACAGAGGCTTTTTGGTGATAACAGTGCTGGGTTGAGAAAGAAGGAGCGTTCTAAGCTCTCTAGAATTTACAATAAGAAGATAAAGAATTTTGTCGGTATAAAAGAGATGACCAAGCTGCCAGATGTTGTGATTATTATCGACACCGAGCATGAGAAAAATGCAGTAATGGAGTGTAAGAGATTAGGGATAAAGACAATAGGTATCGTGGATACTAATTGCAATCCTGAGGATGTAGACTATCCTATTCCTGGCAATGACGATGCCTTTAGGTCTATTCGTCTGTTGGTACAGGAACTTCTTAGCGTGATAGAGGATGCTAAAGGCAGTATTACTTCTGGAGAGCTGGCTTCAAGCGGGGAAGAAGTCCAGACAGATCAAGAGGGCGAAGAGGAGAAGAAATTGAAAGAAGAGGCTGAAAAGATAGCCGAGGAGATAAAAGGGATAGAAGAACTTGAGGATGAGACAGTTGATACTAAAGGTATAAAAGCAGGAGGAGAGGAGTAAAATGGCACAGGTAACTGCGGATAAGATAAAGGAGTTAAGGGATATAACCTCAGCTGGAGTTATTGATTGTAAAAAGGCCCTGCAGGAGGCAGAGGGTGATATCAAGAAGGCAATTGAATTATTGAAGAAAAGGGGTATTGCCATTGCCGAGAAAAAGGCCGCTCGTGCCACTGGTCAGGGTAGAGTTGAGGCCTATATCCATATGGGGGGAAAGATAGGTGTTTTGGTAGAACTGGATTGCGAGACTGATTTTGTCGCAAACAACGATGTATTTAAACAGGCCTGCAAAGATATTGCTATGCATATCGCTGCAATGGCTCCTGAATATCTTTCAGAGGAGCAGGTTCCTCAGGACGTGCTCGATTCAGCAGAGGATAAGGACCTTTATTTAAAAGAAAATGTTCTGTTGTTTCAACCTTTTATAAAAGACGAGAGCAAGACGATAAAGGATTATATTACTGAGTTGGTGGCAAAGACTGGAGAAAATATCGTATTAAAGAGGTTTATAAGGTTTGAAGTAGGTGCATAGTTTATGCCAGAGCCCTCTTATAAGCGAGTTGTGGTAAAGATGAGTGGAGAGGGGCTTCAGGGGGATGAGGCCTCCGGTATATCGCTCAATACGCTTTCCTTTATCTGTGAACAGATAAAGTCTATCTGGGATTTGGGAGTAGAGGTGGCCCTTGTTGTTGGGGGCGGTAACATCTTCCGGGGGGGCGAGAAGTTTTCTGATTTTGGACTTGATAGGGCGGTAGCGGATTATATGGGGATGCTTGCTACGGTAATCAATGGCCTAGCTCTACAAAATGGCCTGGAAAAGATAGGTGTACCTACGCGTGTCATGAGTGCTCTGGATATCCGTCAAGTAGCAGAGCCATATATAAGACGCAGGGCCGTAAGGCATATGGAGAAAAATAGGGTGGTTATCTTCGTGGCAGGCACGGGCAGTCCCTATTTTACGACCGATACTGCCGCTGCCCTGCGGGCGGCCGAGATACATGCGGATCTGGTGATAAAGGCCACCAAGGTCGATGGTGTGTACAGCGACGATCCCTTGCAAAATCCGTTGGCTAAGTTTTATGAGGAATTGACCTATTCAGAGGTTATTAGTAAAAAGTTGAGGGTCATGGATATCACTGCCATTACTATGTGTATGGAGAACAGGATACCCATAATGGTTCTAAATTTTAGTAAACCTGACAACCTAAAAAATGCTATAATGGGCAATAAGGTGGGCACTATCATAGGAGCTGAAGATCAAGGAGGTAAATGATGGCTCATAATTTTTCCTCTGTTAATGATATTATGAAGTGGGTAGAGGATAAGAT
>WGAY01000037.1 GCA_015494585.1 Candidatus Omnitrophota bacterium | reverse complement strand
GTGTATTTCCAGAGGAGAGAAGTCGAGTGACTTTATTTTGTCCCCGAGGTTCCTTGCTTCATCTACAGAGATGTTTCCTATGAATGCTATAGTGGCGTGGAGATTCTCCATCTTTGTTAGGGATATACCTGGACGAGAGAATTGCTTTGCATAGGATGCTATGGACTCTCTATCCTCTTTTGATATGTCGAAGGCAATAAATGTTCTTATCAAATCTTCTTTACTTCTTCCCATAAGAGCTTAATTGCAGTCTTTGCAGTTTTCTTCTGTATTTCCAGACGAGTACCTGAGAATCTGTATTCCTTTACTATGGCTTGCGTCTTTGCTATGTGCAATCCTATAAAGACCCTCCCTACTGGTTCGTCTCCTACGGCCGGTCCAGCATAGCCGGTTGTGGACAATCCGATCTCTGTCTTAAAGATGCTAGATATATTTTCTGCCATAAGCCGGCATACCTCAGGGGATACGACCCCTTTGGTTTCGATAAGTTTGCTGGGTATATTCAAGAGTCTTATCTTGGCCTCCTCTGCGTAAGCCACTATCCCGCCCTTGAAGAAATGCGATGCCCCAGGGATAAGCCCTATATTTGCCGCAATCCGTCCCAGGGTTATAGATTCAGCAGTGGATAAAAAGAATCCTTTTTCTGTCAGTATCGACTTTATTATCTCTAATTGTTTGAGTAATTCTGTATCATCCATTTATTATTAATATACCCTATAAAGGGTAAATTCTGACATAAAAATCTTATGTTTTTATGAATCCGGATTATGTATTTTATGTATTAGAATTCTTTATCTTTTATATTATGAAACTCAAAAGTCAAAACCACAGTTTAAAACCTTAAATCTTAAGAATGAAGAATGGAGCATGGAGAATAAAGAAAATTTTTTATTAAGAAAGAAACATATCTCAGTAAATAAAAATCCTTCATGCTTCCTTCTCCATTCTCAAAACTTGAGTTGTGGATTTTAGTTTTTAGTTTAATGCACTATTGCATAGTTTGGAATAAAAGGTTAGTTGACTTCAGAGATAGGATTTTTTCCTGTATAATAAACAATATGAGTAAAATCATAAGTAGACTATTTCTGGCGATCATTGTTTTGTTTTCTCAGATTGCTGTTCCATCCTATGCCTCTGATGGTGCTGGACGGCGCTATGATGTGTACATCATAGAGGATTTACATTACGATGTCACCTGTCAGAAGCAGATAGTTAGTATTGTCAATAGGCTTATTAGGGATGTATCTGCGAGGGCAGTATTCCTAGAGGGGGCAGGATTTTCACGAATATATCCTGAAGAATATTTTCTGTTAAGGGGCCTTGTACCTTCCGCATATTTGAGGCTTTGTAAAAGACTGCTTGAAAAGGAGATAATCTCTGCTGGAGAGTTTCTTGTACTTACCCATAGAGGTGATATTGAGTTTTTGGGCCTGGAGGATATGGGCCTATATAAAAACCACCTGAGGTTATATGCAGACATATTTCCTTTGATTAAGCACGATTTGCTTAAACGAGAAGGATTCTTTGGGAGGGCATTCTTGGGATTGGCTAGACAGAGGGACATTGCTTTCGCCCAGAATATCCTGAGATATCTATCCAATACAAAGCAACGGCCGATTATTACCATATGCGGGGGGTTCCATTCAAAAGGGCTTTCAAGTATATTAAAGGCCCATCATCTAAGGGTTAAGGTAATTCGACCTAGAGTTTATTATATATCTAAAGAATCCAGGGCCTTCTATAGAGACAGGCTCTATTACCTTGGCAGAGATGCACTGGCCCTGCCGGTAAAGGTGTTTTCTGACTGGGGTGATTTATATTCGTCTTTTTTTGAAGACTTTACAACGCGTTTGAGTCCTTATTTAAAAAGATTTTTCTCTGTTTACAGGCGGGCTCCTCCGGATAATGGTCTGGCCAATAGCCACCTTAGGGTTCCCCGGCCGTTGTGGGATAGATTAAAACATAAATTGAGACAGATAGATATAGGTAATAAAAACGCCTTATATTATCTCATAAGGGGCAGTGGATATGCCTGGACAGATGCGGTGGGGAGAATCCACTTTATAGATGAGATTGTCGATGACGATGCAGAAAACCTACTCTTATGGAGTGCTCTAGCAGGGGTTCTAACGGGGTTCTATGGAAAAGACAAACTGCCTATTGAACAAAGAATAAAGTTTGCCCGGTCGGTTGTTTCTCTACACGAGAGGATACATGCTGAGTTGAAGAAATCACCGCAAAGGTTGAAGGAAGTGCTTGTGTCTTTGAGAAGGATACTGGGTAAGAATTATGGTAATTATATCGAGTGGACGAGGAATATATATGGTAGGATTCCACGGAATTACAATCTCAAGGGCAAGGCCCTTGAAAACTGGTATCTTGAGGAATTTTTGACGGTACTTTTGCAGGAGAGAATCCTCAGGGGTAGGGGATATCTTAAAGATTACACTGCCTTTTTGGATAGAAGTGATATTCCATTTCCGGAGGACAAGGATAAATTTATTTCAAAGGCAGGGGAGGCCGTTGACATTTTGATAGAAAAGATCTTTTCAGGGCATGTCCCTGGATTGAGGGTATTTGTTAATGCTGGGTATGCTGGAGAGGAGGCCCTGCATTCGGATAACAAGAAGGTTAGAAGGCTTTATTCTATCCTGAATGAGATCTGTGGGACTAAGGCCTTTCCAGATGGAGAGACCTATCTGGACCATGCCCTGCGCGTTTATCGCAAGGCAGAATCTTTCTATCCCAATGCCAGTGTACTAAAATATAGCAGCTTGCTTCATATTCTCTATCTATTCTCTAAAAGAGAGATTAATTCTGCTTTTAAGAGGGGACGGGGGATAAAAGAAGACTTTTCCTCTATTGAGGATGTATTGAAATATATATGTCATATCTCGGGCATGGGATCAAAAGAGACAGTTAGGGTTGAGGAGATAGTTCGTACAGCACGCGACCTCTACAACATAGATATCAAACTGGATGAAGGTAAATCATTGCCGTCCAAAGACTATATTGATAGGGTTCTGAGGTTTTATGTGCAGGTATCCAAGGGGAATATCTGGGCAATGCGCCTGTTTATGCTGGATGCCATAGCCTCTCTACGAGCCGAGGGAGTCCTTAAAGGCAGGGAAAGGCAGAAATTATTGAAAAAAGTAAAGTATATATACATTCCCCTTGCCGAGATGATCGGAGAAAGACAGTTATTCTCTGAGATGAAGGATATACTGTTTCTGGAAGAGGATAGGAAGGATTTTTATATTTGTGCAGGGAAATTAAGAGAGATTTTGAACAGGCGTTCTGAGGAACGAATAATCGATGAATTAAAGACGCTGTTTTATGGGTTTATTCCAGGTTTTGAGGAGATGGAATTGTCTTTTAGGGTAAAGTCTGTGGGATCAATAGTGGAGAAATTAAAAAGAAGAGAATACGGCCTTACTCCGGATGCACTTGATAGGTTGCGAGATATAATAGGATGTAAAATAGTTGTACAGGATTTCAGGGAGGCGAAGAGGATAGCAGGGATACTTTCAGAGACGTTTGCTAAAGAAAAAGATATTACTTCTGTTGATTTAGGTTTAAAACAGGTTGAGGGCTATAGGTATTATGTATTTCAGTTCAGGTTTTCTTCTGTCCCTGTGGAATTGCAAATACGCTCAAGAGATGTTGATAGATATTTGGAACAAGGGGAACGTTCTCATTGGATATATAATCTCAAAAAGGTTTTGCCACCTTTATGGAAGGATCAAACATTTACTCTTTTGTTGAGCGATAAGAGAGAGCCAAGGGAAGTATTAAAGGATCTTTATAAGGAGACCTGGGAGAAACCAGTATTTTTAGTTACTCAGACTTGGCCCAAAAGATTTTCCTTACTTGACAGAAAACAATTTCTCGATCTGATAAGGCGTCAGATCAATAGGAACAGACACCTATATGCGTTTCCTCTTTCTGAGGTTCATAGCAAGATGTTGGATAGAATAATCTTTAAAAAGAGTATAGACTTCTACTCCTATGACCCGAATCGAATTCTGGAGGATGCCAAAGAACATCCTGAGCTGGTCTTTGTGGTTGAGAGAGAGATGGATATCTCTTTCTTTAAAAAGAAATTAATGCAAAATAAGGATATTATATTCGGGGTATTGGCACTGTCTTTTTCTTTCCTTTCTTCTATTAATTTATGGCATAGTCCTTATGCGTTTCTTGTCATGAGTTCCCTTTATTCTAGATTCAATAGGCAGGAGTTTGTAATAAAGGTCTCGGATGCGCGAAATATTATTTGCAGGAAGAGGAAGGACGGATATTACGGCGTAGAAGAGGATATAGGCGGTGTCAGGCACAAAGTAGGGCAGATACGTATTATGGAGCAGGAAAAGGGGCATTGGTATGTGGAAGACAAAACTCTACTGGATGCCCAAGCACTGGGGGCATTGCTTGACTTCATTGCAAAACAGAGAGAGATAGAGTCTCTGGAGGTATTTGCCGGGGAAAGGGCATCTGTATGGAATCAGGCCATCGAAAGTGCATTTTCTGGTACAGGATACCAAGCTAAAGATCGGGTATACTGGAGCAGAAGACAGGCCTCTATACCAGTGTGTATAAGACGGGCATTTGCAGTGGCCTATCCCTATCTGTCAAGGGATTTGCGAAGTTCTATCCTCAAGGCAAGTGATATTAGTGGCTGTGTACCATTACTCCAGGATGCGATTGATGAGATATCTGCCAGGATGGAGAAAGAGAGGCGTCTTAATGGATTGGAATTGGATGCCGATGATGTCCTTTATACGCTTGAGTCAGCGCTATTGAAGACAAAAGATATATTCATGGAAGTAGATGTCGGAGAAGTAGCCAAAGACTTAGTTAATGAGATGAAAAAAAGGTATCCTGAGGTAGAGATAGAGTTACATAATAAGCTGGGGAAGGTCTTAACCTATTCTGAATTGTTTAAAATTGCCTTTAGGCGCCTACTCGAGAATGCCTGTAAACACGGCAGGAGCAGGGTATATGTAGAATTGTATTATGAAGGTAGCCAAATTGTTGTGTTTTTGCAGGATTATGGAAAAGGAATCCCATCTGGCTTTCGCCCCAGGGTATTTAAGGAGAGTTTTGCAATAAGTTGGCAGGACGCCAGCGCCGGAGGGAGGTCGTTGTTGAATATAAAGGATATGGTCGATAAAGTTGGTGGTAGTATTAAATTCGCATCCCTGAGCCAGGGAGAGGTAGTGGGTTCTTATAATAAAGAAAATATTGCCTGGCAAGAAAGGATAAAGGCAAGTCCTGAAAGCAGGGGAACTATCTTTGAGCTGCGTCTGCCGGCCTTATGGAAGGGGGGCTGGCATAAGAGGCCATTTTCTGATGTGTTTGTGGTTACAGGTGGTCTTGGCACAGGGCGACGCTTTATCGCCAGATGGCTAGCCACGAAGTTCGGGATGTATTACATAAACTTGGATGGTCTCCTTTTAAGATTTCTTATTGAGGGCCTTTATAAAGGTGACGATGCATTTTGGAGAAGTTGTGTTTTGGCAATGGAACAATCGCATTCTACTAAAGTAAAGGAGATAGAAGACGGGCTGGCTGGCTATATCAGGGAAAATGTGGGTAGATTAAGATATGAAAGAGAGGGTATATTCTGGAGAGGTGCAAATATGAATTATTTCCTTTCGGAATTCCCGCTCTGGCAATATATTTCGCAGATGGATAAGGATAGGCAGGGGGTATTTTTTTATGTATGGGAGACCTATGCCAAAGACCTTGCAGTCCTTCTCTACAATGCGTTGCGTGAGAACTTATCGAATACTAAGTTGAATCGATGGGGGTATAAGGGGCTGGTTGTGAGGAGCAGTTTCCCTCTCTATTTGGGACAGTATCCTAATTTTAATGAAATTATCAACATCCCTGTATTTTCAAGGTCAGCAGATGATGCAGTGAGAAGAGACTTTTCTAAAGGGTTTGTCAACAAGGTGCGGCCAGAGTTCTGGGAGAACCTGGATATATATTATCTGGATCCTGTAGATGATTCCTTTCCCGTTGCTTACGAATTATTGAGTAAGGCATTGAGTAAAGAGGATTCCCTTTTTGCACTTCTAGTGTGGCGCTGGTTCAATGGTGATAATCGGCTTTTGATGGAAAAGGTCCAGATGGGGGCTTTTGATGAGATGGAGGGGGTATTGCTTGGGGACTATCCTTTTGAGCTAAAAAGAGCCTTTCTTAGGCAGCTTCACGTTACTGCCTATGGCAGGGCCTCTATTGAAAGGCCCTCTGGATTGAGACAGTTTCTCGTAGATATTATCAGGGATAGGAAGGTGGATCCAGGGCTCATTGAAGACCTACACGAAGCGATAAGATATTGTTATTTAACGGAGGTAGTTGATCTGGTTAAGAATAGAGTTATTTCAATGATGGGATATGTATTTAACAGGAAGTTGAGGGACGGAGAAATAAAAGAAAAGGGGTTAGATCTTATAAGGAGGATACAGGAGAACTTGGATAATATAAAGGAATTGTGTATTACCGATTGTCCTCGGGAATATGAGAAGTTGTTAAGCAGTATAGATGAGACCTACAGTTTGCTTAGCAGAGTAGAAGAAAGTGTTGGCGAAAGGGATCGAAAAGTTATTGCTTCTCTGCTTGATACACTGGATCAAGCAAGGGGGCTCTTGAAGAGCTCTATGTACTCCGTATACTGGATTGGGGATCCAGTTGTTAATGGAATAGAAAGGCCTTCTATTTTTAAATTGGAATGGCCCAGAGATAAGAGCTTGCCCATTGAAATATATGTTTATGTCCCTGAGATAAAGGCCTATGATTTTGATAAAATGCGCCGCAGTATAGAGAGGAATGTGCTTGTAAGGGCAGTATTGGTTAGAGTACGTAAGGTCGGTGATCCCTGGCCAGGAGAGAGATTTGAGCTTTCGTTGAACCTTGAGGGTATAGAAAGGATGGGTTGGAAGAAGAATTTGAAATATGCTGGCCAGATAGACCTTGATCAGCTGGGCCCTGGTGTATACGAATTGAATTTTTATGTGGTGTTTCCTGGAGGTAAGCTTTGGTGGGATGAAGGTCAGCGTGTCAAGTCTGAAGAAAATCCGTTTGGAAATATTGTGTTGAAGGTTAGACTTGGGGGGGAGCAGGCAAAACAAGGACTTATAGAAAGGTTAAAGAATAAAGGCCTAATTGGTGGGGAGGTCTCTTTTGTTGAGTTGAATGATTATGGGGATGGTTCTGTGGTGACTGAGGAGGAGACAGGGGCCCAGGAGGGTAAAGATATAGATATATCTTTATATAGTATAAGGGGGCTTTCCAGAGTGGTAGTAGGGGGCGGTTTGAAAGTCTGGGTTTCTCAAGGAGGAAAGGTCTCGATCCTTAACCGAAGAGGGATACTGGATAAATTGAGGATCTTGAATTTTGGATCTATGGATCAATTGCTCTCTGAGATACAAAAAATAATAGTAGAATATGAAAAAAATGGCGAAAAAAAGTGATGATAAATTCTCGTTGACAGAGTACGTGTTTTTGGTAAACTAATATTGAAATTGGTGGCGTTCTGTCTAATAGGGTGGAAGCATAATAATACCTCAGTTTTATCAACACCCCAGATAATCTGAATTATAACCTGGGAAGGAGGTGAGGAAAGTGTTAACAGGTTTGGAGGTTATCTGGATGGGTGTAAAGATAAAAAGGTCTTAGGAGCAACCTAAGATTTCAAATATAGGAGGAAGACTATGCGTAGATATGCGATATTTGCGATCGCTGCGTTAGTTGCACTCTGGGGTGCAGCTGCATATGCAGAGGTCCAGAATGTAAAGGTCTCTGGTAAGGTAGAGGTAAAAGGCGTCTATAGGGATGCCTATGTTACTCAGGGGATAAATACCCTTTCAGGTTCTAGCTCCCAGGTTGTGGGTAATGAAGATGCTGCAGATGCAAATGGCGCTGGTGATTATTTCATTACTACAGGAGTTTTAAATGTCTCTGCTGACCTAACTGACAATGTCTCTGCCGCTGTGGTTGTTAGGGAAGAGAGGGAGTTTGGTGGTAGCGCAGTAGATACACTTTCAACCGCTGCTGCATACCTCGATTTGAAGGAATTCTTGTATGCTCCTCTCTCCATTCGTGCTGGTTTCTGGGGTTATGCACTCGGTTCTAAGCTCATCCTTGGAGATGGTACTCCTGATTCCGCAAGCAACTTGACTTTTGCTGACCTCAATCAGAAAAAGGCCTTTGATGGTATAGTGGCGAACTATGCCATTGATAATGGCAATGTAGAGCTCGGTTTCTTGAAGCCAAGGGGCTTTGGCGACGATAGAGAAGGAGAGATCTACGTTGCTGATGTAAACTACGATATGGATGGTGTTGCACTCCAGGCATACTATATTTATGATGCAACTGGAACCGGCACCAATGACGATGATGCCCGTCAGTACATTGGCGGCAGGGTGTCCGGCACCATTATGGAAGGCCTGACTGGGTCATTAGAGGTAGCATACCTCTTTGGTAATGTAACTGATAGTAATAGTGAGAATAAGGATTATAAGGCATACGCAGTTGATGCTGCTTTGTCCTATGTCGTTGATGCAGATAAGAATGCCAATGTAGGACTTGGTGTCTGCTATCGTTCTGGTGACAAGGATATTGCTGAGAATGGTAGCAACACCGGTGATTACGAGGCATGGAGTGCTCCTTATGAGGATCAGACCATCGGTGAGATAGCAGATGTCGATACCAACGTTTTGGCCATAAAGGTCAGCGGTGGTGTTGATTTGATGGAGGATGTAACACTTTCTGGTGCTTACTATCACTTCATCGCAGATGAAAAGGTTGCCTTTGGCAACGTTTCAAGGGATGATGATCTTGGTGATGAGTTAGACCTTTATTTGACCTGGGATTATACCTCTGACGTACAGTTCGGTCTAACGGTTGCTGCGTTCTTCCCTGGGGATGCATTTGAAAAGGATGATACTGCCCTTGAGGTTAAGGGTGGTGTGACCGTCGACTTCTAATAGTTCCTCTTTTCTAGGAGAATGAATGGGGTCGGGTATTTTCCCGACCCCTTTGTTTTTTAGGTGAAACGACAGATAGAGAAGTAAACAATTATTTTTTTTTATTTTACATCACTATCTATAATTGTATAATAATGTTAGTAATTTTAGAGGGGGGGGTTGATTTTTGCAGGAGTTGGATTATACTTTTAATTGCCTGAAAAAGGGCCTGAGTTCTTTGATGGCTCAAAGATTTGGTGTCTTTGAGGCCGATAAGGGCAAACCCGCAGGAATGCGGGGACGCAAAGCTACAGGGTCCCAAGGCCTTGTCCCAGAGGGGGGAGAGGTCCGGACAGCCAGCTGCCGGTCAAACAGGTGAAACCTGTCTGGTCTTGGAGCTGGACAGGTTTTTTTATTGCCCGAATACCTGGGAAAGGGGGTGATAGATGAGAAGGAGAAGGATAAACAGGTGAAAAGGGGCAATGGCTTTATTTCTATTAACATTAGGGAGGTTGGAGATGAACAGGAAAGGTTTCACGCTCATTGAGATGATGATAGTAATCGCGATCATCGCGGTTTTGGCAGCGGTCGCCCTGCCCAATATGCTGGGTGCAAGGAAGGCCGCAGCTGAAAAATCTGCTATGTCTGAGCTTAAGACCCTTGGTACGGCCGCAGAGGCATATTATATAAGGGAAGGTTCCTATCCTACCAATACCTCTAGCTTTTTGAGTGATCTAGCATCGAAAGATCTGCTTTCAGATTATTATTCAGATAAGACTGGTTCTTATACAAAGTCTGGCTATACTATAAATGTAACTCAGACCACGAGCGACGAATATAATATTGTTGCAACCCCAGTTAGCGCTAAGAAAGGGAACAAATGCTATAAAGTTACTACTGGAGGTGTCCTCTATCAAGCCGATTTCAATGGTTCTTGTGGGACCTTTGAAGAAATCTAATCTTATATGTCAGGGCGGTGGAGAGATCCACCGCCCTTTTTTGTTTTTTGAGGGGTGATTTTGTGGGTAGGAAGGGGTTTTCCCTCATAGAGATGATGATAGCCCTGCTGATACTGGCAGTGGCCTTGGTAGGGCTGGTTGGTGCGATTATCTGGGATACGCTGAGTGTGAATATACAGTCCCAGAAGAACAAGGTTTTGCATATATCAAATTTAGTACTCGAAGAGATGGCCTCTATGGACCTGGATTCGATTATCGCGCAGGACTGGGATTCCTGGGTCAAGACGAATAATTACGACTATGGATTAAAAAACCTATCTATAACGGTTTCATATCCATTGGTCTATCCTGAGGAAGAAGAGGGTAATGCCAATAGAAACGGATATACCTATAAAAATGGGATTATTTGGTCGGGATTCAATTTTCCTTATTACACCAGGGGCCTGCTTGCGGTTAACCTGGATATATCCTGGTATTTCAGGGATAATCCTATGCATTACAGGGTAAGCACTTTGTTTTCAGAGCTGGGCAGGTAGATTATGAGAAGGAATGTGTTGGGAAAGAGAGATGGTTTTATCCTCCTGTCTGCCTATATATTTATCCTGCTCTTTACTGGCTTTATTGTGGTATTATCTATTCGCCAGGCTAGCTCTACTGCAATGGCAGTGGTAAGCCAGAGAGAAAATACTGCCCTTTATCTGGCCCAGGCTGGAATAGAGAGGGTAAAGACAGAGCTTTATAATAATTTTATGGAGTATTTTTATGATCCTAACCAGGGGGCTTGGACAGAGGCCAGTTTTGGTTGGTTTGATAACCTCTTAGGTGAAAGTGCGCCTTACAGTTTTCCGGTAACCGGCAGTCTTGGAAGTGGTTCTTATAGCGTCCAACTTGTTTCGGTTGAAGATGATTCGGATGGTCTGGGAAAGGTTATAACTTTGTTATCGACTGGTACCAGTGGGGGGGTGCAGCGTTCTGTTAGGGTAGCCCTGAAATTTGATATGGCCCCTTCTCCGGTATTTAATTACGCATATTTTGTTAATAATCTAGGATGGTTCTGGGGTAGTACCATAACCGCCAATGGCGATGTCAGGTCAAATGGAGACTTTTCCCTGCGCTATGATCCCAAAGTAAATGGAAATGTCTATGCAGGGATGAATCCGGAATTGCCCAGTGGCAGTACAGGAGAAATAAGCGGCAGTAATAGGTTTGATTCCCTGAGCGATTATTATTCCTCTGCACCGGACAGGGCCAGGCCTGGCAATCCAAGTTTTCCATCCGAGGATCTCAATGGCAATGGAGTCCTTGATCCAGGAGAGGATGTCAATAGTAATGGTGTCTTGGATCTTTATGAGTATGAGAACGGCTATGATGGGAGTTCGACCCAATATCCTTATCAGAACCCCATTCCAATGCCTTATTTGGGGGATCTGGATGATTACAAGGATATCGCTACAACCAATGGTGGAAAGATAGAGATGGGTGGCAGTACAGTAGTGGATGGAGTATATGAAGGGAATCTGATTTTAGTAGGCACAGATTCTAATCCGATAGAGCTCAATGGACCAGTTGTTGTTACGGGTGATGTAGTTATAAAAGGGAAGGTATCTGGACAGGGTGTTATTTATGCTGGAAGAAATGTCCACATAGTAGGCAATATAGAATATAAGAACCCCCCATCCTGGCCGAAACCAGAATCCGATATGGAAACAGTGGATTCAAACAATTCGACAAAGGACTTTCTTGGATTAGCGGCCAAGGGGAATATCGTTATCGGAGATTATACCTCATCCTCTTGGAATTATCCCCAGAGCTATCTACATCCACCAATGACCAGGCCCTATAAGGTAGATCCAACGGATGCGGTTAATGGATATATAAGTTATTATGATGGGAATGGAGATCCCTATTTTAATGGAGATTATGTTGCCTTTGATGGGGGGAAAAAGGAAGATGGTAGCAATCGCAGGTATTATGAATCGAGCTTCAGGGATAGCACGATACATAATCTTTCGGATTATTATTCCAATATTACACATATCGATGCATTTATGTATACCAATCATGCCTTAACCGGTAGGATAGGAAGGACTGAGATAAATGGCGGGGTGGTAGCCAGAGATGAGGCTATCATCTATTCAGGTAGTTTGGTTATAAACTATGATGTGAGGATAAAGGATAAGACCTTTAGAGAGAATTTCTTCTACCTGCCTAGGGATATAAGTGAACCCGAGGTGCTTTCATGGGAAATAGAGTAGTAGGCCTCTTTTTAGTTTTTGTGGGACTTTTTCTAAGCGGTTTTATTCCCCAAAAAGATGCCGAAAGTCTAATGAAAGAACGCAGCCTCATCAATAAAGGGATTAATCAAGAAACGTTAGTGCAAAATCCGGATGGATATATTAGAAGAGGAAGATATGTTTATAAGGTATCAACTGCTACGTTCAAGAATAGAAAAAGCCCTTCTGGCATCCAGGAGGATTTGAAGAAACATAGCCCCAGAGCTACTAACAAACACTACACTATTGAATTCATGATGGCCCATCGAGAGGATCTTAAAATTATGCTAGGTATCGTTATCCTCCTAGGTGTTATGTGGCTGATTTTCTTTTTGAATAAAAAGATCGGCAAAAAGGGTTGGAAAGGAAAAGGGACTACACTGTTGGAGTTAATGTTTGCCATGGCGATCTTTGTGGTGGCTATCTCTGCAATTGTTTCCCTGTATGTATCTGTGCGTCCGCTTATGAATGAGTTAGACGCAAAGATAGATGAGATGAATTCTGCGAGGAATATAAAATGGTTTTATTTGAGGATGCTTTCTCCGGTGTGTGAAGATGCGAGCCATTCTATAACTTTTGCTAATTCAATGACAAGGCTAGATTTTTATACCTGTGATTTTGATGCAGGTACGGTTCAGTTCAATGGGCCTTTTAGTATTTATAAAGATGGCAGTAACATTGTCTTTTTCGGAAATGGGCAGAATAAAGTAATTGCTGGGGATATTTCTGCTTTACAATTTGCAAGATACGGTGATAAAATAATTATGCAGTATAATATGACTTCAGGGGCAAACTACACATTGCAGGTGGCAATTAGGACAGATGAGATTTAGTTGATAAGGGGGGAGTGAGTGTTTGCATCTCAACGGCGAGTTATCTCGGTAGACTTTGGTGGCACTAGTATAAAAGTCGCTCAGGTATTATTAAAGGGTAGAAAACGGCCTATTATAGAAGGCCTTTATTACGAAAAATTTAGCTCCCAAGAGGATCTCCCTCGATTCCTCTCCTCTGTACGAGAGAAATTAAACATGAGAAAATCTTTCAATGTGATTGCACTTCATGGAGTCCAATCTATATACAGGTTTGTAGAGGTACCCAAATTAGATGAGGTAGAGCTGGAGAAGGCGATACACTATGAGGAAGAGATATATGTTCCCTTTCCACCTGAAGAGCGCGTTGTTGATTATGATATTATTGGTTCAAGTGGCTCGAATTATTGGGTTGCTTTAGCAGGTGTAAAGAAGTCTAATGTGCTAGATCTAGTTGCTCCATTTACGGATAAGGGATTTGTATTTCATCGGGCAGAGCTAGCAGGACTTGCGTTGACTAATCTCTTTAATTTTACATTTGCCGATGAATTCAAGGATAAGAGTGTGGTAATACTGGATGTGGGAGCGAAGTATTCTATATTTGTTGTCTTGATGCATGGTCTACCAGTAATTATCAGAGAGATTAGTATGGGTGGGGATCTGTTTACAGAATATATAGAAGATGCCCTGCAGATGTCAAAAAATGAGGCAGAGCTTTTGAAATTGAATCCAGGGGATAGATATGAAGAGGTTATCACGGCTCTTGACCCTATATTTTATCGCTTTAGTGAAGAAATAAAGGTCTCAATGGAGTATACGGGCAATATTTCCATAGGAAAGATAGAAGATATATTTTTGATAGGTGGAGGAAGTCGTTGTCCTGGATTGAAAGAAAGATTGGGGAAGGCATTGAAGATGCAGATACGTCCGTGGGATTGCTTGTCCGGATTTAAAATAGACAAAAGACTTTCTCCTGCTATCTTTGATTCTAAGAAAGATATGCTCCATGTATGTTTAGGGGCGACTCTATTATAGAATAAAGGGAGAATATGGAGAGAATACACCTTAATCTGTTGCCAGAAGAAGTAAGGGCCTTACGGGCGACTAAGTTGCCTATGTGGGTATCTTTTAATTTCTTTAGTATCCCCTTGGCCTTTCTGTTGATATCTATAGTGGTAGATCTTCTATTATTTATCCTGCTTTTGTGGACGAAGGCAGATATAGAGATGATAACCAATAAGAAGAATACCCTTTATCCCCAGAGGCAGGAACAAAAGAGACTAGAAGATTATTATAATTCCTACAAAAAGATAATAGATGATAGGACAAATTGGGGCCAGATAATGAATGTAATTAGCGATTGTTTGCCTCAGGTTGGTTGGTTTTATAAATTTGATTATAGCCATGACGAAGGTATTCTCAAGATAAAGGGGTCGTTTTATAGTAAGAACCTATCAAAAGGATTTACGGGTAGATTTGTTAGTTGCCTGAATGGTAAACCAGTTATCAAGGATATGTTTTCCGCGATAAATGTAAAACAAATAACACAGCGCAAGATAGGCCAGACGCAGGTTAAAGATTTTTATATAGAGTGTGTGTTAAAAGATAAGGATAAGAGGTAGAGATAAATGGCTATGTTATCACCGGACGCACAAAAAGTTCTGGGTTTATCTATAGGATTAGGATTGATCATTCTAGGAGTGGATGTATTCTTTATTGCCTCTCCTCTTTGGACAAAGTACCGAAGTGCTAGGAGTAAGTACTTGTCAATAGAGAGAGAATTAGAGAAAAGTCGGGCAAAGGTCAAGGATAGTGAACTCCTAGTCTACATCAAGAATTTGAAAGATAAGATCTCCGCCTTAGAAAGTAATGTTGTTACGGACGTCGATATGACATTTGTTCTTGAAGATATATCTGGCATTGCCAAGGACTCAGGCCTAACCCTTAAGCAGATATTACCAAAGGAGAAGATTCCAGTAAAAGGACGACACAAAAATAAGCTTTATTATGTAAAACTTCTATTTACAGGGCAGGGCAGCTATCATTCCTTAGGGAAATTTATCTCTCGACTTGAAAATAGTAAATATGTATGTAAAATAGAATCCATCACTATATTGCCGAATATCAATGATTATCGCAACAATGATGTTAGAGTTGTGATATATATATTAAGTAGAAAGGAGTGATGGATTCTATTTTACTATGTACAGTCCTGCCGTAAGTAAGAAATTATTTCTATCCTGGGCCAAGAGATATAACCTTGTTCCTGTATGGGTTGAACTTTCGTCGGATATATTTACTCCTGTAGAGGTTTATCTGTCCTTAAAGAGGAAGAAAAGCCCTTCTTATCTGCTTGAGTCGGTTGAGCAGACAGATAACCTATCAAGATTTTCTTTTATAGGCATCGAACCCATTGAGGTTTTCTCTATTAATAATAAACACCCTGCGGGTATTATAGACTCTTACCTGAAAGAATTTATCCATCCTGATCTTGCAGAAGATTTTCCCTTTATCGCTGGGATTGTTGGTTATATTGGTTACGATATGGTGCGTTTTTTCGAACCAGTAGATCTGAAATATCAGAAAGACTATCCTGAAGCAATGTTTATGTTGGCTAGCCTGCAGGTCTCTTTTGATCATCTCAAAAAGATGGTGAGGTTGACTAAATGGGTAGACTTAAGAAATGTTGATACACGGGATCATAGCAGACTCTACGATGAATCTGTAAGAGTATTGGATAAATCTATACGAAAGATATTGCGAGGGCGGCAATTATTGCCCCTTTTTTATGACAGACTTATGAAGAGCCGAGGATTGGTAAAGGGGACCCTGCGGGATATAAGATCTAATTTTACAAAGGAACAATTTATTCATGCAGTAGAGAGGGCGAAGGACTATATATACAATGGAGACATCGTTCAAGTAGTGCTTTCCCAGAGATTTGAATTTGAAACAGAGGCAGATCCTTTTGATGTGTATAGAGTTTTAAGGCTACTTAATCCTTCTCCTTATATGTTTTTTATGGACTTTCCTGCCAAAAACCTTTCTCTTGTTGGATCTTCGCCTGAAATGTTGGTAAGACTGCAAGATGGCGTAATAGAAACCCATCCTATTGCAGGCACGCGCCGCAGGGGCAGCGATCGGGATGAGGATAACCTCCTGGCTCAGGACCTCTTAAATGATCCCAAAGAGAGGGCTGAACATATTATGCTTGTAGATCTTGGGCGTAACGATGTTGGGAGGGTAGCAAGATTAGGTTCAGTGGAGGTGAGGGACTTTATGCATATCGAATACTTTTCCCATGTGATGCATATAGTCTCGCGTGTAATTGGTAGGGCGAGGAAAGGAGTGGGACCAATGGATGTACTTTCTTCGGTTTTTCCTGCTGGTACAGTATCAGGTGCTCCAAAGATAAGGGCCATGGAGATAATAGATGAGCTAGAACCGGATCCAAGAGGTGTATATGCGGGTGGCGTTGGTTATTTTGACTTTTCTGGTAATATGGATATGTGTATTGCAATAAGGACAATTGTGTTTTATAATAATAAATCTTTAGTGCAGGCAGGCGCTGGGATAGTAGCTGATTCTGTTCCGGATTTGGAATATAAAGAGACCCAGAATAAAGCCAGGGCTCAGGTTTGGGCTGTTAGATTGGCGGAAGAGTTGCTTAGGAAGGAGGGAAGCTGATATATGGTAAAGATTAGATTGCGCAAGCCAGGCAAACCGGTGAAGCATAGATACCATTTTCACATAGTTGCTTGCGATGCAAGGGAGGCCCGAGAGGGCAAGGTATTGGAAGTACTGGGGTATTATGACCCTTCCAAGAAACCAGTGTTTTACGACTTGAGGCTTGATAGAATAGATTATTGGTTGAATCGAGGTGCCCAACCAACCGATACGGTAAAAAGCCTTATAAAAAAGGCCAGAAAGACAAAGGCCGCGGTTAAGGAATAATACTTTAGTGCATAGATATGCTGTTCATTGACATTATTACCCTTTTCCCGGTAATGTTCCAAGGGATAAAAGGGACTTCTATGTGGGCAAGGGCCCAGGATATGGGGGCTGTGGCGTTGAACATATGGAATTTGAGGGAGTTCTCGCGCAGTAAACAGTATAAGGTTGATGCGCCTGTTTTTGGCCATGGGCCTGGAATGCTCTACAGAGTAGAGCCTTTGTTTGCAGCCGTGGAACAATTGCGTTCTGATTCTAGCTGGGTTGTGAATCCCTCTCCTTCAGGAAAGGTGTTTACTCATGAAGATGCAAGACGTCTGGCCCATAAAGAACATTTGATATTTTTGTGTGGTCACTATGAAGGGATAGATCAAAGGGTTATTGATAGTCTTGTCGATGAAGAGGTTTCGATCGGAGATTATGTACTTACGGGTGGAGAACTGGCAGTAATGGTTATTATAGATGCACTTATAAGGTTTTTACCCAATGTCTTAGGGGATAGTCAAAGCCTTGAAGAAGAAAGTTTTAGCAGAGGACTGCTAGAATATCCCCAATATACAAGACCGGAAATATTTAGGTGCCAAAGAGTTCCGGAGATACTATTGAGCGGTAATCACTCAAGGATAGATAAGTGGAGGGAAGAAAAGGCAGTCGAAAAAACAAAGATAATAAGACCAGATTTATTGGAAGGCAAAGGAGGAATGTAATATGGTTACTGTAGATTATATTCGGGAACTTGAAAAGAGACAGCTAAAAGAGGATCTGCCTGAATTCAGGCCTGGAGATACGATTGTAGTTGGCTTTAGGATAAGTGAAGGAGATAAAATCAGGATACAGAATTTTGAAGGCCTTGTAATTGCCAGGCAGGGTTCTTCTGTTCGCGAGACCGTTACTGTAAGGAAAAATTCTCATGGAGAAGGTGTAGAAATAACATTCCCGATTCATTCTCCCACTGTAGAGTATATAAAGGTCAAGAAACTCGGTCGGGTTAGGCGGGCCAAACTCTATTACATTAGGGAAAAGGTTGGAAAGTCCGCTAGAATACGAGAAAGAAAGCAAAAATAAATGGGCAGAATCCCTATTCTTCCTGCGGAGAAAAAGGTAGAGATAATAGTCGAGCTCCTGGAAGAAAAAAAGGCCCAGGATATAGTCGTTTTAGATGTAAGAGGCAGGTGTAACTTTACTGATTTTTTTGTATTGTCCACAGGGGAAAGCAAAAGGCAGATTAAGACGATAGCAGAGCACCTAGAAGAACGTCTCAAACCAAAAGGCGTAAAGATCTTCAGGAATACCCGCAGGGGTGGAGATGAAGATTGGGTAGTCCTGGATTGCATAGACGTTGTTATACATATATTTTCTCCCGAGGCACGAAAGTTTTACAATCTTGAAAAGCTATGGATGGCTAAGTAGGGATGCCTTAAGGCTTGAAGCAGAATCCTGGATGATTTATAATAAGCTCTGATGCGGGCGTAGCTTAGTGGTAAAGCCTCGGCCTTCCAAGCCGATAACGTGGGTTCGATTCCCATCGCCCGCTCTTTGCTTTGAGTTTAGAAGACTTAAGATATATTGTAGAATATTTGTTTGAAAAAAGGTGGTTTATGAAGATTCTTGTAATCCATGGTCCTAACCTCTCATTGTTAGGGGAAAGAGAAAAAGATATATACGGTAGCATTACCCTGGAAGAAGTAAATTCCAATCTATTAGCAAAGGCAGCTAGTCTGAATATAGAGCTTGAGGTATTTCAGAGTAATAGCGAAGCAGATATCATTGATAAGATTATCGCTGAGAAAAATAATATTGCAGGCATTTTGATAAATCCTGCAGCATATACACACACGAGTGTAGCTATAAGAGATTGTATCGCTGGCGTTAATCTTCCGGCGGTTGAGGTACATATCTCAAATATCCATGCAAGGGAGGATTTTAGGAGGACATCTCTTATTGCGCCTGTATGCATTGGGCAGATTTCAGGATTTGGGATGAATAGTTATCTTCTTGGATTAGAGGCCCTTGTTGCTTATCTTGAAAGGGGATAGTCTATGCGTAGCTCCCTATCGCTATTATTCGCTTTATTCCTGGCAGGTTGTGGGTATTCGTTCCACTCTATTGATCCATCTCTATCCACGCTTTATGTTTCGAAGGTAAAGAATAAGGTAACAATATCCTCAGATTATTCTGCCACCGATGACATAAAAAAGTATTATCCCAATCTGGAAGTATACTTGCGGCAAAAGATAATCGATAGGTTTATCTTTGAAGGTCAACTTTCCCTTGTAAATAGCGATTCTGCAGATATCGTTATAGATGCGGATTTAGTTAACTATCTAAAAGAACCACTTACTTATAATTCTTCGGAAGAAATTACTAGATGGCGGATAAAGATAGGGCTTAATGTTCGCATTAAAATAAAAGGTAAAGAAATTATTAAATCTATTTATGGCGAATATACCTATGATCCTTCCCTTATATCTGAACGTTTAGCGATCGATAAGGCAATGGAGGATCTAGCCAAAAACTTGGCAGATATAGTACTCAATACCTGGTGATTTCAGACTCACTTATGCTTTACCTATTATTAGGCAATGACATTCCGGCCAAGCGAGAATTCGTAAATAGGCTTAAAAGGAATCTAGATACAGGCCTGTGGGGGATTTCTTTTGAATCCTACTATGGCAAAGACATAAATTCACTGCATTCATTGCATTCGCTGGTGCGAGGGAGGTCCTTAACGGACAAGATGGGAGTAGTGGTATGGGATATAGATTCTTTAAAATCTAACCTTAGAAACGATATTAGACGGTTGATAGATAATTATGTCCTTCATAAAGATGATATCCTTTTTATATTGGAAGGTCTAGGGCGACAGGATCTATTCTCGGCAGGCCTTGCTCAGGACTATCCCAATTCGGTACGTATATTTGGTCAGATAGAACAGCCAGTTGATCTTTTTAAGTTATGCGATCTTGTTATTAAAGGGGAGTTTTCTTCTGCTTTACGTCTATTTGATTCAATAGATATGGACAAATTTTCATTTCCTCAGTTTTTGGGTGCTATGCGTTTTAAAGTTGAGAAGACAATAGGAGACGAAAGAAAAAAGGTGGCTCTTTTGCGTGCACTAGTTAAGGTAGATATAGATTCAAAGTTAAAAAAAGAATCTCATCGCTTAAGATTCGAGGAACTCCTCTTGACCTTCGACAAGCTTCTTCCCTAATTTTTAATATCCCTCTAGTGAGACTAAATCTTCCAGGAAAAATCAGTCTCACAAAATGAGACTAAAAGTTTCTGGAAGAATTAGTCTCACAAGTGATGACAAAGTGAGTGACATTTGAGTGACAAATTGGTGACAATTATTCGCATTGAGGAAAATAAAAAGGCCAGCTGATATTTCTCTTGACTCTATTCTATTTGACAGCGTTTTCTAATTAGCTGGCGGCTATTAATTTTCTGCTTAAGCGGGATTTTTTTCTACTAGCGGTATTTTTCTTTAGGATGCCGTATTTATGTGCCTTATCTATTGTAGAGAATAAATTTGGCAACATTTGTTTAGCAGTTTCTATGTCTTTCTTCTCGATTGCCTTAAGATAGGCTTTAACTGTTTTTTTTATCAATCTCTTTACGCGTAGATTGCGAATATGTCGCTTTTCGCTGGCTTTCAGGGCCTTAATCTTACAATGTCTATTTGGCATATCTACATCTCCTTTTTTGGTTTACTTATCCTGTCTGAAAGTAAATATTCTAGTTTAAAAAAGCGATATGTCAATGATTTTTTATCGAGCTTATTTATGTTGCTAAAAAGTTTTTCTCTATTTTCTACATCGTGATATAATAACCAAAATATTAAAACAAGGAGGTGCTTTGTTTATGCCGACATATGAATATGAGTGCTTAAGCTGTCAACATAAATTTGAGGAGTTTCAGTCTATAACAGATGCGCCTGTGAACCGTTGTCCAAAATGTAGCTCAGAACAGGTGCGACGGGTAATTAGCACGGGGATGGGGGTTATTTTTAAGGGCAGCGGTTTTTATGAGACTGATTATAAAAAAAAGGCAACAGAGTCGAATAGTTCTTCGGAGAAGAAATATTCTGGTGAAACAGGAAAAAGTGATAAGGAGAGTAATTCTTGAAGAGACTCCCTCTTATATTGACTGTATTATATATTATATTGATATTTATTGGGGCCTCTATCCCCGGCGATAGACTCTATATTCCTTCAGGTACAGATTATATCTTGCATATTTTGGAATTCCTTTTGCTTGGTTTTTTTATATCCTGGGCAGTTTTTTTGCGCTATGAAGGGTTTTATCCTTATCCGGTCTTATGGTTTGGTGTAGCCCTAGGAATAATAACTGAGATATATCAGTATGCGGTTCCTATGCGCATGCCATCTTTGATGGATGTAATGGCAGATGCCGTTGGTGTTTTTCTGGGG
>WGAY01000036.1 GCA_015494585.1 Candidatus Omnitrophota bacterium | reverse complement strand
CTCCTTGCAGGATATGAACTTATGGAGATGGAGCGGGAGCGTTCCGAGGGGTATATTAACAGAGTAAAAGAGTTTCTTGAGGGATATAATGAGGGCTTAACCAAGGTTGGTTTTGAGCAGAAACGGCAGATGGTCGGACTGCTTTTTAAAAACATCAAAATCGCCCCGCCAATCGGCGGCGCAGCCGCCGCTAAAAGAATTTCTTTTTCTTTGTTTGAACCCTTTAATTCTTTATTTTTAGAAACAAAAAACAACTCACAATGTCAAAAGAATCAAAAACTTACAAAAATATGCCTAAAAAAGTCTACATCCGTACATTCGGCTGTCAGATGAATAAGCGGGATTCAGAGGTGCTTGCCGGCGCGCTTAAAAGGCGCGGGGCTGATTCTCCCGTGTTTTTTCGCTTATGAGCTCCCCCGCTTTTCTTTAGTTACAGATTTTGCATTGCCTTCCCAAATGATTTAGAGTATACTTAATTAACAAAAATGTTAATCAAATATATTTAGTATAGTTATGGTTAATTATGATAAATTGAACAAGATTACAAAGCTTTACTTTGGTTATGAGGATATAGCCAGGGCATTGGGGATTAGTCTTGCCTCGGCACGGGTTGAGGCGTATCGTTTTGTTAGATATGGGATATTAGTCCGTATAAAGAGGAATATTTATATGTTGCGCTCTGTATGGCAGGGAATTGGGCAGGAAGATAGGTTTGCTATTGCCAATATTATACAGGTTCCCTCATATGTCTCTTTTATGTCTGCGCTTGAATACTATGGGATTACAACACAGCTCTTGCGCGATTTTGTGGAGTCTGTATGTCAGAAGCGGACAAAAGAGGCCTTTGTTGAGGATGTTGTTTTTAATTATACCAGGATAAAGAGAGACCTATACTTTGGCTTTGTTAGAATGAAAAATTTCTTTATAGCTGAACCAGAGAAGGCATTTTTAGATGCGCTTTATATGAAGATGTTAGGCAGATATAGTTTTGATATTTCCTCTATTGATTTTGATAAATTAGACTTTAAGAAGATGCAAGTATTTGCGCGCAGGTATCCGCAGAAGGTAAGAGACGAGGTCAAGAAATATGGATAGACTTCGCAGGCATGAGATATTTGAAATAGAGGTTCTGGAGAGGTTGAATAGTTTAAAACTCCTTTCTCCGTTGATATTCGGCGGCGGGACGATGCTGAGGCTGTGCTGGGGGCTCAAGAGATATTCTTTTGACCTTGATTTCTGGTTTCTAGAGCATATTGATGCTGATGAGTATTTCCAGAGAATAAACGAGGGGCTTTTGCATTATTATGAGATTACGGATAGCAAGAGCAAGTATTACTCATTTTTGATAGAGCTCCGCAGTCCTGATTATCAGAGCAGGTTAAAGATAGAGATAAGGAAAGAGATTAGGCAATGGGATGTTGAGCAGAGGATTGCCTACTCGCCTTATTCTACAAAGCAGGTCGCGGTTAGAGTCCATACATTGCAACAGACTATAGAGAATAAAATTGCCGCTGCCATAGATAGAAAGCAGATAAGGGACTTTTTTGATATAGAATTTCTATTGAGACAGGGGATATCTCTGCCGAATAATAAAGATGTTCTGCGTAGATTGGAGAGAATCGCAAGGTCCTTTAATAAGAGGGATTATCGGGTGTCTTTAGGCTCGCTTCTTGAAAAGGATATGCGGGATTATTATGTTAAACACGGCTTTGATTTTTTGTTGGCTAAAATTAATGAGGCACTGTCTAATATAGAGAGGCAATAATGAAAAAAGTCTACATCCGCACATTCGGCTGTCAGATGAATAAAAGGGATTCAGAGGTGCTTGCCGGCGCGCTTGAGAGGCGCGGGGCTGAGCTGGTAGATGATTGGGAGTCGGCTGACGTGGTGTTGTTTAACACCTGCGCTGTGCGCAAGCACGCAGAGGACAGGGTGTTCAGCATCCTCGGGCTTATTGCTAAAAAAGCCCAAGCAAGGGGAGAGGATAAGGTCTTCGGCCTGCTTGGGTGTATGGCGCAGGAGTGGAGGGATAAGGCGTTTAAAAAGGCGCCGTATCTGGACATCGTCTGCGGGCCGAACGACCTGTATGCGCTGGTTGAAAACTTAGATGAGATTATTGCGCGCGGGAAAAAGGCTCTGTTTGTTGATGGCAAGGCGCGTGTTGATGAGTTTTACTCTGACGGGGCGTATTTCAGCGAGGATAGGGAGCATAGTTTTGTTATTATTATGGAGGGGTGCAATAACTTCTGCTCTTATTGTATTGTCCCATATGTGCGGGGAAGGGAGAGAAGCCGGCCGTCAGGCGATATTATTTCAGAGATAAAGTTGTTGATAGATAAAGGGATATCCAAAATTACCCTTCTGGGGCAGAATGTGAATTCTTACTCTTCAGATCTCTCTTTTCTTGAGCTTTTAAAGGCTGTCTCGGACATAAAGGGGGTAAAGGAGCTTTCATTTGTTACTGCCCACCCAAAAGATGCCTCAGTTGAGCTCTTCAGGCTGATGGCAGAGCGGGAGAATATAAAAAAATACCTTCACCTGCCGTTTCAGGCCGGTTCTAACCGCATTTTAAAGCTAATGAACCGCAATTACGCGATTGAGCATTACAAAGAATTAGTTATGGCATATCGCGATATCGTCAAAGGCGGATACTTAAGCACAGACGTTATTGTTGGTTTTCCCACCGAGACAGATGAGGACTTTCAGGCGACCTTTGATGTTATGAAGGAGCTAAAATTTGAAACCGCTTACATCTTTAAATACTCCCCAAGGCCGTTTTCTAAGGCATCAAAGATGAAAGACAATGTGCCAAAAGAGGTTAAGGAGAGAAGGCATAAGATCTTGCTGGAGTTTCAGAGATCTATAGCCGAGCGGTAGTCTAACTTTTTGTACCGTATAGTTTAGGCCAAAGATATGGGTGTTTTTCGGTGGATTGTTGTAGGAAAAATAATACCCGCCTTGACAAAGTTAACTTGTATGTTAACATAATAGATATGAATCGAGAGATACTATTTTATGAAACCGCATCAGGTTATTGCCCGGTTGAGGACTTCCTGGATTCATTGAGTCCAAAACAAGCACAAAAGGTAACGTGGGTTTTGCGGTTAATAGAAGAGTTGCCAAGGATACCATCGAGTTATTTGAAAAAGTTGGTAAATACCGATGATATTTGGGAAGTAAGAATTGCCTCTGGAAACAATATATATCGTCTTCTTGGATTCTTTGATGGCCCGAAGTTGATAGTTCTTAACCACGCTTTTCAAAAGAAAACCCAAAAAGTTTCTCAAAAAGATATAAAGATTGCTGAACACAGGAAGAAAGATTATTTCAAAAGGAGGAGATAGTATGAAAAAACTCAGTTCCTATATCGCCAAACGTAAGATGAAGGATCCTGAATTTGCCAAAGATTATGATTCAGGTTATCAAGAATTTAAAATCGGGGCTATGCTTAAACTCGCTAGGGAAGAGGCGGGACTAACTCAAGAAGAGCTTGCAAGGAAACTTAAGACGAAGAAGACAGCGATATCCCGTATAGAGAATCACGCAGAAGATATAAAACTTTCTACTCTTGAGAGGTTTGCTAAGGCTTTGGGCAAAAAGTTACGGATAGAAGTTGTCTAACTTAAGTATCTGAAATAAGGAGAAAATGCACAAATTTTTGCTTGATTTTCAAACCTCTGGGGCGAGGGAGTAAGTTGACTTTTTGTAAAGTATAGTTGACAAAAAGTATAACTATTTGTGCATTATATTTGACAGATGGCAAAGCTCTTTCTGAAATGTTGAATGTGTTTGCCCGGATTGATAGAGGCAAGTTATTTGGGCATGCAGTGTTGCAATCAATCTAGCCGTATGCAGAGAGACTGAATTTTTACAGGAGAAAGACTGGCCGGGAGATAGATTTCATCGTGAATAGAGATTTTGCGATAGAGGCAAAGTTGACTGCCTCGGAAGCAGATGACAGAAAATTGAATTCTTTGTGCAAGGATTTGGGGATTGGCAGGAGAATGGTCGTTTCTGTGGAGAATATTGAGGAGCTTGTTGCTGCTGCCTTTGTTAACTCCTAATGGTTTTTATTTGTATTTCAGTGAAGGCAATGATACTATCTTGTTAGGGTAGTATATGTAGGCCTGACAACAGGAGGAGGAAGTCTGGATGATAGAGAGGTATACTCGAGAACCAATGTCTGAAATCTGGAGTGATGAAAATAAGTTTGGCCTTATGCTTGAGATAGAGCTTTTGACTGCCGAAGCCCAGGCAGTGGTGTTGAAGCTCTTTCCTGAAAACGTAGTTGCAGAGATGAGGAAGAGGGCAAGCTTTGATGTGAAGAGGATAAGTGAGTTGGAAAATGTAACCAATCATGATATCGTTGCCTTTATTCAGAATGTTTCAGAGTCTCTAGGGGAGTATGCGGCCTATTTTCACAAGGGACTGACTTCAAATGACTTAATAGATACTGCCTTTGCGGTTCAGATTAAACAGGCTACAGAGATTATTTTGAAGGATATAGATAAGCTGTTGTCTGTTGTCAGGCAAAAGGCCATTTCTTACAAAGACCTTATATGTATAGGCCGCACGCATGGAGTACATGCAGAGCCTATTACCTTTGGTCTGAAGTTTGCATTGTTTTACGATGAGCTTGCCAGGGCAAAACGGCGTATCCTATTGGCCCTAGAGGATGTGGCAGTGGGCAAGCTCTCAGGCGCGGTTGGAAATTTTGCACATAATCCGCCCCAGATAGAGGCCTATGTGTGCGAAAAACTTGGAATAAAACCCTGCTCTATCACTACACAGGTGGTTCCCAGGGACAGGCATGCATCCTATATTACTTCGCTTGCTCTGCTTGGCGCAAGCATTGAACGGTTCGCAATAGAGATAAGGCACCTTCAGAGGACAGAGGTACTGGAGGCAGAAGAACCGTTTAAAAAGGGGCAAAAGGGCTCTTCTGCAATGCCCCACAAACGCAACCCGATACTTTCAGAGCGGTTGACCGGGCAGGCAAGACTATTACGCTCCTATGCCCTGGCGGCAATGGAAGATGTTGCATTATGGCACGAGAGAGATATAAGCCATTCATCAGTTGAAAGGGTGGTATTTCCGGATGCCACTATATTAGTGGATTATATGCTTTCAAAATTAAAGGGCCTACTCGAGAATCTGAATGTCTATCCAGAGAATATAAAAAGGAATCTAAATCTTACTAATGGGTTAATCTATTCCCAAAGTCTGCTCTCGGCATTGATGGACAAGGGAGTCGAGAGGATGAAGGCATACGAATGGGTCCAGCGCAATGCTATGATGTCCTGGAATGAAGGCACGGACTTCCTATCGCTCGTCAAGTCTGACAAGGAGATCTTAAAACACATAAGCGAAGATGAGCTGGAGAATATATTTTCACCTGACAGATTTGTAAAGAACATCGGAGAAATATACCGCCGAATTGGTCTGGATACGTGAGATTAGAAATTCAAAACAGCAGTGTCAATGTACTTCTCCCCGTCACAAAGAAAAGGGTTAAAATGAGAAAGTAGCTGATCTATAGAGTGAGTTAGGGATAGAGCTGAGATGTCACTATATAGAGCGCAGGATAAGGGCGCATGTATTTGTATGTTTTTGGGTCCTGCAGATAAAGGTATATCTTACGAGGAAGCTAAAAGAGATAGATGAGGATTTAAGCTATAGAGAGATAATCAGGAAAGTAGAACAGATAAAGGTGGTAAGCTTTAGAGTAAAGGGAAAAGAGATAATCATGCGCACAGAGCTACCGGAGGAAGCGCATTTTGCGTTTAAGGCAACAGGCTGCGCAATCCCGCCAAGAATCCTATATACAAGTCAAGGAAACCTAGTGCCTACGTCTATCTGATTTGTCCTTTCTTATTTATTACCAGAAAGTTATGATTTTAGGGGGTCAAAGTTGGCTGAAAGTTAGAGTAAATCATATTAAAAGAAGGAATAAGTTCTACCGCCTGAATAATTTTATTCAGGCAGCGAGTTTTTTCCCCTATGCCTTTCCTTGGCCTATTAAGAAATACACTATCATTCCTATGAGCGGGAAGAAGATGATGACCGCAATCCACAGGGCTTTTTTAACGGTGTCTTTGGAGCTTTTTACAACGTCTAAGATGGCTATTATGTCCAGTATGAGGATGATTAATGTGAGAATGGTTTTCATATTACCCTCCTTTTTTGAAGGTTTGTTCAGGTTTATAATGTGTTGTCTATCTATATAATTATTGCATTATTTTGTACTGAAGCAAAGCCTTTACACAGACAGAAATATTGGCAGTGTTATTATGCTCAGGATGTGGGTATAAAACAGAACCTGGCTTATAAACGGGGTATCGCCGCCATAGGATTCGGATATCACGGCTAAGGAGACAGCACTTGGCACGGATAGTTCTACCAGAATGAACCAGCGCAAAAGATGCTCTAGATTGCTAAAAAGTGTATTGAGTACCAATAGGCCCAAGAGCGGCAGTGCAAGGAGTTTTACTATGACTGATAACATAAGGGTTTTGCGATCGAGGTTACAGGTCATACAGTTTAGCCCGAGTATGCCTCCCATTACCAGCATAGATAGGGGCAGGACCGGCCTAGATAGGATTTCTAATATTGACATTGCAGGTTCAGGGATATAGCCCTGCAGGTGGTTCAGACCAATTACTATAGCTATAACTGTAGATATAAAGGGAAGGTTGAATATCTTTTTTATGCTCTCTTTGCCTGGCATAGTGCCGCTGACTAAAAATACGCCGAGCGTCCATACCAGCAGGTTAAATCCTATTAGAAATAGGAAGATCCATGTATAGATAATCTTTGCTTGCTGGGGTGGGAATAGAATTCCAGCCATTATGAGTGGCATATACCCACAATTCTGAAAGCCTATTGTTGCTAGAAATAGTTTTTTTGCCCGTATCTTAAAGACGATACTCGTGAGCCAGGCGATTAGCATAGCTGCTATCAAGATTATTAGTCCCAGAAGTGGGAAGAGGTACCAGTGTTTTAAGGTTGTCTCTGACAGGCCATTTACTGTGTGATATATTATGAATGCCGGCAAAAATACATCGGTGAGTAGTCTGCTTATCACTTTCAGACTATGTCTATCTATAACCTGTCTTTTTGCCAGTGTATACCCCACGGAGGAGAGTATCAGGACCTGAAATACCGCACCGATCGCTGCATGAATGGATAGAGAGATTCCTTCCATTTTTATTCTTTATTGATGAGTACGTAGTTTGGAGAAAAATCGCAGGTGAATTTATAATAAGAGAATTTACCGTGATGCAGGTCTATAGTTATATCCAGGTCTTTGTCAATTAGTAGGGCCTTGGTGCGAGTTATCATAGGTTTGCCTTTTTTGAAGACTATATGTTTGTTGGCGATTATCTCCAGCTTTTTTTCTTCGACGTGTTTGCTGGCTGCACCAACTGCTGCGGCTATTCTTCCCCAGACTATCTTTCCCCCGAACACAGAGCACTTAAATAGTGCGGATGTAGCAACTTTTTCGGCGACCTTTACGGCTTCGTCTTGACTGGAAGCACCCTGAACGGTAATGCGTACAAACCTGGTAGCCCCTTCACCGTCTCTAACTATCATTTCTGCAAGGCGCATGCAGAGGGTTTTCAGACTTTCTACGAATATACGGTATTCTTTTGATTTCTTTGAGGTTATGTGTAGCCCTCTGCTATTGGCCAATATGAATACCGAATCGTTTGTGCTCATATCGCCGTCAACGGATATGCGATTGAAGGTTTCATTGACGGCCTCTTTTAGCGCTGATTTTAATAGGGCAGTGGATATGTTTACATCGGTAGTTAAAACGGCGATCATAGTCGCCATATGTGGGAATATCATCCCTGCCCCTTTTGCCATTCCACCGATAGTTATTTTACCCTTAGGGGTGGTGGCGGTTACCGCGGCCTCTTTTGAAAAGGTGTCGGTTGTCATTATTGCCATTGCCGCAGACGTATGGCCTACGGTATCTGTGTTTTCGACGAGGGAGGGAAGGTTATCCAATATCTTTTTCTCTGGAAACGGAACGCCTATTATGCCTGTAGATGCTATCAAGATGTGTTTTTCTTCGTCGTATATGAGTTTTGCCAGTTTTTTGGAGATGTTTATAGCAGCCTTGTATCCTTCTTCGCCTGTACAACAGTTTGCATTGCCGCTGTTTATCAATACAGCGCGGGCAAAGCCGTTTTTTATCCGTTCTTTTGATATCTTTACAGGATGGGCTACTATGCTGTTTGTGGTGAAGACAGCGGCTACATTGCATATATCGTCTTCGCACATTACCAGCGCAAGATCCTTCTGGCCCTCCTTTTTTATCCCACAAGAAATCCCCCCTGCCTGGAATCCTTCTGGCGCGCAAACTCCTCTAGGGACCCATTTGATCACAGCAATCCCTCCTTTTCGTCCAGACCAAAAATAAGATTCATATTCTGAATCGCCTGGCCACTTGCACCCTTTATTAGGTTGTCTATTGCAGAGATTACGATAACCATATCGGGTGCGACCGAGCGAATTGAAATGTGGCATTGATTTGTATGGGCTACTCCCCTGAAAGAGGGTAGGTCTTCACCTAGTAGCTTTACAAAGTGAGAATGTCGATAGTATTGTTCATAGAGTTGTCCTATTTCTTCCTGGCTTTTACCATAGGTTAAGGAGACATACATCGTTGAAATAATTCCTCGTTCTATTCCTACTATGTGCGGTACAAAGATGATTCCTTCTTCATGAAGGCCTAGTATTTGCAGTATTTCGGGTATATGCTGGTGTTGATTTACCTTGTATGGCTTTAGTTCACCACTAAGAGAGACGAAGAGAAGATTGTTCGATAATTTTTTCCCTGCACCGCTTGCCCCTGACTTAGCATCGATAAATACGCTTTTTATGAGTCTTTCTTTTACTAGAGGATATAGTCCAAGGATTACAGATGTTGGATAGCAGCCTGGATTTGCTATTAGCTTGGCTGTCTTGATTTGTTCTTTGAATATTTCTGGCAGACCGTATACGGAGTCTTTTAGGAGATTTGGATAGAGGTGTTTTGTCTTATACCATTTCTCATATGTATTGGGATCTTTTAATCGAAAGTCAGCACTTAGGTCTATTACTACTACATCTGGATAAAGCTGGGCAGCGAACTCTTGCGATACTGTATGGGGTAGGGCAAGGAAGACGCAGTCGCAGGATGCCTTTATTTTTGATATGTCTATTTCAGATATAACAAGTCCTTGTGGAGTCCACGGATATATCTCTTTGACAGGACCGTGATTTTGACGACTAGCAAGATATGTTATTTCCACGGATGGATGGCGAAGAAGCAGGCGCAGGAGTTCTTCCCCTGTATGGCCTGTAACCCCTATAATACCGGCTTTTATCTTTTTATCTACGTCTGGCAATATTGATTACCTCCAGATTATATTGGTCTGGGCTTATTTCCTTATCTGTGATGAATTGGCATTCTGTGTTGTATTTTTTGCTTATGTCCAGCAGGATGTTCCGTTGAGTCTTTAAGTATTCTATTACCTGTTTGTGGGCCTTTACTATAGCCCGTTTTTTTCGTCGTCTATCTTGACGCAACATATATCTTAGTTTCCTAAACAAGCCTATTGCAACTGTCTGCGGCGACATTATCTTGCCGCGTCCACTACAACAGGGACATGTAGAAAATGTCCTTGCCTCGCTTGTCCTCTCAGTCCTCTCTCGCGTCATCTCTACCAGTCCAAGGGGAGAGACAGAGATAATTTCAGATTTTGCCTTGTCCCTGGCAAGGGCGGTTTTCAGTACGGATAGCACCTCATTTTTATGGGCCTGGACCTTCATATCAATAAAATCTATTACGATGATTCCGCCGATGTCCCTGAGGCGCAGTTGCCTGCCTATTTCCTGTGCGGCTTCACAGTTTACTATAAAGGCCATTTCTTCCTGGTTGCGTTTTACTGCTTTGAACTTGCCACTGTTGACGTCTATCACTGTTAGTGCCTCTGTCTCTTCAATGATTAGGTACCCTCCCCCTGGTAGGGCTACCATTGTATTGTATATCTCTTCTATCTGTTGTTCTATACCGCGCAATTCAAATAGTGGAACATTGGCATTGTAGAGCTCTACTCTTTCTGCAAGGCGGGGAGAAACTGCCTTTATAAACGACCTTAGCCTCAAGAATTCCCTGCGGTTATCTATTACCAACCTATCCACCGATTCATCGAAGTAGTCGCGGACTACTTTGAATATTATGTCCTGCTCTTCGAATATCAATGCCGGCGGATTTGTCCTTACTGCCTTTCTGTAGAGGCTTTTCCATTGTTTTATTAAGTTATTGGCGTCTTTTTCTATATCTCGTTTGCTGGCACCAATAGCCGCTGTCCTTACGATAAACCCATAGGGCGCCTTTATGCTGTGGATTATCTCCTTTAGGCGTTTTCTCTCCTTTTCATCGACTATTTTTTTAGATACCCCGCGTACCTGGGAATATGGCATAATAACTATGTGTTTGCCAGGGATGGTGATGTTGGTCGTCAAGCGAGCCCCCTTTGATCCAAAGGGTTCTTTTGAAACCTGTACTAACACTACATTCCCCTTTTCTGCTACCTCCCCGATGGTCTGCCCCTTTTTCTTCTGAGAGAGTCCAAAGATAGTATCTGCGGGCTCATCCATATAGAGAAATCCCTTTCTTTCCAGACCAATATTGACAAAGACCGCACCCAGGGCAGGAGTAACGTCCTCCACTATTCCTTTGTATATGTTGTTTACCAGGTGTTGCTGACCTGCCCTTTCAAAGAAATAGTCTTCGATCCTGCCGTTGTCCAGTATAACTATGCGTTTTTCCTGTTCATCTAAGCTAGCCAATATCTCGCGTGCCATAAAAATCCTTGAAATTTGTATATGTTAAACTAAAATATAATTCGCTAAGTTTTAGCAACAAAATATAGTTCAGGTTAAACCTAAATATTTATTATAACTTAGTGTTTCCATATATACAAGGGATTCCTGTTATTCTTTGAGATAAGGATGTTATTTTGTCCTTAATATGAAAAATTTCTTGCCTGTTTGTCCTTTTTGTGGTTAACTGTATAACTAGCTGCGGGGACGTAGTTCAGCCTGGTTAGAATGCCAGATTGTCGATCTGGAGATCGCGGGTTCAAATCCCGTCGTCCCCGCCATTTTTTTTGATGGTATTGAAAGCGCTTACAGGAGATTTTGTCAAAAACCAACTATTTGATAATATAGGAGTTATTTTATGGATGCCTGGTCGGATAAAGAACCAGTTTATACGGTCTTGCCTGATGGCGGGTTTGTCATTGACGAGTATAATTTGGCTCGTCCCTTTTCGAGTTTCTTCCCGGGAATAGCTGGGCTTTATGGCATTCCCTTATGGGCCTTTTATGTGAATCGTGGGCAGGCTATATCCAGCTTTGGGATAAGTGGCAAGGATGGGGCGATTATGGAGTTTTATCCTGCAAATAAGGCCTATCAAACCGTTTCCCGATATGGATTTCGTACCTTTGTAAAGTTTCAAAGGGATTCAGATTTTATCTTTTATGAGCCATTTCAATCAGGTATAGCCTCGCGGGCCCAGGCAGTGAAGCAAAGAATGACGATTAGGCCTTATGAGTTAGAAATAGAAGAGGTAAATAAGACATTGGGGATGAAGATTTCAGTTGTATATTTTACGTTGCCAGGAGAGAGACTACCTGCTTTGGTTAGGGTTGTCTCTATACGAAATCTTTCCAATTCAAGGCCTATGAGCCTGGAGGTCCTGGATGGGATGCCAGTAATCCTGCCTTACGGCTTAAATCAGTTCATTGTCAAAAATATGTTCAGGACAGCAGAGGCCTGGATGCAGGCCAGGCATATAGATGACTTCCTGGGCTTCTACAAGGTAAGGGTAGAATTAGACGATAGGCCAGAGGTTGTAAAGGTAGAGAAGGGCAATTTTTACTTTTCTTATGCATTATCAAAGGGTAAGACCAATGCCCTGCGGATTATCTCTGATCCAGATACAATCTTTGGTTCTGTGCTTGATTTTGATTATCCTGAAGAGTTTTTAGAGGACAAAAGATTCCTTTATCCGGATGAGCAGATGCTTCAGAATAAGCTGCCTTGTGCCTTTTCCTTTCAGAGGGTAAAGATCCCGCCTTCCGGAGAGGCGGAATTTGTAACCCTTATCGGCCATGCCTCTGGAGAGAGAGAAGCATCTCGATTTGCCAGACTTGCGTTGTCTTCTTCTGAATATATCTTGAATAAGAGGATAGAAAATAGGAACCTGGTTTCTGGTATTATGGATGAGGTCTTCACTGTAAGCTCTTTTGTTGAGTTCGATAAATATACGGCCCAAAGTTATCTGGATAATCTTTTAAGGGGTGGATATCCGATAAAATTGCCTACTCTAAATGGTCACCATATATTTTACGTCTACGGCAGAAAGCACGGTGACCTGGAGAGGGATTACAATAACTTTAATTTGGAGCCTACATTTCTATCCCAAGGAAATGGAAACTACCGGGATATGAATCAAAATCGCCGTTTGGATGTCTTTTTCCATCCCGAGGTTGGAGATAGCAATGTTAAGCTGTTTATGAATCTGCTGCGACTAGACGGATACAATCCCCTCCAGATAAATGGTGTAAGGTTTGTACTAAGACAAGGCCCTGCGGAGCTTGAGAAATGGTTATCTGGATTTGTCAATGCAAAGGCCTTGCCTGTACTGAGGGATTTTTTGGTCAGGACGGAGTTTTCTCCTGGACAGTTGTTTTCGTTTATAAAGGAGAAGAATATAAAGATAAGAGGTGGCGAGGAGAGGTTCTTAAAGAGGCTTTTGTCTGAATGCGAAAGGATTGAAGACGCGGAACATAGAGAGGGTTTCTGGACAGACCATTGGACCTATAATATAGATCTTATAGAATCTTATCTGGCTGTTTTTCCGGATGAGGAGAAGAGGTTGTTCTTTGAGGATAAGACATATACCTTCTTTGATTCTGAATACTATGTTGCTAGGCGGGATGAGAAATTTGTTTTAACAAAGAATGGTGTCAGGCAGTACAAGGCTGTTCGAAAGGATAAAGATAAGTCCAAGCTTATCTCCGAGAGGCCGCAATATAAAAATAAAGTAAGGACCCTTTATGGAAAAGGTGATGTCTATTATACAAGTCTATTTGTGAAACTATTGACGCTTCTTGCGGCCAAGGTGATGAATCTAGATCCCTATGGCGTGGGGATAGAGATGGAGGCAGATAAGCCTAATTGGTACGACTCGTTAAATGGTTTGCCTGGGTTGATAGGCTCCTCTTCTTCTGAAACAATGGAGGTATTGCGCCTTATAAGGTTCCTGAAGGACCTTGTGTTAAGGTATAAGGGATTTTTCCCCAGCGTCAATCTACCGGAGGAAATAGCATCTCTTATAGATGAGCAGATCAATAAATTGTTCGATAAAGAACTGGGGATGGAATACTGGCAAGAGGAAGGCAAGCTCCGTGAGGCCTATAGAGAAAAGGTGTTTTGGGGGCTTTCCGGAAAAGAGAACTCTCTGGCTCTGGACGATCTATTGGTATATCTTGAAACAGCGGAGAAGATCTTTTTAAAGGCAATAGAGAGAGCAATTGACAAAAAAAGTGGTTTAGTAAATACCTATTTTTATTATATAGCAGAGGAGTGGGAGGAGATAGAAGGCAAAACTCACGTCTCTGGCCAACCTGCAGTGCGCGTAACTCGTTTTTCTCAACATATTTTGCCTTGGTTCCTCGAGGGGCAGGTCCACTATCTGCGTATCCTGAACGATAAAGATAAAGCGAGGAAGTTATACGATGCGGTAAAAAAGAGCCCTCTATTTGACCAGGAACTTGAGATGTATAAGGTCTGTGCATCTCTAAAGAATGAGAGCCTTGAGATAGGCCGTTCGGCTGTATTTACGCCTGGCTGGCTTGAAAATGAGTCTATCTGGCTGCATATGGAGTATAAATATCTCCTAGAGTTATTGAAATCAGATATTGGTAAGCCATTTTTCTCGGATATACTCAAGACTGTGATATGTTTCCAAAGACCAGAGGTCTATGGCCGCAGTATCCTGGAGAACTCCTCTTTTATTGTCAGTAGTGCTTTCCCGGACGAGTCTCAATGGGGTAGGGGTTTTGTTGCAAGGTTGACTGGCTCTACTGTGGAGTGGATTCACGTTTGGATGTTGATGTGTGTAGGGGATAAGTTCTTCTGGGTAGATGAAAATGGCCAGCTTGTGTTTGAATTTTCACCCAAGCTGCCTGAATGGCTATTTACCAGTGAGTCCAGAAAGGTCCCTGCTAGGGGAGCTCTGCCGGCGAACAGTTTTGCCTTCCAGTTGTTTGGAAAAACTTTAGTTGTATATAAGAATCCTAAGAGATACAATTGTTATTCCGATGGCGTTGGGGTAATGCGGATAGAGGTAATTAGCAACCAAGAAGGAAAGGTCTTTTCTGTAGAAGGCAATAGGTTAGAGGGGCAGCTTGCATATCTGCTCAGGTCAGGTGGAATAAGGGAGATAATTTGTGAGATAGGGAAGAAATAAAGATTATCCCTATTGAAGGTTTTATTTTCGATTAGCAGGAGTGTAAGATGCGGGGATATGTCTGGTCTGTTAATGGGCCGGTGGTAATAGCAGGTGGGCTTTCAACCAGTCCTGTTGGAAATCAGGTCTCGGTAGGCAGGGCCGGATTGGTTGGTGAGATAGTCGGGATAAGGGGAGATAAGGCGGTTATCCAGGTATATGAGGACACCACTGGCATTTCTCCTGGTGATGAGATTGAGGATAAGGGATATCCTTTATCTGTCGAACTTGGGCCAGGTCTTCTGGGAAATATATTCGATGGTATACAAAGGCCGTTAAAGGACATTCGCCAGGCCTGTGGAATATTTGTCGAAAACGGGGTACAGACACAGAGCCTTTCCAGAGAGAGGATGTGGGCCTTTACTCCGCAGGTCAGGGAAGGAGATGTGGTTGGGCCAGGCCATATTATAGGCGAGGTTGAGGAGACTTCTCTTATTAAACACAGGATCCTGCTGCCACCAGACATAAAAGGCAAGGTCCTCTGGGTCGCCAGCGAAGGTAAATACAGGCTCGAGGATATTGTTGTTAAGATAGATTTGGGCAGTAAAGAGATTGCCCTCCCGATGTATCATCGTTGGCCCGTACGGAAGAAACGGCCGGTTTTAAAGAGACTCAGGCCGAATGTGCCCCTTATAACCGGGCAGAGGGTGATAGACTTCCTGTTTCCGGTTGCGGTTGGAGGGGTAGCGGCTATACCAGGTGGGTTTGGTACTGGTAAGACGATTACCCAACATCAGCTTGCGAAGTGGGCGTCGGCGGATATTATTATCTACATAGGTTGTGGTGAGAGGGGCAATGAGATTACTCAGGTATTAGAGGAATTCCCTGAACTTCAGGATCCGCGCACAGGAAGGCCTTTAATTGAGAGGACTATAATAATAGCCAATACCTCTAATATGCCGGTTGCGGCACGCGAGGCAAGTGTCTATACAGGTATCACTATGGCCGAGTACTTCAGGGACCAGGGCTATAGTGTTGCACTGATGGCAGATTCCACGAGTCGTTGGGCAGAGGCATTGCGTGAGATAGCTGGGAGGTTAGAGATGATGCCTGCCGAAGAAGGATATCCTGCGTATCTGGCCTCGCGCCTGGGGGAATTCTATGAACGGGCCGGCTATGCAGAGGCACTGAGCGGCAAAAGGGGATCTATTACAGTGATAGGTGCGGTATCTCCCCCAGGAGGGGATTTCTCAGAGCCAGTGACCATGCATACCAAGCGATTCGTGCGCACATTCTGGGCATTGGATAAGAGGCTTGCTGGACAGAGGCACTTCCCTTCCATCAATTGGATAGACAGCTATAGTGGCTATGTAGATGACCTTACTGATTGGTGGAGAGAGAATGTCAAGGGTGCAGATTGGGGCCAGTTGCGCACGCGCATAATGGCCCTTTTGCAGGAGGCAGATAGGCTTGAACGGGTGGCCCAGCTTATAGGAGTTGATGCCTTGCCCGATTCCCAGAGATTGGTTATAGAGATAGCCAGGTTGGTACGCTTCGGTTTTCTCCAGCAGAATGCATATAGTTCGGATAGTTTTTCTTCACC
The DNA here is from genome assembly GCA_015494585.1 of Candidatus Omnitrophota bacterium. Classification (GTDB taxonomy): domain Bacteria; phylum Omnitrophota; class Gorgyraeia; order S143-82; family S143-82; genus S143-82. Next base: position 61,560 of record WGAY01000036.1, on the reverse strand, counting down.
AGAGAAAGGCCTCAAGATAATAGACCTTATCTTGTTTTTCTATGACAGTGCCAAAGAGCTCTTGGATGTGGGCATCCATGTCCTGACAATCATTGAGATGGAGGAATTTGCTCAGATAATGAGGTTAAAGGAGGAGATTTCAAACGATAAGCTGGAAGAGTTTGATAGGTTTAGAGAGAGACTGGATGAGGCCTTTAGAGAGATAGGGGCAAAGTATGGAGTTAATATTTGAAGGGGTAAAGGAGTCTTCTAGATTCAAGGAACTACGCGGTGCCATAGCGGTACTGGAGCCTATAAATGGGGTGTTCTATGGCGAGATGGTTGAGTTCGATATAGGCGATGGCTCACGTAGGCTTGGGCGTGTCCTTGAGGCCGGCAGGGAGGCGATAATCGTTCAGGTTTTTGAGGGAACGGCTGGCATCTCTACCAGTAAAGCAAAGGCAAAGTTTCTGGGACAACCGTTTAAACTCGGTGTTTCTGAAGAGATGCTAGGCAGGGTTTTCAATGGTACGGGCAAGCCTATAGATGATTATCCGCTTCCTACTATAGATAAGGAAGTAGATATAAATGGTCTTGCTATTAATCCAATGTCACGCGACTATCCCCGTGACATCATACAGACCGGGATCAGTGCTATCGATGCAATGAATACCCTCGTTAGAGGACAAAAGCTACCTATATTCTCAGGTTCTGGCCTCCCCCATAATGAGATTGTTGCCCAGATAATAAAACAGGCCTCTGTTTCTGGAAAGGCTGAGAAATTCGCCATTGTATTTGCCGCGATGGGCATTCGTTTTGATGAGGCCCTATTTTTCAGGGATGTCTTGGAGAATACTGCAAATATGGATAAGGTGACGATGTTTTTAAATCTGGCCGATGACCCTCCTGAGGAGAGGATTATTACCCCTAGATGCGCCTTGACCCTGGCAGAATACCTTGCCTTTGAGAAGGGCAGGCATGTATTGGTGATAATAGGAGATATGACTAATTACTGTGAGTCTTTAAGGGAACTCTCAGCGGCAAGGGATGAGGTCCCTTCCAGGAAGGGCTATCCAGGCTATATGTACACTGACCTTGCCTCGCTATATGAGCGTTGTGGCAGGGTAAAGGATAGAGAGGGTTCTGTAACCCTGATACCATTTTTAACAATGCCAAATATGGATATATCCCATCCTATCCCGGACCTTACCGGCTATATCACAGAGGGACAGATAGTCCTTTCGCGTGCCCTTTATCAAAAGGGAATATATCCTCCCATTGACCTGCCGCCGAGTTTGTCTCGTCTTATGAAGGATGCGATAGGCAAGGGACGGACCAGAGAAGACCATCCCAATGTGGCCAATCAGCTTTATGCAAGTTATGCAGAGGTGCAATGGATAAGAAGCCTTGCTGATATCGTCGGGGAGGAGGAATTGAGTGAAAGGGATAAGAAATTCTTGGAGTTTGGAGAGAAGTTTGAAAAAAGGTTCCTTTCCCAGGGTTATGATGAGAACCGTAGTCTTGAACAGACCCTTAATATAGCATGGGAGGTCTTGTCTATATTGCCAGAAAACCAGCTTCATAGGCTGACAAAGGAACAGATAGAAAAATATTACAATAGAGACTGATATAGGCAGGTCTGGTTATGGAAAATCTCACTCCTACCCGCAGTAATCTCCAAAAGGTAAAGGAAAATCTCAAGATATCCAGGGATGGATATGGTCTCCTAGAGAAAAAGCGTGAGGCCTTGATGAGCGAGTTTATGAAAGAGGTTGCCCAGATGCAGGCCGTATATGAAGACCTTCATACCAAATTAAGGGCATTTTATCGCCAGTTTAAGAGGGGAGGAATATCCCTGGGTCAGGAAAGAGAGGAGCTGTTTATCCTGCAGAGCAATGCCTTATTAGAGGTGGAGGTGGTTTACCACAGTGTCATGGGCGTGCGAGTACCGCGTATTGATATAAGCAAGAGAAATATTCCACGCCCAGGACTGGCCTTTTCTACTTTAGAGATGGATCAGGCCCTGGCAATGGTGCCTGAGATTCAGGATTTGCTTGTAAAGTATATTGAAAAACGGTATATTGTAGATGAACTTGCGCGAGAGATCAAAAAGACCCAGAGGCGTGTGAATGCCCTGGATGTCTTTTTTATCCCGCTTTATAGCAGGATAAAGAAGTGGATAGAAGACGTTCTGGAGGAGAATGACCGGGAGATGTTTATCCGCCAGAAGATGGTAAAGACAATAATGGCAAGGAAACGATCGTAGGATTATGATAAACAATGTCTTATTGTTGGTAAAAGGTTCAGAGGAGAGTTTCAAGGCCGCAAAGGTAGCGATAGAGATTGCGAGGCCCCTTGCGGCTCGCATAATAGCCCTTAACATTATCGCTCCCAATGTGATAAAGGTTATGGTAAAGCATCTCCATAAGACTGAGAGCGAGGCCTATGTCGAACTCAGTGAAGACGGCTGGAAGTACCTTTACGCAATAGAGGAAATGGCGAAAGACCAGGATGTAAAGATATTGCTAGAACAGGAAGAAGGCAACCTGGAGAAAACTGTCCTGGATTTTGCTAAAAAGTATGAAGTCGACATGGTAGTGGTAGGGAGGGAGACCAAGAAGCGAACCGCCCTCCAGCCCCCGCATAAATTGCTTAGCATGGTCCTTGACTACCTTTCCTGTCCGGTTTTGATAGTGTAAGATGATTGGATTTTGAAAACCAGAGGTCTGGATGGTGTTTTATGGTTGTAAACGGCAATATAATAGATGGCAGAGCCATAGCGAACAGTATTATTGAAGATCTAATGCCGAAAATAAAAAAGGCATCTGAGCTTTTAGGACGGAAACCAACCCTATTGGGGATAGAATCAGGCTCAAACCCTGACACCGCTGCCTATATTCGTTCCCAGCAAAGATTGGCCCAGAGGCTTGGAGTAGAGTATAGGCATCGTCGGGTTGGTCCATATCAGGAGGAACTCAACAATGCAGTGCTTATGGCAAACAGAGACGAGGTAGTAGATGGAGTGATACTGCATACACCTATGCCGCCAGGGGTCGATGTCTTTAATTCCTTAAAGTTGTTAAAGAAAGAAAAAGATGTCGAAGGCCTTTCCCCTGAGAATGTCTTTGGACTGATGTTTCGTCAGGAGGATACGATTTTTCCAACTACACCACGCGCCGTAGTTCACATCCTGGATGCAATAGGGGTGGACTTGTATGGAAAGGAAGTGGTTATCATCGGCCAGGGTGCGGTAGTAGGACGGCCCCTTAGTCTGATCCTCGCCCAGAGACGGGCAACCGTTACAGTCTGTCATTATCCTACCTACGACAGGGGACTTTTACCAGAACATATCTCCAGGGCCGAGATCCTGGTCTCTGCAGTGGGCAAGGCCGGTCTGGTGAAAGGAGAGTGGATTAGAGAAGGGACTGTGGTCATAGACGTTGGAATCAACTTTGTCAGTGGCAAGATGGTGGGAGACATTGAGTTCGATACAGCTAAAGATAGGGCTGAGTTAATAACCCCTGTGCCAGGAGGAGTTGGTCCGGTTACTTCGGCAGTACTTATGGAGAATCTCTACCTATTGGTGGCCCAGAAATTGGGAGATAAAGGATTAGATGAAGATATCTGATCTAAGCCGTCAAAAAGATTTTCTCATTACTATTGAGATAAACCCTGTCAGTGGGATGGATATTGAAGAAATGGTCAGGGAATTTTCCCTGGTCAAAGATAAGGTGGATGCAGTAAATATAACCGACATGCCTGGTGCAAATCTAAAGATGAGTCCATGGGCGGCTGGATTGTGGGCATTAAGATATGGGGTTAATCCGATTGTCCAGTATACCTGTAGGGATAGAAATGAACTTGCCATTAAGGGGGATATCTATGGTCTGGCCAGCTTCGGTATAGAAAATATGCTTATCCTGGGAGGGGATCCCACGCATATAGGTGACCATCCAGGTGCCAGTGCTGTCTTTGATATGGATACCGTTTCTCTTATTCGCTGGATTGCTGAAAATACTTCCATCTGTACGGGTGCGGCCGCAAACCCTGGTGCAGATGATATGGATGTGGAATTTGCCAAGATGGAGGCGAAGGCCAAGGCAGGGGCGCGTTTTTTCCAGACCCAGGCGGTCTATGATATAGATAGATTTGAGCGTTTTATAGAAAGGACGAAAAGACTAGGGCTGCCCATCCTTGCAGGGATTATTCCACTGCGTTCAGAGCGAATGGCCGTTTATATGAACGAGAATATCCCTGGCATATATGTCCCTGAGGGGATGATAGAACGCATATCCTCAGCAAAGGATAAGATCGCCTGTGGGCAGAAGATGGCCCTGGAAATAATTGAGGCTATTCGTCCATTGTGTGATGGAATCCATCTGATGCCGATAAGGCACATCGAGACGGCCCTGCCCATTATAGATAGGGTACTTGAGCCTCTATAGGAAAGGAGCGTGGGGATGAAGAGAGCCTTTACCCTTATAGAGCTGTTAGTCGTTATTGCCATAATTATGATACTGGCAGGACTTATTACCACCGCCAATCAGGCTGCCCGCAGAAGGGCCACCATCTCTCGAGCCAAGGCAGAGATAGCCGCACTTGAGTCAGCGCTAGAGCAGTATCAGGAAGATATGGGATCATATCCTAGGGGTGATATAGCAGACGTGGTAAAGGCATTGAGTGATAACGAGGATAATCCAGATTGGTACGGCCCTTATATGGAGTTCAAGGAGGATCAATTGAATGATAAAGGGGAATTTGTTGATCCCTGGGGCAACCCTTATGTGTATACCTATCCTGGAGTCCATCACAAATATAAGTTCGACCTCTACTCCTTTGGCCAAAACGGCAAGGATGACAAAGGTGAAAAAGACGATATAACCAATTGGTAAGATGGCGAGAGCTGGCTTTACTCTAATAGAGATACTGGTTGTGCTTGCAATTATTACCATAATGCTGGGGGTAGGGATTCCTTTTTTGAGGGGCGGATCTCAAAGGATGCGACTTAAGTCGGCATTGAGAGGAAGTGTTGCCCTGTTTAACTATGCAAGGATGGAAGCCATCTCCAGGAGGAGATGGACAAAGGTGGAATTGGACACCTCTTCTTGTTTGACGGTAAGTCTTCGAGAAGACCAGGAACAGTGGACGGCTCTTGATAAGAGATATTGTCTGCCAAAAGGACTGGATGTAGCTTGGCAGGGTGGCAATGAAGTGGTATTTTTCCCCTCTGGAGAGGCCCAGACAAGGGTCTGTTTAGAGGTGAGTAATGATATGGGCAAGGCCAGGGATGTATGTGTTTCAGCATTGTCTGGTAAGGTTTCTATTGAATGATTTTAATGGCCCCAATGTATCTTTTAATAGCATAATGTAAAAAAAATATACATATTAAATTGGAGCCATCTCCTTGTGCTCCATTTAGTGTTCTCTGTAACCTATTTATATCTAAGTATGTTATGACATTGATGAGGATTTTTGGGAATTGGCACAGAGTATGCATTATAAATAATAGCCGTTGATGTGTATTTACATTGGCTAAAAAAGGAAATAGAAAGCGTGGTAAAAAAGGAGGTAAGAGATGATAAAGAGATTGGCTTTAGCAAGTGTGCTGGGTGTGTTGTTCTTGGGCTGGCAGGCGGTGGCCCACGCTATCCCTACTCGTATATTTTTTGACGACCTTCACGACTGGGGTAGGTTATATAATTATGATGCCCAGGCCGGCAAGTGGATGCCCATCAACGACAATCCATATGATGGTTCTGGAGGATCTCCTTTGCCTCAGTTGCCCAGTGGAGATGGTCAGGAGGACAGCTTTGGAATAGGTCGTATTGCTTACATTGTTCAGGATACGAATAATGATGGATTCTTTGACCCAACGGGTTTGAGTGGCGATACAGTAGTCTTCAATAAGTATACGGCTCCTTATGAGATTACGATGTTTTATTATGGATTTGATGATATCGATATTTCTGCCCAGGGATACACCTATTCGGTGGGTGGAAGAGCATTGATCTATAGAGATTATTCTAAGGATTACACTGTTCAGGGACCAAGTGCTCGCACAGGTACAGCTACATTCCCAACTGTAACCAATGGTGAGTTACTACTAGATTTGCAAGGACATATCCTGTCAGACCAATATGGTTATAATTTTACTATGAAAAACAACTTCGACTATGTTAATCTGACAGGTAATGGTAGTGCGTACTTCGATGTAATTGGTGGGCTTTGGCAGGATTATTTTGATACCAATACTCAGCAGGATGGCTCTGACATTCGTGTAGACTTTAATACCAAACCAGATAATACAAGGCTGGGTTGGATAGTTACAGGTGCAGGGACCCAGCAGGCAAATACGTATGCTGATTCTGATATGGTTCCAGAGCCTGCAAGTGCGCTCCTTCTTGGATTTGGTCTGGTTGGTCTAGTCCTTAGGAGGAGAAGAAGGTAATTTGTATTTAGGAGATTGTCAAAGGGCCAGCAAGAAATTGCTGGCCTTTTTCTTTACTAGAAGATATAATAAAAACTTACATATGGCGGTGTAGCTCAGGTGGTCAGAGCACGCGGCTCATACCCGCGGCGTCACTGGTTCGAGTCCAGTCACCGCCATTTTTTTATTGCTAGTTGATAAAAAGGGTGCTAACCTGTGATTATGGGGGAGATGTATAAAAGTATAGAGAAGATAGGGGGGCTTTCGTTTTGTTTTCGCCAGCTTTCCTTGGAGGAGGTGGCAAGCCTTGCTGGGCCTTTGCGCTTTCAGGTATATTGTTATGAATGTGGTTTTATCCGAGAGGAAGATTATCCTGATCAAACGGAGTTAGATGATTGGGATGATATTTCTGTCCATTTTGGTGCCTTTGCAGGAGATTTCTTAATAGGTTATATGCGACTTATTCCTATGTTTTCTGTAAAATTAGCGGCACCAATCGAACGGCATGTCCCTGAAGATCTGAAGATTCGTTTAATGGAAGAGAATGCGGTTGAGATTTCTAGACTTGTTATATCGAAAGGGTTTAGACAGAGACAAGGAGATGCACTCTATTACGAGGTAGACAGTTATCTAGATAATCATCCTAACAAAGATAATCGACGCTATAGGCCAATGGTCTTTGGCCTCTATAAGGCCGCCTATAAATACTCAAAGGCAAATAGTATCAATTGGTGGACGGCCTTGATGGAGAAGTCCCTGGAGAAGCTTCTATCTAAAACAGGGGTAAGATTTACTCAGGTAGGTGGTCCGGTTGAATGTATGGGTACGGTGTATCCCTATGTTTTGTATCTTCCTGAGGCAGAGAAGACGGTATTAGAAACTGCACCTGCATTCTATGAATATTTTAAGAGTTAAATTTAGATTCATATGCGGAAATATTATCTGTTGAAATGGCTGTTCCGCCAGAGGCTCCCTCGATTAGGGATTCATCCTTCCCCTGTCTCTATTCTCAAAAGGGCAAATCGCATAATTTCTTTGTCCGCTGGATACCAGAGGTTCTTAAAAGAGGAAGGTATTAGCTATCCCTTAGGTTCGTATAGAGACTTCCTTTCATTGCCTGTCTTGGAGAAGGAGAGGTTAGTTCATATTGGCGAGATGGATTTCGTCCTTCCTGGATATAAAAATCGTCCTGTGCCTCTTTCGCTTATTCCGAGTTCTGGAGCTGGTGGACTTTTTTCTTTTGGTGTTGTTGCTAAAAAGGAGCTCGACTACTCAGAGTTGCAGCAAGATCTATTATTGGACCTCTTTTTTGGTGTTGCAAAGGTTCCCACCTTAATAATCAATACATTGTCGATGGGGATATATGTAACCAGCTCTCTTTGTTCGGTGATAAATACTAGTGTAAGAGAGGATACTGCGATAGAAGTAGCCAAGCGGTTTGGAAGGCATTTTTCCCAGATTATCCTCATCGGGGATAATACCTTTGTGAAAAATCTACTGGAGATGGGTTTTAAAGAGGCGGCCGCAGGAACTGCTTTGAAACTAATAATAGGGGAGGAGCCATTTCCTGAATCTTATCGTATCTATCTTGAAAAGACATTTGGAATAAGAGATATATTTTCTTCTTTTGGTATGGCAGAGTTAGGGCTTAATGTGTGTTTTGAGACGCCTTTTACTGTCAAGGTGCGTAAGGAAATAATTCGTCGGGAAGAGGACTTTGGTTATGGATTTTACCCGATGGTATTTCAATACAGTCCGCAAATGTTCCTTATGGAAGAGTTGGGGAGTAGGCTAGTGATCTCGACGTTATTTGATACAGCGATGCCTTTACTCAGATATGGCGGAGAGGAGATTGTGAGACTAATGAGCTATGAAGAGGCAGTGGCGCGTTATGGTATAGAAGACGAAGGCCTTCGTTGGCCTTTGTGCCTCCTCTGGGGTAAACCCAGATCTCTGGAAATAGCTGGAGAGACTTTGTATGTGGAGGAGGTCAAAGATTTGTTGTATTCTACAGAGGCTCTGGCGTCCAGGTGTACAGGTGCCTTTAAGATGAAAAAGGGCCTGGATGGTGTCGATATCTTTTTTCAGTTAAAGACAGATTCTATAAAAGGCGATCTTCTTCTATATGCCGGAACAATGGCTGAGGCGATACGATCGAGAAAGGGAATAAATACCAATATCCATTTTGTACCTTTTAAGGATTATCCTAAGTGGGATTATGAGAGAAAATTGGCATATTTAGAATAGCAGGCCATATCTGTTCTATATCTTTACGATACTATTGACGCCACAATCTTACTATGGTAAAGTATACTCCGCCCTTGTGTATGTCGTACATTAGCGTATGACAAATCGAAAGGAGAAATTTATGAAACGGCTGATTATATCTGCGGGTATTTTTATGTCTTTCCTTCCCTTCTTACTTATTTCAGGTTGTAGCCTTTCCCCTAAAAATAAGATAAATGCGGATCCGTCCAAAACGGTTGTTATGTGGCATTGGCTAACGGATAAGGAAGATGCCCTTAATGAACTGGCTAGAGAGTATTACGAAAAGACAGGTGTTTATGTAAAGATGGAAGTCTTTGCACCTTCGGAGGCCTATAATCAGAAAATAATTGCATCAGCCCAGACCAATACTCTCCCAGAGATATACGGTATACTGGGCAGTAAACGTGACTTTGCAAACTTTGTAAAGGCAGGCCATGTCTTAAAGCTAGATTCCTATATGGAAAAGAACAACCAGGAGTGGAAGGGCAGGTTTTTTCCTGAGGCATTAAAGAGCGTTTCTTTTGTCTCCGGGAATGAGTTTGGTGTAGAGAGTGGAATCTATGGGGTGCCCATAGACGTAATTAATATCCAATATATATATAACAAAAAGATTTTTCGTGAAGCGGGACTAGACCCTCAAAATCCACCTCAGACCCTGGATGAATTTTTGGCTGCGGTAGAAGCCGTAAAAAAGGCCGGATATCAGGGGCTGGTAAGCGGTTTTAGCGAACCTTGGCTTATAGATTGTATGGCCTCTAATTTTGCCTGGAATATTATGGGTGAGGAGAAGATGATTGCCACCTATAGGGGCGATGTTCCATATACAGATCCCGATTGGATAAAGGTCTTCTCCATAATAGAGCGAATGGCTCGTGCAGGGGTGTTTGCGTCAGGGGTGGTAATAAAATCCAATAAAGATGCAGAACTGGAGTTTGCTCTAGAAAAGGACGCCTTTGCTTTCAATGGTTCATGGGCGGTTCATGTGTATAAGGATATGAATCCCGAGATAGAAATAGGAATAATACTTCCGCCTAAGGTCTCTAATGCTAATCCCAGAGGGGTTTGGGGTGGTGCTGGGACATGGTTTGCTGTAAATGCTAAGTCTGATAAAAGCCAGATGGCCGTTGAATTTCTGAATTGGCTTACCCAGAAAGAGCAACAGGTAAGGCTGGCCAAAGAGACCTTGAGCATACCGGCGGTCAGGGGGTGTCTCGAGTCTGTACCGGAAGAGTTAAAGGGATTTTTGAGTGGAATGAAATATGTTTATCATCCGAGAAACTTTCCGGTTCAAGAGGATTCAGTGGTTGTAGAGGCCTTTGACAAGGGCCTTCAGTCTATTATTACGGGAGAAAAGACCGCTAAACAAGTAGCAGAAGAGGTTCAGAAGGTCAAGGCTCGCCAGATGGAAAAGAAGAGACAAAAGCAGAACAATACGGCTAGTTGATTTGGTGTGATTATGGTAAAGAGATGGTATACCTTGACAAATTATCTATTTATACTGCCTGCCTTGCTTTTGTTTCTGGTATTTGGGTTGTATCCCTTTTTTAAGGTCTTTCAGTTATCTTTGATGTCCTGGGATGGGATCTCTTCGAATATGCAGTTTGTCGGTCTTGCCAATTTTGTAGAGGTCTTTACCCAGGATAAGGTATGGTGGAGTTCTGTCATGAATGCGGCCTGGATTACCTTTTTGGCGTTGACTATTCAAAATGGTATTGCCCTGATACTTGCCTTGTTATGTGCCAATGATATAAAGGGCGGTCATGTCTACAGAGTCATATTTTACCTGCCCCCTGTGTTGTCGGGGATTGTTATTGGTTTGATATGGAAGTGGATATTTAGATATCCTGATGGTATCTTGAATGTAGCACTGGTCCATATGGGCCTAAAACACTTAGTAAGGGACTGGCTTGCTGATCCAAAGACGGCCTTGAATGCGGTTGCGGCTGTGCATATGTGGCGGGGCTTTGGTTGGGGTTTTGTTATCTTTTTAGCAGGGCTTCAGAATATTCCCCAACAAATATATGAGGCCGCAAGGGTCGATGGTGCCAATGCCTGGCAGAGGTTTTGGTACATTACTGTGCCGCTTATGATACCTGTATTCATATTGGTTTCCATATTGACGATTTTGGGTAGTATGCAGATTTACGATATAATCGCTGCCACTACAAATGGTGGTCCAGGCTATCATACAGAGGTGCCAGTGACAAGGATCCTGGCATCTATGCAGGGTGCTGGTAGGTTTGGTTATGCCTGTGCCCAGGGGATTGCCTTTGGGCTTATTCTATTGACTGTATCGATGTTGCAGTTGTGGGTATCTAATAAGATGAAGAGAGAATAAAAATATGATGTCCGAATCCCTATTTTATAGACTGCAGAGATTTGTCAAATTGAGTCTATCTTATCTAGTACTTACTGCAGTGGCGTTGTCTTGTTTATTCCCTCTTTGGTGGATGTTTGTCTCTGCCCTGAAGACAAAGATTTCGGTATTTAAGGATATGAGTCTATGGCCTGCCCAGCAACACTGGGAGAATTTCTATTACGCATGGACCAAGGGCGGTTTTGGACAATACTTTTTAAATAGCCTTTTTTATACAGTGGTTGTGGTAACTGCTATTGTCCTTTTCTCTTCTCTGGCGGCCTATGCCTTTTCCAGGCTAGAATTTCCCTTTAAGAATTTCTTTTACATCCTCTTGATAGCGAGTATGATGATTCCGATCCCTGGTGCATTTATTGCTCTATTTGTGTTGCTCAAGATGCTGGGCCTGGTGAATACAAGGATTGGTTATATCTTGCCCCAGATAAATATGGGGTTGCCGTTTGCGATATTTTTGCTAAAGACATTTTTTGATAAGCTACCACGGGATCTAGAAGATGCAGCGCGTATAGATGGCTGTTCCAGGCTGGGGATATGGCTTCACGTAGCTCTACCCTTAGCAAGGCCTGCCCTGGCCGTAGTGATTATATTTAATACTCTTATGGTATGGAATGAATACTTGCTCGCAATGTTGATATTACAGGATAAGGCGAAGATGCCTCTGCCAAGAGGATTAATGGTCTTTCAGGGGGTCCATCTCGTGGATTATCCCCTCTTGATGGCGGGTATGACCATAACCGTTGTTCCGGTTATAATCGTTTACCTATTGATGCAGAGGCATATAATAAAGGGTATAACTGCTGGTGCCCTCACGGGACAGTAAGAAGGGGAGTGTTAGGTGTTTTTCAGATTAGTTTTGTGGGTTGTCTGTATTTTAGTGCCGTTGTCTTTTATTGGTTGTAGAAAGGATTTTGAGAGAGAACTCTTTTCCAGACCAAGGCTTCTTCCTGCGGCTAAAGGTGCTCCTCAATTCGATAAATCAAAACTTATCACAGGGGATGGAGAGAGTAGAGAGGTGCATTTTGAGATCAGCGAGGAAGAACTACAAAATCTTGAGGCGGATCAATTGCTGACTAAAGCCTGGTCTGCGCTTGGTAAAGGGGCCTTTGCTGATGCTATCAAGATTGCCCAGAGGTTGATAGACAGATTTAATGAGATAGCAAGGCAACAACAAGAGTCCTTAAATGGTCAGTTCCCTAGGACCGGAGAGGAGGACAAGTATAAGGAGTTAAATGCAGTTGGAACGGCCTATTATGTGATAGGAGAGGCCTATGAAAAACAGGGCAGGTGCAAAGAGGCCGTGGATTATTTTCGTAGGGCAATAAAGGAATTTCCTCTTGCGCAGAACTGGGATCCGCGTGGATGGTACTGGAAGGTAAGAGATGAGTCAGAGGCAAAGATACGCAAATTGAAAGAGGCTGATTGTGAATAAGGTTTTTATAATATTGGGTTTGATTACAACCTTTTTGATAGGTGTTAGTTTTGTTGGTTGCAAGGGCACACAGAATTTTTTGCCTTATGTGGAAAAGTTGCCGTTGCCGAAATTCGGTCTATACGATTATGGCTTAGAGCGTATTGTCGATTACAAAAAATATGGAGAGTTTAAGGGAATAGGAACAGAGAATTATAAATATATAATAAAGGATCAGGAAGGCCTTTCTAAGGCAGTTGGGGAGGGGATATATCCAAACACTACCAGTTTTAGATGGGACCCTAAATATCAAGAATATAGAAAGCAAGGTTACTTAAGAGGCAACCACTGGAATTTTCTCTATGGCCAGGATCCATTGGCAAGTTTTTTTGTTTGGTGTTCTGCACCAGAGCCTCCGGGGGTTAAGCAGTTTTATATAGCCCAGATATTAGAACGAGCGGGTCTTCTGTCTCACGCAATAAAGGCCTATTATGCTATAGTTATCCATTATCCTGGTGTCTATGGCTGGACCTATTGGCATACCCCTTGGTATATTGGCCCTACTTCGTTGTACAGGATAAAATTTTTATTAAGACGTTATCCAGAGCTAAAAATGAAATTAGTAGGGGCCAGTATCTTTATCAAGAATGGTCAGGATAACAACATATTGAACGATAAGGCCGTAGTAAATCCTGGACAGATTATTGAAATTGCCTCAGAAAAAGATGTCTTCCCTAAAAAGATAAATCTAAGGGCACATAAGATAGTAGAGATCAAAGGGGGTAAACGCACTAAGTTGGTTAGATATGACAATGGTCATTGGCAGTTACAGGTCGACGGACACCCTTATATCATTAAGGGAGTAACTTACTCCCCTACCAAGATAGGCCAAAGCCCGGATAACGGGACAATGAAGAATTGGATGTACTATGACTATAACGGGAATGGTTTGCCTGATGGCCCTTACGATGCCTGGATAGACTGGAATAAGAACAATAGACAGGATTCAGACGAGTATGCGGTTGGGGATTTTTCTATTTTAAGGGCAATGGGTGTAAATACCTTGCGCATATATCACCATCCAGATGAGGTGAACAAGAAATTGTTGAGAGATTTGTACAGGAGGTTTGGCATTCGCGTGGTCATGGGAGACTTTCTGGGGATGTATACCATTGGTAGCGGGGCAAGCTGGGATGAGGGCACTGATTATTCTAATCCTGTGCACCAGAAGAATATGATAGAGAGCGTCAAGAAGATGGTTAATGAATTTAAGGATGAACCTTATGTCCTGTTCTGGCTCTTGGGTAACGAGAATAATTATGGAGTTGCCAACAATGCAAAGAAAAATCCAGAGGCCTATTATAGATTTGTCAATAAGGTTGCAAAAATAATCAAAGAGATGGATCCTACCAGGCCAGTGGCCATATGCAATGGAGATATGCTCTATTTCGATAAGTTTGCTAAGTACTGTCCTGATGTGGACATATATGGGCTGAATGCCTACAGGGGGAATTCAGGTTTTGGTGATGTCTGGGAACTAGGCCACAGACTGGCCCCTGGAAAGGCCTTAATGATAACCGAGTATGGTTGCCCTGCCTATGCAAAGGCAATGTCTAGGGAGGAAATAGAAAGGGCCCAGGCGCTTTATTACCTGGGGTGCTGGGAGGATATCTTGTTCAATTCTGCCGAGTATGACGGCGTGGGAAATTCCATCGGGGGGTTTGCTTTTGAATATCTAGATGAATGGTGGAAGGGCTATGAGCCATTCGTGCATAACACAGAGTCCAGATGGCCAGGTCCATTTATAGACGGCTATATGTATGAAGAATGGCTGGGATGGTTTGGCCAGGGCGATGGAAAGGATTCCCCGTTTAAACGTTCTCCTCGTCAGGTATTCTATTATCTTCGTAAGGCCTGGAGGGAATAGTTTTTTAAAATTTTTATTTTGTTTTTGACTAATTGTGAGGTCTATATTAAAATATAAGAATCAATGAAAGGTTTGGGGAAACCATTAAAGAGGAGGTAAGGTATGCGTAGAATGTTGCTGGCAGTGTTGTTTGTTACAGGGGCAATACTGGGATATGCGGCGCAGGCAGAAGGGATTAAGATTCCAAAAGGAGATACCTTTGTTATATATACGGATAAGGGATCTCCTGAGAATCATTATGTGCCTTCTGGGTATATGGGAGACTACGGCGATATACGTTTAAATGAGGCCTATTCCGAGGATGTACATTCTGGTAAGACCTGCATACAGGTAGTCTACACTGCGGATAAGTCTCAAGGACAGGGTTGGGCAGGTGTATATTGGCAGAATCCTCCCAACAACTGGGGGACAAAGCAGGGCGGTTTTGATCTATCTTCTATGAATAAACTTACCTTCTGGGCGAAGGGTGAGTATGGAGACGAGATAATAGCAGAATTTAAGGTGGGTGGTATAAACGGAAAGGTTTATGAAGATACAGCGGATGTGAAGATCGGGCCTATCCAGCTTACAGATGAGTGGAAGAAATACGAAATCAATCTGGTTGGAGCAGATCTATCTTACATAAGTGGCGGTTTTGCCTTTACACTTCAGGCTGGCCAGAATCCGGATGGATGCACATTCTATCTAGACGATATAAAATTTGAATATGACCCCAATCTAAAGGCTGAGACAAAGGGTCCTGAACCAATGCCCTTCGCTGTCTATATTGACAAACGTTCAGTAGAGAATCACTTTGTGCCTTCTGGATTTATGGGCGACTATTCTGATATAAAGATGAACGATGCTTCTGAGGAGGATCCCCATAGTGGAGATACCTGTATAAAATTCGTCTATACCGCAAAGGCATCAAGAGGGGCCAGATGGGCCGGTGTATATTGGCTTGAGCCTGCAAATAATTGGGGGCAATTGGATAAGGGTTATGACCTTAGCAAGGCCAGGAAGCTCACTTTCTGGGCCCGTGGAGCCAAAGGAGGAGAGCGAATAGAGGCATTTAAGGTCGGTGGTATACAGAATAACTACTCTGATTCTGATTCAGCAGAGATAGGGCCAATAGTATTGAGTAAGGAATGGAAAAAGTATACAATTGATCTCTCGGGTAAGGATATGTCCTACATAATCGGTGGTTTTTGCTGGGTTACTAACGCGGATGTCAATCCCGAGGGTTGTACCTTTTATCTGGATGATATAGTGTATGAGGAATAATCCAATAATTACTTTTGTTAAGTCTATAAAAGAGGGCCGAGAAGGCCCTCTTTTTATTTTCCTGTTTCTCTTTCTTTTCTCAATATTTCAGACTTCTTGCGGCGAGGCCAGAGAAACAGAGATATCAAGTATAAAAAAGACCTCCAAAGGCTGTGTTCTCTATGTATATGGAAAGCCCTTTATATTGCGGGGGGTGGTTTATCAACCAGTACCCATTGGCAAGAACTGGGAGTACGATATTTTTTCTCATAAAGAGGTCTTGAAGCTCGATGCCCCCTTGATAAAGGAACTTGGAGCAAATGCCGTGCGGTTTTACCAGCCAGGCAAAGACATCCAGCAGACAAAGGAGTTTATACATATCCTCTATGAGAAATATGGGATCTATACGATTATGGGACACTGGCTGGGTTTCTGGAATAGCCCGAATTATGGGGATCCCAAGTTTAGGAGAAAGGTAAAACAGTCTGTGTTGGAGATGGTTAGGGCCTTAAAGGATGAGCCTGGCATAATTATGTGGGTACTGGGCAATGAAAACAACTTTTCCTTTGGGCCTGAGAACATCAATGCCTGGATTACCAAAGACCTTCTTAAAATACGGGATCCTGCTAAGCGCAGGGAAAGGCAGGCCGAGATTTACTACAGTTTTGTGGATGAGATTGCAAAGGAAATAAAAAAGATAGATGGCAAGAGGCTCGTTGCGTTGGGGAATGGTGGGCCAAGGGGACTGGATGTTGCTGGAAAGGTCTGTAAAAATATAGACCTGGTGGGTGTAACCTTGTTTACCGGAAAGAGCTTTGGACATATCTGGAGGGATATGAAAAGATTTTTCCCTGATAAGCCATTCTTTGTTATGGAATTTGGTGCTGATTCTTTTGATTCCCTGCATAGGGAGGAAAATCAGGATATACAGGCCGAGTACATAGCCGATCTCTGGCGTGAAATAGAACGGAATCTAGCAGCCAGTACAGGTAGAGGGAATGTCGTCGGAGGAATAGTATTTGAGTGGACAGATGAGTGGTGGAAGAGTGACCCTTATGACCCCAAGGCCTGGTACAGGCATGATCAGCGGGGGGATTGGTCTTGTGGAGGATACTATCACGATATAGCCTGTGACAATAATATGAATATGAATGAAGAGTGGTGGGGAATAGTTGCCTTGTCCAGAAAAATTGATCCTGATACAGGGCTTAATGTGAGAAGACCCAAAAAGGCCTACAAGGTCCTCAAGCAGTTGTGGACATCCTCGATTCTAGCCCAGAAAGAGATATCCCTGGGGAGTATAAAG
Organism: Candidatus Omnitrophota bacterium; assembly: GCA_015494585.1. Classification (GTDB taxonomy): domain Bacteria; phylum Omnitrophota; class Gorgyraeia; order S143-82; family S143-82; genus S143-82. The sequence continues at coordinate 44,626 of WGAY01000036.1, read as the reverse complement.
GACTGATATTTAAGAAGAAAGATATGGTGGGGGGGGCTTCTTTTAGAGTTTTTGGTTTGTCTTTTTGTATATGGGCTGCTGCTTTTTTTATCCTTGGCGATGGACTTTGCCTTGAGAATAATGTGGAAAATCAGCGCCTTGCGAAGATGGCAGCCTTGCTTGAGAAATATGAGCTGCGGTATAAAGGTCCTGCCAAAATAGATCGTTTTACTAGGAACAACGATTTTGAGGATACAAGTCAGGGGGCAAAAAGAACTAGTTATCCCACTCTAAACGTTTCAGGTTCTATTTATAGTGCCTTTGAAATTGATAGCCATGGAGATATCTTCTGGAAGGACACCAATCCAGATAAAAACTCTATACCCTATCAGAAATCTTGGCGGTATCTATGGGGAGAGGAGAGGGAAAACACATATGACCCTAAAGTGTACTCTGGACTTAGAATAAATTTAGATTATAAGGTCAATCCAATACTTAATCTCTATTCTCAATTGGTAGTGGATCCATGGTCTTATCTTGGGCTGGTCCACTCACATGTGGTTTCGACTACTGGTAGCGATTATGCGGATGTGAAGTTGAAATATATCTTTGCCACGGGTAGGACGATGAATGAGATATTTCGCACTAATCTAGGTAATGTCCTTAACTTTGATGAGATAAAAGTGGTCGATGGCAGATTGACCTCTTATACCCCAAAAGGGCTCTATGATTGGTGGACATATTTTGAGCCAATAGGAGGTGAGAAGATAGATGAAAGATGGAATATTATACGCAAGCTCTGGCTGGAGTATAATAATGCCGGTCTATACTTTAAAGCCTTTGCCTTGTCAGATGAAAGAGAGGCCCTGACGACAGACGATGTATTGCGTCTGTCAAATAATAAGAGGGATTGGGAAGAGAGCCCCTGGATTGACACTTATCAACCGAGTAGGGTATTTGCCAGGAGTGGTTCTCCTGTCCAGTCTGGGCAATGGGTAAGAAATATCTCTGCCTATGCAAGAGATAGTCAGTGGAGGCGTCTTCTGTATTTGAGAGGGGCCAGGTTTTCGTTTTCCAGTGATTTTATAGAATTAGAATCGGCCTTGGCCTTTCCAATGACATATTGGGATGATATAGGTGATCTTAATAGTGCAGATGCCGCTGTTCGATCTAAATTACTTTTTTCGAAGGATGCGTATTTGGGATTGGTGTATACAGGAAAATTTGGGTTTGATGAAAAGGATAATATTGAGGCTAGAAATAATGTTATTGGTATAGATGGAATGTTCTCTTGGAAACTTTTCCTTTTGAGTATGGAGATAGCCAGGAGTTTTCATGATGTAAGTGAAGCCAATGGTTATAATACCAGCTTCAATGGTTGGGCATATGGTTTTTCCCTGAAAAATAGGCCCTTACATCCAGGTAATGTGACTAATATAGGTATATCAGCATTATATATGGATGACAGCTTTTATCCCGGCCTTTCAAACTATAGATATACTCGTGTAGAGACGGAACGAACAAAACACCTTTATTTTGAAACACCTGACCTGAATGATGAAGATTATTATATGGCCTATGGAGATGGAATGGATAGAGGTAGGTTTTCTTTTCTTGCCTATTATCGAGGGAACCTTATGGGGGTCTTTACAGATGCCTTTATCAGAAACGTCCACAGCGATGCAGGTAGGCCAATAGAGACACTTATCAGGTTAGAGTTAGACAAGAAATTGTTTGATAATTTAGAGACAAAAGGACTGCTGTGGTATAAATTCCTACCCGATACAACGTCTGGAAAAGACCCTTTAATATATGCAGATAATGTCTATGCCTTAAGCGATTATTACAGTGAAGATGCCTCGCATATACAAAACAGCGCGATAGAGGCAGATAAAGACCCATCTATTGGGCACTTCTCTATTGGGGCCAGGTATGAATTCAAGCAATATCAGACAACCCTTGATGCCTCGCTTGAATATACAAATGACCCTATGAATTTTCCGCGCCTACTGTTCTATGACACCTATGTTACCGATGTCTCTCACGACGGTGTGTTGTGGGATTCTATGGTGCCGTTTTTATATGACCAAAGCATCTTTGGTTTGCCTCCCTATGATTATTACAGTATTGTTAGGGCACACCTTCTTTTCACACCATTTGAATGGTTGGAGATAAGGACCTCTTTTGCGAAAAACAATAATAAATTTGCAACAGGTATAGACGATACCGTTAATCATGTAGGTGCAGATATCATATTCCGTCCTGTTAAGGGACTTGAGTTGTGGATTTCCTATGTCTACACGCGTTTGTATGATTTGTACGTATATAATAAGGAGCACAGGCTAGATTGCGAAGGCCATAATAATTTCTTTTTGGGGGTACAATGGTCGTCTGGTCAGGATAGTTATGTAAGGTTTTTGTATGGCGAATATGCAAATTATGACGAGGATAGTGACTGGTATATGTCTTCTTTGGATACCCGACATATTTTTAGGCTTGTGTATGAGAGAAAATTTTAATATAATAAGATTAAAAGTTTTTAAGCATTTTTAATTTAAGGTTAACAATGAAATTGTGAAATATACAGTGGGGGATGTTTGGGGAATTAGAAAGAGGTAGGATATGGAGTCATTAAAAGAAGTTACGAGGTTTAATGAGAGGGCTCGTCGTAATGTTGCTATCCTTGAGGCATTGCGCAAAGGAGGGCCACTTACCAAGGCAGAGATTTCAAATCTGGTGGGCCTAAATGTAGTTACTGTAACAAATTATGTAAATCACTTCCTCGAAAATGACTTTATCGTAGAAAAAGAGCTAGATATTTCTCAAGGCGGGCGCAGACCAGTCCTTTTGGACCTGAATCCAGATGCCAGTTATGTCGTTGGAATAGGGGTAAATTTACATAACTTAGTTGGTGTTGTTACCAACATAGATGGACAGATATTGTCACAGGTGAAAAAGACCCCTGAGAAGATGGATATAAGGAATATCGTTCCGACGATAAAGGAGATAATAAAAGAGGTGATAGGGGATTTTAAAGGGGACAGAGGTAAGATAAAGGGTATTGGTATAGGGATAGGTGGTATTGTGGATCGTCAGAGCGGGGCAATAAAGTGGCCTGAAAAGATAAGTGATGACAAATATGAATATATCTCTATCTATGTCCCCTTGAAAGATTATATAGAGAGGGAGTTTAACCTGCCAGTTCTGGTAGAAAACGACGCAACAGTTTCGGCCTTTGGGGAGTACTGGTTTTATATGGATTCCTTTATCGATAATCTTGTCTATATGTTCTCTGGGGTAGGTTGTGGGATGATACTTGGAGGGGATCTGTATCGCGGTTCTACAGGAGGGGCTGGTGAGCTTACTCTATACAATCCTGAGGAGGCTGTCCCTGAAAATGGGGATATGTGTTTTCTAACCAGGACGGATTCTGACCTGGGGATAATCTCTGAATTGCGTAAGAGACTTGGCCAGAAACGGGAAGATATGTCTGTCCTTATGGAGATGACACAGGGGGATATTTCGAAATTAAATTTTGATATGATCGTCGAAGCAGTAAAACGTTTGGACCCTTTGACCAGGAGTGTTGTGAGAGAAAAGGCTAAGTGTCTCGGTCTTAAGGCGGCATTTTTGATAAATCTGTTGAATCCTCAGGTCCTTGTGATAGGTGGCGGTATAGAGAGGCTTGGTAGCGACCTAATAGATGTGGTAAAAGAAACAATAGACCATTGGGCCTTTCACGAAATGGCATCTTCGGTGAGGATATTGCCTTCTAGGTTAGGTGAGGATGCAGTGGCATTGGGTGCAGCCAGCCTTGTTATGCGAAATGTCTTTGCCCAACTGTAGGCTTTTTGTTATAATAATGCCGCAGGTGGTTGATATCTATTTCGGATTGCTTTTCTGTTGTTGACTAACTGGAGAGGGTTTAAAAAGGGGGATAGGATGAATAGAGAAGCCCTGTTTGCTAGTGTAGCTGTTCTATTGGCCGTTATCTTTGGTGGAGTTGCTGCAAAATTTTACCTAGATTATAATAATGCCAAAAAGGGAATTATATCCTGGAAACAACGCTATGACGAAACTACAAAGAGATTAGCTGGCGAAAAACAGGCCTTACAACAAAAGATAGCTCGCCTTAATGATGAGATTTCAAGATTGAAAAAAGACATCTCTACTTATAAGAGTCAGATATCTTCTATGAAACTCGAGAAGGGCAAGTGGGAAGAAAAATATAATTCTGTACTTAAAGAAAAGGTGTCTTTAAAGGAAAAGATCAACAGTTTAGAAGAGCAGTTGGATGCCAAGAAGGAAGAAATAGGGGATCTAAAGGCCCAGTTGGAGAAGGCAAAATCGGTTGGTAGAAAAGAGACCCAACAAGAGACTATTTCCGATGAATTCTGGGCGGATGTGGTAAAGCGTAAGGCAGAACTTGAGGCCAAGGTTGAAAAGTTAGAGAGTGAATTAAGAGAAAAAGAAGTTGCCAGGAAAGAGGCCATTCAAAAGAAATTGGAGTTAGAGCTGAAGTATTCCCAATTGCAGTCTGAAAATATGGAACTATTGCGCCAGCTTGAGTACAGTAAGAGAATGATAAACATATTAACTAGGGATTATGTGCGGGAAAAAGAAGATAGACGTGCTATGAGCGAGCTCTTGGAGAAAATACAGAAAGAAAATGACCTTATTAAGAATAAGGTTGTGAAGTTAACCAAGAGTGAAACATACCTTGAAAAAGAACTAGCGAGGAAAGAAGAGGAGAGGGATATCCTGAAACGTCATATTGAAGATATGAATACAGTTGTTAGAGACAGCATAGACAAGATATTAACCCTTACAGATAAGATGGGCAAGATTCAGGTGGATGCATCTAAAAACCTTTCTAAGAGTAAAGTAGTTAGTCTACCTCCGATAATAGTAGGGGAAGAAAAGCCTGCAATTTCTTCTGAGAGTTCTACTTCATCTAATTCTGAAATAAAGGGAGGCAAGATTCTAAATGTAAATGAGGCCCATAATTTTGTAGTCATAGATCTGGGAAAGAATGATGGCGTTGTTGAAGGAATGGAGTTTGATGTGCTTAGAGGTGGAAGTAAGATAGCCAGGGTAAAGGTAAAGATGTTAAAAGATGATGTCTGTGCTGCGGATATAATCAAATTCTACTCCGACCAGCCAATCAAAGTGGGCGATGAAGTAAAATAATAATACAGCGAACATGTTGAAGTTTTTGACCAAGCTGTCTGGAAGGATAACTTCTGGGCAGCTTGTTTACTTTACCCGCCAATTGTCTATAATGTTAAGGGCAGGGCTGCCACTTGTTCGAGCCCTTCATACCCTTGCCAATCAAATGGCTGATCCCTATTTCTCATCGATAGTGCGTTCAATTGCACTTCAAGTGGAACAGGGCGAAAAACTCTCAGAGGTGATGCAGCGTTATCCCAAAATCTTTCCCGATTACTATGTGAATATGATAAAGGTAGCTGAGGTTGGAGGAATTCTAGATGATATTTTTCAGCGTCTAGCGGTGTTCTTGGAGAAACAAGAAAGGACTAACAAAAAGGTCTTTTCTGCTCTTATATATCCTGCTTTTATTCTATTAGTTGCGTTTTTGATTGTCTTTATAATAATGACAGTAGTTGTCCCTACCTTTATGAAGATGTTTAAGGAGTATGATCAGGCCCTCCCTCTACCGACAAAATTTTTGCTTGGTGTATCTGATTTTTTGAGAAGTAAGTGGTGGATAGGCCTGCTCTTCATATTATCGCTATGGACAGTTTATAGGTTTCTATTGCGGTTTCCTAGGATTAAATACAAAGTGGATATGATTAAACTGAGGATCCCTCTAATTGGTAATCTATTGAAGAGGTTCTATATAAGTCGGTTTTCTCAGACCCTGGGTACATTGTTGCTAAGTGGTGTGCCGGTTATAGACGCCTTGGAGGTTGTTAGAGGTACTGTGAATAATGACGTGTTTAAGTCTATCATTCAAAGGCTTATATTTGTTGTCTCGGAAGGAGAAGATCTAAGTTCTTATCTAAAGGCTCAATCTTTTATATTTCCCCCTCTTGTAGTAGAGATGATAAGCATAGGAGAAGAGACCGGCTCACTACCAGAGATGTTATCGAAGATAGCCGAGATATACGACGAGGAGATAGATTTGATGGTTTCCTCGTTTACTTCTATATTGGAACCATTTTTGATAGTTTCTATGGGATTGATTGTCGGATTCATAGTGATTTCTATGTTCCTTCCATTATTTACATTGACCCAGGCAATGAGTCAATGATTAGATGTGAATCAATATGAATAGATATACTATTGAAGTTAAAGTTATACCGCGGGCCAAAAAGATCAGCGTCAGACAGGACAATGGTCTTCTAAAGGTATATTTAACAGCACCTCCTCTTGACGATAAGGCCAATTCCCAGTTAATCGATGTCCTAAGTGAATATTTGGATGTTCCGAAAAGATGTATTAAAATAGTCAAAGGACATAAGAGCAGAAATAAAGTTGTAGAGGTGCTTATAAGATGAATATAAGACAGATTCTTTTTATTGCAGCCATATATCTGGGTTTGTTTTTGTTTTCCCTCTCTGCAGGTCCTTATGGCTTAGGAATAGATTATTTTTACGGTCTGCCTATAATCTTTGTTGGTTTGTGGTGGGGAGGGAAACCCGCTCTTTTCTGGTCTAGCCTTGTTTCGGTCTATGTACTCTTTGAGACGTTGTTCTTGGTAGATGTTCAGATCAGGGAATGGGCCCTAAGATTACTTCCATCGAAGATATTATTTTTTATATCTATCGGCGTATTACTTTATGCTTCTCTGAGAAACAAACGAGTAGTAAACATTTCCAGGTGTTACGAAGAAGATCTATTAAGAAATACCTTTTATGCGCTGGATGTATTAGAGAATGAGATAGAAAAGATCAGAGAACATAGTAGGCCCTTGACAATTGCAATTATTGACTTAGATAACTTTAAGAAGGTGAACGAGCGTCTTGGAAGTGTTCAGGGGGATATGCTTCTGAGGCTGTTTGGGAAATTCCTTTTGAAAAATCTTCAGCCTACGGATATAGTCACTAGATATGGTGGAGATGAATTCCTGGTTATTTTCCCTGGTAGTTCGGGTGAACTGGCTCAGGAGAGGTTGGATAGCATAAAAAATAAATTACGAGAACACAGTGAGATATTTAAGATAGAAGGTATAGACAATTCCTTTAGTTTTAGTGCGGGTATTGTAGAATATTCTCCTGACTATGCAAATGTAAGGGAATTTTTCAGGGTAGCAGATGATGCCCTGTATCAGGCCAAAGAGAAAGGTGGAGATACTAGTATTATTGTGAAACAAGACAAAAGCATTAGTTTTAGGAATAGGAGATACTGGGAGAGGGTGGATTTAGATGATACAGATTCTGTCCGCGTTATGCTTTACGATACCTCTGGTAAGGGACACAAGATAATGGCAAGAAACATATGTATAGTGGGAATGATGTTTTTTGCCAATGTGGAGATAGAAGAAGGCGGGCTGTATGATTTAGAAATAGTATTTAGTGATGGGGAGAGGTTGTTGGTTGATGCTAAGACCGTATGGAAACGGCATATAGGTGATGGTGTATACCAGGTGGGGGTATTTCTTTCCCAACTTTCTCCACAACAGAAATTTCTACTTCACAGGAAAATCGAGGAGTTAAAGCGTAGATAATATGTTGAAGCATGCTGTTGAGATTATTCTTGCTTCGGGTTCTCCCAGAAGAAGGGAGCTGTTTTCTTATTTTGGCTTGCCTTTTGATGTGATTGTTCCAGCTGGGTGTAAGGAAAAAGACTTTGCTGAAAACCTGGGGCAAGCCGAGTCAGTGGTGTTGGAGAATGCCAGGGTAAAGGCCGAGTCAGTAATTGGCAATTTAAAGAGGAATACCCTGCTTATATCAGCAGATACGGTGGTATTCTGTGGTAGGATATTTGGGAAGCCATCAGATTTGTCTCAGGCAAAGGAATTTTTGTATTTTCTCTCTAGAAATCCCCATTGGGTTTTAACGGGTGTTTATATGGTTTATCGTGATAAAGTTAGATGTGGCGTAGAGAAAACCAAGGTTTTCATGGATGCCTTGTCAAATGAGGATATAGATGAATATTTAAGACGAGAAGATGTATTGGATAAGGCAGGAGGGTTTGGCATACAGGGATTTGCTGGCTCTTTTATTAATAGAATAGAAGGTTGTTTTTATAATGTGATGGGCTTTCCCCTGTCTCTTGTTCGGAAGATGATGAAGGATATTCTGGAGGATTAGAATGCTGGCCAGGCGTATAATACCGTGTTTGGATGTAAAGGAAGGACGTGTGGTAAAGGGGATAAACTTTTTGGACTTAAGGGATGCCGGCGATCCAGTCGAAAATGCAGTTGTCTACGATGAGCAAGGAGCTGATGAACTGGTGTTTCTGGATATAACGGCAAGCTATGAAAAGAGAGGAATTATAATAGATGTGGTAAGGAGGACAGCCGAGCAGGTATTTATGCCTCTGACGGTTGGTGGGGGGGTAAGGACTGTAGAGGATATCCGAAATCTCCTTCTAGCTGGAGCGGATAAGGTCTCTATTAATACTTCTGCTATGCGTAATCCCTCTCTTATAAAGGATGGCGCAAGGCGCTTTGGGAGACAATGTATAGTGGTTGCTATAGATGCCAAACAGGTAAGGGAAGGGGCCTGGAATGTATTTGTTGAAGGGGGCAGAATAGATACGGGTCTGGATGCGGTTGAGTGGGCAAAGAGGGCGGAGGATTTAGGCGCGGGAGAGATCCTGTTGACCAGCATGGATAGAGATGGTACTAAGGCGGGATACGATATAGAACTTACACGTGCGGTTAGTTCAGCAGTATCCATCCCAGTCATTGCATCAGGTGGGGCAGGCAGTAAGGAGGATTTTTATACTGCCCTTACAGAAGGTGGAGCCGATGCAGCCCTTGCGGCATCTTTGTTCCACTATAATGAATTGAGTATATCTGAGCTAAAGGATTATCTCAAAACTAGAGGGGTTGAGGTCAGAGAGGCTTGATTTACGATATCAACAGAAGGGAAGTGGGATGAAAAGATTTGTGATTGATACCAATGTATTGTTGCACTCTAGTAATGCACTATTTTCTTTTGGCAAAAACGAGGTGATTCTCCCCATAGAGGTCCTAGAGGAGCTAGATAAATTTAAGAGGGTTGACGATGAGCTAGGGAGGAATGCCCGTGATGTGATAAGGACCCTCGATACATTTAGACGCCAGGGGAATTTTTCTGAGGGAGTCTCCCTTGAGAATGGAGGAAGACTCAGAATACCTTCTTTTTTGGATCTAAGTGAAGCGGCTAGGGCACTTCGTATAAGCCCGGACCTTGCGGACAACAGGATGCTTATGACCGTTTATCTGCTTCAAAAAGAGGACCCAAGTACAGAGGTTATTTTTATTACTAAAGATATAAATCTAAGGGTAAAGGCAAATGCCTTTGGTATACGGGCAGAGGATTTTGTGAAGGATAGGGTCGAATTTGACGAACTTTATAAGGGATGGCGTGAGATCTATCTGCCGTTTACAGAGATGGATACACTATTCTCAAAGGGGGAATTATCCCTGCAGCAGGAGATAGAATTGTTTGCAAACGAATTTATTGTAGTTCGAGACGAAGACAATCCCAATCACAGTGGAATTGCTATCTATAAGGCAGAGAAGAATAAATTGGTTCCGCTTGTAAACAAAGCTGGGGCCATATGGTCTATAAAACCTAGAAATAAGGAACAGGTAATGGCCTTCCATCTGCTTTTGGATGAAAGCATAAAGCTGGTTACCCTGGTGGGTGCGGCAGGGACAGGAAAGACCTTGCTTGCCCTGGCGGCGGGTTTGCATAAAGTTATAGATGAGGAGAGTTACACTAGGATGCTTGTGTCACGTCCTGTAATGCCTCTAGGAAGAGACATAGGGTATTTGCCTGGTACAAAGGAAGAGAAACTATCAAACTGGATGGGACCAATATACGATAATTTGGAATTTATTTTAAACAACCGCCAGCACAAAGGCAGACATAAGGAATTTTCTAAGATAGAGGTAGAAAAATTCCTGGAAGAGGGGATAATAGAAATAGAGGCCCTTACCTATATGCGCGGGAGGAGCATTCCTTCTCAATACATATTAATAGATGAGGCCCAGAACCTTTCTCCCCATGAGGTAAAGACTATTATCTCGAGAGTCGGGGAGAGGAGCAAGATAGTACTTACAGGAGATCCCTATCAAATAGACAGTCCTTATTTAGATGCTGCTAGCAATGGGTTGAGCTATTGTGTGCAGCGCCTGCGGGGAGAGCGTCTTTTTGGACATATTATGTTGACAAAGAGTGAGCGAAGTGACATTGCCTCCCTTGCAGCCGAGAAACTGTAACCCCAAATTATACTAATATTAACTAAAAACTAAAAACCACAACTCAAAGCTCAAAACTGTTTTAAAATAGAGTATAAGAGAAAGCGGAGCCAAGGAGGGTAAAAACGGATTGCAAGAATTAAAAGCTCAGCTGACGATGAAGAGAAGAGAAAGGATAAAATAAAAGATTTAAGTTTTAAGATGTGGATTTGACTTTTGAGATTTTAGATTTGAGTTATATTTGGATAAGGAAAGAGAATTGATTAACAAATCGATGGAAGAAAAAGAAATCCTAATGCATAGTCCGGGATAATTGGTATATGTTAAAGGTCCCTTTTGCTGTATGGATAGTCTTTTTTTTGAGTCTATGGATAGGGGCTCTTTTTTATCTGTGGGCAAGAGATTACTGGAGAGAAAAAAGTCGTGATAACAGCAACCGCACTATTTCTAGGGCAGATGTCAAAAAATGTCCTTATTGCAATGCCATTTGTGAAAAAAAAGGAGAAGGTCCACAGAAGTGCAGTGTCTGTGGAAGCTGGATATAATCTATGGCTAAAATTTTGATCCTTTCAAATCACATAAATCCAGGTGGTATTACCAGCTACATCCTTACCGCAAAAAGGGCCCTTGAGGAGAGAGGCCATAGTGTGCTACTTGCTACGGCTGGTGGATTATGTTCGAGTAGAGTTAGGCATTATATAATTCCTATTAAGGGGAAAAATGCGTTTTCTTTTCATAATTTGATGCTTTATCGTAGAATTGAGGAGATAGTTTCTCGCGAGGGGGTAAATCTATTATGGGCCCATACACGCATAACCTCGGTTTTATCTGCAATTGTTTCTAGAAAAAAGAAAGTACCATATATTACAACGGCCCATGGACTTTATTCCTCTAATCTTGGCCGGAGGATTTTCAGGTGCCAAGGAAATATTACAATCGCTGTATCCTCTGCAGTAAAGGATTGGCTTATTACTGAACTGGGATATGACAGTGGCCGCATAGAAGTCCTGTATAATTGCCTTGATCCCGATGAAATGAATTTATTGAAGAAGAAGGTCTTGCAGGTACGGGATATTGCCAGGCAAAATCTTGGTCTGCCAGAAGACAGGTTAGTCGTTGGAATGCTGTCTAGACTTTCACCTGTGAAGGGCTGGGATATTGCTTTAGAGGCAATGAAAAGCGTGGAAGGAGTATGTTTGCTTTTCTTTACTACCAGTGATGTCCGTTATGATGGGCAGTTAAAGGAATATCTAAAAGATCCTAGCTTGCAGGGCAAGGTCTTTTGCTATCAGTCTACCGCCTTAGATAAGGCATTATTCTGGTCGGCTATTGATCTCTTTTTGATGCCATCCCGTCAGGAGGGTTTTGGCCTAGCGGCCCTTGAGGCAATGGAGCTTGGTATACCTGTCCTGGCAACGCGGGTAGGGGGGTTACAGGAAGTCGTTAATGAGGATGTCGGATTTCTGATTCGAGAGGGAGACAGTAATTCGATAGCAAAGTTTTTGAATATGATAGTAGGCGATAAGAGATCATTGTCAGAAAAGAAGAAATTACTTCCTGATTATGTTGAGCGGTTTAGTTTCCGTAGGTTTAGCGAAGGATTGGATGTATTGATTGATTCAGTTATTAAGAGATAACCAGTTTCCGTCTGATAAATTTTATTGCTTTTTTACCACTCCCCGTGTATTATAATATAAGGTCAAATCTTATTGATTTTGTTGTACTTTGACAATATGGGGGTGTACGGACTCGACCTATGCGAAAGGTGCTCGAGAGGAGCATGCCGAGGTTCGGGTGGCCTCGTAAAAAACCCGTAAAATAAGTGCCGATGAAGCACTCATTGCAGAGGCAGAGGCTATTGCAAACGCAGGTGCAATGCCTATGGCCTTTGCTCCAGCCCTTGTTAGGTAATTAACAAGGCCTGTTGTGTGGGTTTGCTGTTAGGCCTGCACAGCAGAGAACTATAGCAGCCTCTTAAGGGAGTTTGCCTTTGTACCTTAGGAGTATTAAAAGGCTAGCTGCAGGTAAGCCCGTTGCCCGGCATGCCTGCAGTGAAATCCAATAGGGCAACTAAGCATGTAGGGCCTCTCCTGCATCCGCGATAGGGACCGGGGTTCGATTCCCCGCACCTCCACCAATTTTGCTTGTTTTTTTATGGGCCTGTGTTACCATATTTGTTCACGAAAATGTTGAGTATATAGGAGGGAAATATGATAAGGTGGATTTTGGCACTGTTTTTAGGGGTTTTCTTTTTCCCGGGTTGTTCGATTGTTATACAAAAGCGACTCTCTTCGGATGTTGAGAAAATCTCTGAACTAGAAAGCAAACTCTCAGAGACACAAAAAGAGGTTCAGATCAAGCAGAGCGAATTAGAAGAGCTAAAAAAGATAAAGGCCCTTTTGGAAAAGCGATTGAAAGAGGAGATAGCCAATAAAGATGTTAGTTTAAATCTTACAAATAGAGGGATTGTCATTACCCTTACCTCTGATATTTTGTTCGATTCTGGAAAGGCAGATATCAAACCAGAGGCCTATCCGGTTCTCGACAAGGTTGCCTATATATTGACTAATAAGATTGCCGATAGAAATATAGGGATCGAAGGACATACAGACAATCAACCGATAAAATACTCTGGTTGGAAGTCGAATTGGGAGCTTTCACTAGCCAGGGCAGTAAATGTCCTGCATTATCTAGAGAAAAAAGGCGTTCCGCCTAATCGATTAACTGCAATTGGCTATGGGGAGTATAAACCCATTGCTTCCAATGATACTCCTGAAGGGCGAAAGAAAAACCGTAGGGTGGAGATAGTAATACTGCCTGAACTGCAAAAAGTACAGCCAGATACCACGCCTATAGAGGGCAATAATGTCGTCAGGGGTGAGGAAGAAGAACTCAAATAAGGAGGGGGACAATGGTAGAAGAGACCAAAAAATGGGGCGTTGTAATTTTAGTTCTGGTTACAATTTTATCTTTGTTATTTGGCCTACTTTCTTCGGTAAAGGCCAAGAAGGCCTATTCCATGCTTGCCGATGAACAACAGAAGAGAGTGGCTATAGAAAACAAGGTTAGAGAACTAGAGGCCACAGTTAAACAGGCCACAAAAGATGCCCAGGAGGTAATGAGCAAAAATAAGGCCTTGATAAGCGAGAATAAGAAACTCAAAGCAGAGATCTCCAAGTCAAAGAAAGAGATAGAATATTTGAGGAATGAACTTGAGAAGTTAAACAGATTAAAAGAGACATTAGAAGAGAATCTCAAGAATGCCTTAATGGTATTGCCAGAAGACAAAAAGCAGGAAATTGCCACTCAACCGCAACCTGCGCAGTAATATCAAAGGTTTGTATAATAACTCTACAAGGGAGGGCATTATGCCTCGAAAGGTAGATTCCACATCTAAAGATACTGTTTCTACTGCTGAACGTCGCAGACGTTCGGTAAGGCGAGGGAGAAAGCCAAAGGCTGCTAGTACTGGGAAGAAAAAGACGGCAAAGGTCTCTGCCAGTACCAAAAGCAAGGTCAAGGCCGTGGCAAGGAAGGTCAAGGCAGTTGCCAAGACCGTAAAACGCAGGATAAGAAAAAAGGTCTTGCCAGCTAACGAGGCTTTAGATGGCCTTCAGTCCAAGGACATCCTTATAGGGGCTCCGGCCGTACAGGTAGTCTCTTCTATTGATGATGTGCTTTTGAGCCCTCAGGAAAGGATAGAGGATGCCAAGTATTATATTGCTGAACATGAGCAGGATAAGGGCATCGAGCTGGAGGATATACGGGAACTGCCTCAATATTATGGGGACAATAAGGTTGTACTCATGGTTAGAGACCCCTGGTGGATCTTTTCTTATTGGGAACTTCAGCCTGGATTTGTAGAGGAAAAGAGGCATATTATCCCTCCAGATAAGAGACAGGATGCTAGCTTTGTTATGCGGGTCTATGACATCAGTTATATTGACTTCAATGGTACTAATGCCCACTACTTCTTTGATATAACCATTCCTTACGGAGCTGAGAAGTGGTATATCAATGTAAACGCTCCAGGCAGGACCTGGATAGCTGAAATGGGGTGGGTAAGCAGGGATGGTTCCTTCTATCCGATAATCAGGTCGAATGCAGTAAGTACTCCCCTGGATGGTCCATCCTGGATAACTGATGAGGAATGGGCAGTGCCCGAGGAATTATTCTCTAAACTATATGGATTATCCATTGGTTTCGGAGGCCTTGGAGCAGGACTTAGTTCGGCTGAGATGCACCAATTATGGAGCCAACAGCTATTTTCCGCTGCCGGTTCAGGAGCAGTAAGTTCATGGGGGGGCAGTGAACAACTAGCCTCTATACACGGACCCCAACAAGGACAAAAAGCGCGTAAGTTCTGGATGGTGGTAAATACCGAGCTTATCGTCTATGGAGCAACAGAACCCGATGCTAAGGTCAGTGTGCAAGGAGTACCGATAAAGTTAAGACCGGATGGCACATTTAGCCTGCGCTTTGCCTTACCAGATGGGATGCAGGTTATCCCAGTGAAAGGTATTTCTGCAGACGGTGTGGACGAAATAGTTATAACCCCAGTTGTACAAAAGGAGACCAGATAATGGCCCTAGGATATTTATGTCTTATGTTGCATGCACATCTTCCCTATGTACGCCATCCAGAGTATGATTTTTATCTAGAGGAACAGTGGTTATTCGAGGCAATCTCTGAGACCTATATCCCGCTTATTTGGATGTTTAAGCGTCTTGAAAGGGAGGGGGTTCACTTCAGGCTTACTATGTCTATGACTCCACCTTTGATCTCTATGCTTATGGATAGTCATCTCCAGGATAAATACCTCAAGAGATTAGAACAATTGATAGAGCTTTCTCATAAAGAGGTGGAGCGTACTAGGTGGCAGCCAGAGTTTCAGCGACTAGCAATTATGTATTTGAATAGATTTTGTGAGGCACGGGATACATTTTTTGAGTATGGCAAAAATATTGTAAATGCATTTAAGGAGTATCAGGATAAAGGCTATTTGGAAATAGTCACCTGTGGTGCTACACATGGGTTTTTTCCATTGATGGAAACTACTCTGCCTTCTGTACGGGCCCAGGTCGCTGTTGCGGTTGATCTACACAAGCGTGTATTTGGTCGACAACCTAAAGGCATATGGCTACCTGAGTGTGGATACAGACCTGGGCACGATGAGATTTTGAGAGACAATGGTATTCGCTTTTTCTTTGTTGAATCACACGGTATTCTTCATGGCACGCCTAGACCAAAGTATGGGGTCTATGCACCTGTTTATACAAAAAATGGAGTAGCTGCCTTTGGTCGGGATATGGAGTCTTCCAAACAGGTCTGGTCTGCAGTTGAGGGATATCCTGGAGATTACTGGTATCGCGATTTTTATAGAGACATTGGATATGATCTTGATTTTGACTATATAAGACCGTATATACAGCCCACTGGATTAAGGATGCATACCGGTATAAAGTACTACAGAATAACAGGAAAAACCGACCATAAGGAACCTTATGATCCGGATATGGCTATGCACAGGGCAGCCGAGCACGCAGGTAACTTCATGTTTAACCGTGAAAAACAGGTAGAGTACCTGGCCTCGCTTATGGATAGGAAGCCGATAATAGTTGCCCCTTATGATGCGGAATTATTTGGACACTGGTGGTTTGAAGGCCCGCTATGGCTTGAGTTTTTATTCAAGAAGATTCACTACGACCAGAAGACAATAAAGACTGTTACACCGTCGGAGTACCTCGCTGAGTATCCGCGCAATCAGGTGGTTACACCTTCCTTCTCCAGCTGGGGATGGAAGGGATATTGTGAGGTCTGGCTGGATGGAACAAATGATTGGATATACAAGCACCTGCATAAGGCATCAGAGCGTATGACCGAGCTAGTTAACACCTATGGTTATGCTGAAGGAAATGTAAAGCGGGCATTAAAGCAGGCCTTGCGAGAGCTCTTGCTTGCCCAGAGTTCGGATTGGGCCTTTATAATGCATACGGGTACACATGTAGAATATGCCGTAAAACGAACCAAACAGCACCTTGATAATTTCAACCGTCTCTATGAAGATATTAAGTCGGGAAGCATAGATATTGAATTTCTGAGTCGTTTAGAAGAAAAGAATAACATCTTTCCAGATATTAATCCCCTTGTGCATTCGTGATTTTTCTCTTATATTATGGTGCCAAAGCATATAGCTATTATCATGGATGGCAATGGCCGCTGGGCAGTTTCCCGCGGCCTTCCTCGTATAAACGGGCACAAAGAAGGTATAAAGCGTATAGAGGAGTTATTGCGTTATGCCCCTACTAAGGGAATTAAATACCTGACCCTTTACGCCTTTTCGACTGAGAATTGGCGCAGGCCTAAGGAGGAAGTAGGATTTTTATTTTCGGCCTTTGAGAGGTACCTTAACAGCAGAAGAAATGACCTCAAAGAAAATAGGGTGCGTCTTAGGGTCATCGGTGAAAGAAAAGGTCTACCGACTAATCTGGTTAGGGCTATAGAGACAGCAGAGAAATTCTTGGCGGATGAGGATGGTTTGAGCCTGCAGATATGCTTTAATTATGGTGCCAGGCAGGAGCTAGTTAATGCAGTTAGGGCCATTGTCAGGGATAGGCTAAAGGAAGGAGACATAACAGAGGATCTATTTTCTTCTTATCTGTATACAGCAGGGATTCCAGATCCTGATTTGATTATAAGGACCAGTGGAGAGATGCGCTTGAGCAATTTTTTGTTGTGGCAGGCATCTTACTCTGAGTTTTACTTTACAGATATTCTCTGGCCTGATTTTTCAGAGACAGAATTTGACAAGGCCTTGGCAGAGTTTTCCAATAGAAAAAGGAGATATGGTGGTGTCTGAACTGAAAAAAAGAACCTTAATAAGTGTGACCTGGTTCGTTGCAATTGCATTACTTATCTCTATTAAGTTTATATTTATGGCCGTAATTACCGTACTTTCTGTATTGGGTGTCCACGAGTTCTATAAAATGGTAGAAAATAAGGGGATATTTCCTTTCTATTATCTGGGCCTATCCGTAGCTGCATTTATACCTATGTCTCTGTATTACGGTTTTGAACTGAATCGCGATTGGCAGCTATTTTTGGTGATAGCAGGTCTTATTGCCTTATTTATGCTACAGATAAGGAGAAGGGCAAATGAGGGTGCGACAGCGGGGATAGCTGTAAGTATGTTTGGCATATTTTATATTTCTTGGACGATTACCTTCCTACTCAGATTAAGGCTTCTTCCAGAGGGCGTAGCACTCTCGGCGATGACAATAGTTGCTACGAAGGCCTGTGATATTATGGCCTATCTTATTGGAAAGTCATTTGGGCGCCGGCCGTTTATGCCCAGGGTAAGTCCGAATAAGACCTGGGAGGGATTCTGGGCGGGATTCCTTTCAGCTATAATTGCCGTGGAGGTCTTTAGTCTGTTTATCCCGTTTATTACACCATTTGATGCCTTAGTGCTTGGGGGATTAATCGGTACATTTGGACAGTTGGGGGATATATCCGAGTCCCTTATAAAGCGTGATTGTTATGTCAAGGATTCTGGGAATCTCTTTCCTGGGATGGGGGGTGTCCTTGACCTATTGGACAGCTTGCTTTTTACCTCACCCATTGTGTACTTCTATGTAACGCGTATATTGGTTATGTAGAGATTGAATCCAGATTGATATGAAGCGAATTGTTTTACTAGGCGCTACTGGTTCTATAGGTACCTCGACACTTGATATAATAAAGAGATTCCCTGATCGGCTTGAACTGATTGGGGTAAGCGCCTATGTTCAAGAAGAGGCCTTGAAGGAGATTGTGAATAGGTTTCCTTCATGTCGGTGGGCAGTATTGTTTGGCAAATCTCCTTCCATTAATAGGGTCGGTAAAACTAGATTCTTCCACGGCCAGACTGCACTACTGGATGCCTTGAGGGATTATCCTCCTGATATAGTCGTGTTTGCTATTCCTGGGGGAGGAGTGATCGAGTTGTTTTTTTCTATTCTGGATATGAATTTGCCCATTGCTATGGCGAATAAGGAGTGTCTGGTGATGGGCCTGGATTTATTGATGCCTGCTGTGGGGAGAAATATATTGCCTATAGATAGCGAGCAGTCAGCGATATGGCAGATTATACCCGATAGGATTTCTGATGTAAAGAGAGTAGTCCTCACCTGTTCTGGCGGGCCTTTCTTTGGGAAAGGCAGGGATTTTTTAAGAGACGTTACTCCGGAGATGGCATTAAGACATCCACGCTGGCAGATGGGCAAAAAGGTCAGTCTTGATTCAGCAACTCTTATGAACAAGGCCCTTGAGATGATAGAGGCACGGGCTTTATTCGGTTTTGATATAGATAAGATATCAGTGCTCGTCCATCCCCAGGCCCACAGCCACTCTATGGTGGAGCTTATCGACGGTTCTGTCTTCATTCAGGCAGGTATAACAGATATGCGCCTGCCCATACAATATGCCCTTTCTTTCCCTGAGAGGTGGGAAAATCCTGAACTATCTTTTGCGGGTCTGGACAATGCTTTTTCCTGGGACTTTTACCACCCGGATAGAGATACATTTTCTTCTCTGGATACGGCTATCTTGGCAATGAAAAAAGGAGGATCTACACTTGCAGTGTTTAATACTGCAAACGATATCCTTGGAGATCTCTTTCTGAATGGTACGATCGGGTTTCTGGATATTATGGATATAAACTATAGGCTTGTGGATAGGCACTCTCCCTGGCCAGTTGAAGGGATGGAAGACATAAGAAGGGCTATAGACTGGACAGAGGCAGAGATTTATAAGGAGGCAAGGCTTGGATAGGTTTTCCATCCTTCGCAAAAGGATGGTTGAAGAACAACTGATTGCCAGAGGGATAACAGATGATTTGGTCTTGGATGCATTTCTAAATGTACCAAGGGAACAGTTTGTCCCTAAAGGATTGCAGAAATATGCCTATGAAGATGGCCCTGTTAGTATTGGTTTTGGGCAGACCATTTCCCAGCCTTATGTGGTAGCGGTAATGACCCAACTTCTGGATCTCAAGAAGGATGATAAGGTATTAGAAATCGGTACTGGTTCTGGTTATCAAACAGCCATCCTGGCACGGCTGTCCGGGCAGGTATATACGGTTGAGAGGATACCAGGGCTTTTGGAGAGGGCAAAAAAGATACTCAATGAGTTAGGCTATAGGAATATCTATTTTAGACTTGGAGACGGTAGTCTAGGATGGGAAGATGAAACTCCTTATGATAAAATAATCGTAACGGCGGCAGCTCCTAATGTCCCACCATCTCTGATAGGGCAGCTTAAGAGGAGTGGGAAGATGGTTATCCCAGTTGGAGATAGGTATAGCCAGGATCTGCTAGTTGTGCAAAAGGATGAAAAAAATCGGATAAAGATAGGTTCCAAGATGCGGTGTGTCTTTGTTCCGCTTGTAGGAGAACAGGGGTGGAAAGATGAAGCATAGATGGTTTGGACTTATTTTTGTATTATTATTCTGTTTTACAGCTCCTGCTTTCGCTGACAGGATCCTGGCAGTAGTGGGGGATGAGGTTATCACAGAGTCTGAATTGGATAAGATGGTTCGTCTGTGGCAGTATAATCCTGTTAAAAGGTTAGAGTTGACTGATAAGGATTTGAATGAAGGTGAAATAAAAAAGAGGGCCCTTGAGAGACTTATAGAGGAAAAATTACTATATTTGAAGGCCAAGGAAGACGATATAACTGTCCCTGCAGATGCCGTTGAAAGGCGTATAGAACAGATAAAATCCAGATATAACACCGAAGAGGACTTTATCGATTCTCTCAAAGAGTCCCATCTTACACTTCAGGAACTTTATGACTTGATAGAGAGACAACTTATGGTCCGCAAGGTTGTTTCCAAATATGTCCGTTCACGTATATATATTAACCCTATTGAGGTTGAGAAGGAATATAAGAGACATAAAAAAGACTTCTGTGTTGTTACTATGGTAAAACTAGACTCTATCTTTATCCCTCGCAGTATGTTTAAAGATGATTCTGAGATGGCCTTTGATTCGGCGGTAATGGATGAATACATAAAACTAAAGCAGGGAAGTCTTACTTGGAAAGACCTCACTGCAAAGTATGGGAAGGGACAGGTCTCTGGATGGAAATCCCGTAAGGACTTATCTAAGGAAATAGCCGAGGTCTTGTTTAAGCCGGATGTGGAGATGTATCCCTTGCCTGTACGCGTCTCGACGGGATATATCCTTTTCAGGATTGAGGATAAAAGAAAGAATTGTCCTAAGAGCCTTGGTGAGGCGCGAGAGATGGTTTATAACTATATCTATAATAAGAAATTTGAAAAGCGTCTGGATGAATTTGTTCAGGAATTAAAGAAGAGATATTATGTGAAAATAAATCTAGGGACTTGATAAAGGATACTCCCAAATTATGCAATAGGAATTTGTAATATAGTGGAACTCGTTGTGGGACAAATTAAAATAACTAAAAACTCAAAACGCAAAACTAAAAACCACAACTCAAAAGTAAAAGCTGATTGCTGATTTTAATTTACACAGGGCAGGTAGATCTACAGGGAGAAAGGTGTTGCGCAGGAACTGGAAGCTTGGCCGACGATAAAGGGGTAATGGAAAAAGGGATAAAATAAAAAGATTTAAGGTTTTAAGCTGTGGATTTGACTTTTGAGATTTTAGATTTGAGTTATATTTGGATGAGGGAAGAGAGGTTTGATTAACAGGGCGATGGAAGATAAAGAATTCTAATGGATAATCCGAGTTTATCTAGTAAAGGAGCAGGCTTGATTATAGGAATTGATGAGGCGGGCAGAGGACCATTGGCAGGTCCATTGGTATGTGCGTCTGTGGCCCTACCCGAAGGGTTTGACTTTCCAGAGGATATAAAGATTACAGATTCCAAAAGGCTTAATAATTCTCAACGCCTTCGTGCATTTAGGTACATAGTTGAAAACGTATATTGGGCAGTAGAGATAGTGGATGTATATACCATTGATAGATTAAATATAAGGCGTGCTACATTGTTGGGAATGTCCAGGTCCCTGGATAGGTTTTTGGAGAAGTATAAGCAACTAGATGATTGGTTTGAGGTGTTAATAGATGGTAAGGATAGTATAGATCTGCCTTCTGATCTATCAGGATGTTGTCAATCGGTAGTAAAGGGAGATATACTGGTTCCTGAGATCTCTTGCGCATCTATATTAGCCAAGGTAGTCAGGGACGGGATTATGAGAGGGTTAGATGTCCTGTATCCAGAATATGGTTTTTCTCGTCACAAGGGTTATGCGACTGCAGAGCATATAAGGATAATAAATAGATTAGGCCCTTCTAGGGTACATAGACGCAGTTACGAACCTGTTTCTCAGATTACATTGTGGTAGGCAAGCAGTACGAAGACATAGCAGTGCGATTTCTAGAGACCAACAGATTCCGTATACTCGGAAGGAATTATCGTATAAGGGGTGGAGAGATAGATATAATCGCCCAAAGGGGAAAGAGAGATATATACTTTATAGAGGTCAGGCATAGGGGGAAGGGTAGTTTTGCCAGGGCATTTGAGAGCATAACACAAAAAAAGAAAGAAACTATAATCAAAACCGCCTTATTCTTTATTAAAGAGAAACGGCTGCCGGATAATATGTGTTACCATTTTTCAGTCGTAGATGTAGGGGACAGGGAAATTGAGGATGTCTTATGGGATGCTTTTACTATAGAAGATACAAATTGGGCCTATTTTCTCTAACCATTGGTATTGCCTTTGTCCTTTCAGGATGCGTCTATGAGGGGCCAAAGGCCAGTGAAGAAGAGGTGCGCCTTTATCAAAGAGACCTTGCAGCCAGGGCGGTACGGTATAGGGTTTCTCTATGGAGGCGAGTTGCAAGCGTAGGATACAGGCTTGTCAAGGCCTTGCCAAAGCGCTTTTATAGAGGCAACTTTCCATATATAGGCCTTATAATATCGGACAATAGTGAACAGATGCGCATAGCCTATGATCTTCCTGATGATCGGTTTCCTATAGTCTGTGCTACAGTAGAGGGCAGTTCTGCTGAGAATATCGATATAATACCTGGCAGTATGTTATTGGCAGTAGGGGGATATTCTGTCAGCAGCTATGATGCCTTTAAACGAGCATTGGATTATTTTTTACCTAATAGCTTTGTGGAACTAACTCTTTGGAAGGGCAGAGAGTATAAGCGAGTGGTTCGTTTAGACTGGAGGCCTGTAGAGGTAGATTTTTATATGTCTTCTGATGCCCAGATAAACTCGATGGCAACGCCCAAGGCAGTAATTGTTACATACGGGATGATGCGCTTTATTCAATCAGATGATGAGTTGGCGGTTGTTCTTGGACATGAGCTTGCCCATATCCTGCTGTCGCATCATTCCAAAGGGGGAGGGGTAAACCTGATAACAGGGCTTTTAGGAGCGGTTATCGGGGCCAAATTAGATGAAGTCCTGCCTGGAGTGGGAGGAGAGATAGCCAACATGGGAACAGGTGCTATCCAAAGTGGATTTTCCAGAGATCTAGAGAGACAGGCCGATTACTGGGGGCTGTATTTTGCATATCGTGCGGGTTATGATATAGAAGTGGGGAAAGATATATGGGAGAGGTTTGCGGTAGAGGTGCCTGAGAGTATGATAAAGGATTTCTGGGCTACCCACCCAAGTTCTGTTGAACGCCGCGTCTATATAGAAAAGATAGTAGAGCAGTTTAAAAAAGGGATTTTCCCAGAGGATGGCAGTTAAGAAGACAGTTGGCTTGGTCCTTCGAAGATATCCAATAAGAGAGACCTCCATTGTAGCGGTATTTTATTCCCCGGACGTGGGCAAGTTCAGCGGTATATTGAAAGGGATAAGGAAAGACCCCAAAAAGTTTGGATCCTCTGTTGACATATTCACACTGAATGAAGTGTTTTTTTATCCCTCCAGGGTGTCGTCTCTGCACCTTGTTTCCAAATGTGATTTAATTCGTTCCTACATTGGGGCAGTTAGGCCAGAGGACTATAAGGCAGCAGGCAGTCTTATGCGTCTGGTTGACTTGGTTTCTCCTATTGGACAGACAAATAGTGCCCTGTTTGAGATGCTTCTGAGTTGTCTGGAACTAGTAGGTCGTATTCCAAGACCTATCTTATCTCGTGTCTTTGAAATAAAACTCCTTGATCTAGTAGGATTCAGACCCTATCTAGATGGTTGTGTCGCCTGTTTGAAAAGGGATATAAAGCAAGCATGGTTTAGCCATAGTCAAGGTGGTTTGTTGTGTCAGAGTTGCAAGGATAGGGATCCAGGTGCAACCAGATTGTCTGCTGGGATGGTTATGTCTATCAAGACAATAGAGAAGATGCCACTGGATAAAGCAGTAAAGGTGGTTTTTTCAAAAAAAGATTCTCTTTTGTTAAACGGCCTTTTAGAAGATTTCCTAAGCTACCATGTTATCCCATCCTTTAAAAGGCGATTTCCTTAATTTAGCGTCTTTTAAATAGATATCGAGATGGTATAATAATCCCAGAATATCTAATAGCGGTTCTGTGATATAATAGAATTTATTGACAGAGGAATAAAAAAATTGAAAGCTATAATGTGAATAAACCGTACTGGTTAAGAATAGTGTTGATAGCTATATAGATAGCAGTTTTAGGGATTTTAGTTGTGGATTTTACTTTTTGGCTTTGAGATTTGAGTTTTATTTAGCACAGGGATAAAACGGTTGATTTGAAATTAATTAATGATAAAAGAAATTGAATGCAAGCAAAGATGGAGACGTCTAATGCATAATCCGGATTAAAAATACGAGGGGGATATTATGAGCGATATAAAGGAATTGACAGCAATTGTTGAAAAGGAATCTGCCCTACTTCGTAGATTGGATATGGAGATTTCCAAGGTAGTGGTGGGGCAGAAGTACCTTATTTCGCGGTTGATACTGGCGTTGATATCCAATGGACACGTTTTGATAGAAGGCGTCCCTGGGCTTGCAAAGACCCTAGCGGTCAAGACATTGGCCGATTGTATAAGTGGCGACTTTCAGCGTATCCAGTTTACACCGGATCTATTGCCCGCTGACATTATAGGGACCCTTATATATAATCCTGGTCGAAGTGAATTTTCTGTGAAAAAGGGACCAGTATTTGCCAATGTAATATTGGCTGATGAAGTAAACAGAGCCCCGGCCAAGGTACAGAGCGCATTACTTGAGGCAATGCAGGAGCGGCAGGTAACGATAGGAGATAATACCTATAGACTTCCACTGCCGTTTATTGTGTTTGCTACCCAGAACCCAATAGAACAAGAGGGCACATATCCCCTTCCAGAGGCCCAGGTTGACAGGTTTATGTTAAAGTTGAAAATATCCTATCCTACTAAAGAAGAAGAGATCCTTATCTTGGATCGAATGTCGGGATGGGAGATGCCTACAGTAGAAAAGGTTTTTTCTTTGGAAGAAATATTATCTCTGCAAAAGATAGTAAGGGAGTTATATATAGACGATAAGGTTAAAAGATATATAGTAGATATAGTGAATGCAACCAGGTTCCCTGAAAAATATGGCCTAGATGGGCTGAAGAATTTGATTACTTATGGAGCATCGCCTCGTGCAAGTATCTATCTCGCCATAGCAGCACGGGCCTGGGCATTTATGTATGGAAGGGCCTTTGTACTGCCCGAAGATGTCAAGGCTATCTGTTATGATATCCTGAGACATAGAGTGATAGTAAGCTATGAAGCCGAGGCCGAAGGAATGGTTTCAGATGATATAATCAAAAAAATTCTAGAAGAGGTTCCTGTTCCTTAAGGAGATGAAGAATGAGACAAATAGCAGTTATTGGACTGGGAAGATTTGGCTCAACTATAGCGCATACCTTGAGCGATAAAGGAGTGGAGGTTATCGCTATAGATGTTGATAAAGAGAAGGTTGAGGACATAAAGGATTATGTATCGGTTGCGGTCAGTATCGATTCGACGGACGAGAAGGCCCTTAAGGCAATAGGGGTTGATAATGTAGATGCGGCTATTGTATGTATAGGAGATAATGTTGAGGCGAATCTGCTTACCACTAGTGTATTGAAAAAGATGGGCGTCAGAAACATATTTGCTCGGGCAATGGATAATTTGCAGGCCCAGATATTAAAATATATGGAAGTCGACAGGATAATAAATTTAGAAGAGGAAATGGGGGTTATGGTTGCCAACAGTATGTTGACCTCTCATATTGAAAAACATATTCCGCTGGCATCCGGCCACAGCCTTGCTGAAATTAAAGTTCCAGAGAAGTTCATAGGCAAGAGCATAAAAGAATTGCAATTACGTAATAGGTACCACATCAACATCATCGCTATAAAGAAAAAAGTACCAGAGATAACCGAATCAGGTGAACGGGCCTATCGCGAAATCATAAATGATATGCCAAAGGCAGATGATATCCTTGAAGACAGCGATGTCTTAATAGTTGTGGGAACAGATGAAAGCATAAAAAATTTCTCTCGCTAGTTATGTTGTTATATATAATCCTCCATAGCTTGATATTATTTTTCTGTATTGTTTTACTGGTGCTTTCAATAATTCAACACCTTTTTATTTTTATTCCGATAGTGATACTTCTATTGAGTGTAGAAATATTTTCTTTCTGGAAGTCTTATGTATTTTTGAAAGAAATCTCTAGTTTGGTAGAATCCCTTTCGAATGGTGATTTTTCAAAAGATTTGGCTTATAAAAGTTCTGATGTATACGGTCGCATATTATCTCAGCTAAACTCTGCGATTAGAAAGGTTGGCGAATTTGAAAGGCTAAGGCAGGAAAGGGTACTTCTTTACTACAGGGCCTTGTCCCTGATCCTTAGGCGAATGGAGGAGCCAGTTATATGGATTGACCTAGAGAAAGACTTCTTTCGTCTCAATCCCAGGGCTCAGGCACTATTTGAGATAGAGCAGGATGAGTATAAGTTTTCAGGGATATTGAATCTTTCGGCCAATGATGTGTTTTCCTCCTGGATTAAGAGGATTATAGATTCTTCCGAAATAGTTCCTGATGAATTTGCCTGTGAGATAGCCCTGCCGGTAAGCAGGCGTCCTAAGATGCTTTATATAAACGCTGTCGTTGTAAAGACCGGGGAAGAGAAAGTACAAGTCTTGTTCTTGTTTTTGAAAGAGGCATAATATGAAGATAATCTTAGTTGGTTTGAATTATAAAGAGCATGCCTCTGAATTAAATATGGATATACCGGAAGAGCCTGTATTATTTTTGAAACCAGATAGTGCTGTAACGAAGAACGGACATCCTATCGTCCTCCCAGCTGGTGTAGGTCGTGTGGATTACGAGGGCGAGATAGCGGTTATCATCTCTAAAAGGTGTAAGGACCTCCGTCGCGAGGATGTATTATCTGTAATCTCGGGTGTGATAGCTTTAAACGATGTTACAGCGCGGGATTTACAGAAGAAAGATGGCCAATGGACCAGGGCTAAGGGGTTTGATTCTTTTTGTCCAATTGCAGAGAAACGAATAACGATAACAAAGGAAGAAGATTTTAGCAGGCTACGGCTGCGAACCTTCCTCAATGGCCAGCTGGTTCAGGATTCATCCAGTGAGGATATGATTTTTGATATCCCTTATTTGATATCTTTTGTGTCCCATATTATGACATTATATCCGGGCGATATTATTAGTACAGGTACCCCTCCTGGTATTGGTGTCCTTTCGCGTGGTGATATGATCTCAGTCTCTGTAAATCTTGATTCCCAGGCTACGATTGTCGAGAATCCTGTGGTATAATAAATGAAATTCAGGTGGCACAATATGAAAATCGTCAATTTCTCTACATACTATACAAATCTGAAACAGATTAATAGGGTTTTGATCTCTTTATTGTGGAAGATCGGTTTGGTTACGATATTAGTGTTGACTTCTTATTACCTGTTAATCCGTCCTTCGCGCAATATCTATCGCCATTTCAAATTATTGGATATATATAGATCTAGGTACAGGTTTGCAGAAAAACTCCTAATGCAATTGGAGATCAAAAAACAGTATATACTTCAGTATTCTTCATTTCTCAGACGACAGGAGTTTACTAAATTTTGGGAAGAACTGTGGCCATTTCTATACAAATATCTTCCTGAGAATGCATGGGTGAGAGATATAAGATGGGTTCGTGGGAAAAAGGCAAAGCGCCATCTTCTCATGATTAGGGGGATGGTTTTGTTAGACGATAAACATGACCTAGACTATTTTAATCGCAAGTTCCATGAGTTAAGGGCGGCGATTTCTCTTACTGATATGTCAAATTTTGTCAAGAGGGTAAGGATAAGGCAAGGAATGGTTGACGATGCAAACCAGACTATGTCTTACCTTATTATTTTTGAACCAAAGGGCATGTTATGATTGCGAGACGATTCTATCCTTGGACTGATTTGATTTTACATATAAAACAAAAACAGATTTCTTTTGTAAACAAATTCCTCAATTATTCACTTTTGCTTTTTACTGTATTGTTTTTCGCTTTTATTATTTCGCCGGCAATGTTTATCCTTTTGAGGAGTCAATACATATATGATCAAGAGCAGATCTGGCGCAGGAGAGGAGATGAACTGGTTATAAATTATCGCCGTCTTTTGCGTCGTTATAAGGAATTAAAAGATAAAGTTGAAGATTATATGGGGATGGATACCCCATATGTTAATAATGAGGTATTCGATACTTTGCTTACTCTGTTGCATGAGGTTGGAATATACGATGTGTATCTGAAGATAGGTAAGATACGATACGAGCAGAAAGACAATCTCAATTTGGTACTTGTCCCAGTAAAGATAAAGGCCTATGTTGATTCGGATAAGCTTCAGGATTTCTTCCGTGTATTGAATAAGAACTTGGTCTATCAGCTTGAGAGTATGGAGATAAGCTGGGCAGAACTTCAGAAAAAAGAACGACTATTGTTGGACATAACAGTTATATTTAAATATAAACCAGATCAGTTGAAGTTATGATGGGATTTATTAGGTAAGGGGGAACTGCCATGCTCCAGAGGAAAACCTTGGTGTTGTTTCTTTTTCTCTGCCTTTTCTGTATTCGATTTGCATTTGCCTCGCAGGATGGTGTTACAGATAAAGATGTTACTTCCGGGGTAAGGGATATATTCAGGCCTTTGAAAAAAAATCCAAACGAAGTCCTTATTGTTATCCCCAGAGAAGGGAAACCGCGAGTACTCTTGGGTAATACAGTCATAGAAGTGGGACAGCATCTAGGGCCTTTGCATTACTTTTCAGCCGATGGGGGTGAGATAGTCTTGAATATCAGGGGTATAATATGTAAAATAAAGATAGAAGTTAAGAAGAATAAAGGGGCTAAAGATGACAATTAGTGGTTGGTTTTTTATGGGTGTTTCATGGATTTTGATAATTTCCTTTGCCGTCTTTTGTTATTCTCGTGTCCTCAAAAAAGGTATTTAGATATTTGGTCAATAGAAAAAGGTTATTTCCCTTCCTTTTTATCTTCATCGCGATTATAGCGATTTTTTTCCTTTTATCTCGTCTCTTTGTTTTGCATAGATCCCTGTTTGTAGTTGATGTAATAGATGGTGATACAGTTATCCTTAATACAGGGGAAAAGGTTCGATATCTTGGGATAGATACACCTGAATGCAGGATTCATAAAAATGGTATGTGGGTTGAGGTATTTCAACCGTTTTCGCGAGAGGCAAGGGAGTTTAACAAAAAATTAGTAAAAGGCAAGCAGATAAGACTAGAATTCGATAAGGTAAAAAGGGATAAATATGGGAGACTATTGGCCTATGTCTGGGTCAATAATACACTTGTTAATGAAAAACTGTTGAAAGAGGGATTGGCCTATATGTTCTTTATGTGGCCAAACGAAAAATATGCACGACGATTTTGTTCTGCCCAATTAGAGGTGATACGGGAGAGAAAGGGAGTCTGGGCAGATAGGCCTATAATCCCTCCCGAGGAGGCGGAGAGATTTAAGGGCTATGTGAGGCTGGTAAGGGGGAATGTCTGCAAGGTCATAAACACGGGCAGGGCGGTACTGCTATATCTGAAGTGCGATATCCCGCGCTTTCGGGTGGTCCTCCCCTATACCCATTTTGGCCCAACAGGCAGACTGCGATTTTATAATTCTTTGGAAGGTAAGGAGATAAATTCTCTAGGTAAGATACGCTGCAAAAGAAAAGAATGCGAACAGGTCCTCTTTGATTCAATACAGTTCAATTGTCTGTCTTGCGAGAGATAATCATTTTTCTCCTCGAAATTGACTTTCGGCTATTTTCTACTATACTTCAGTCAAGGGAACGGATGGGATTACAGGGGGATGCAATAGTTGTGGAAGAATAGGGAGGCTGTATGCGGTGTAGGAAGTTAGGTTACTGGTTGTTTGTGGTGGTCATCAGTATTTCTTTGATATTTAATGCCTATCCAGTTTATGCTAACCCTGTTGTAGTGACATTTGACTATCCTGATGTCTCTCAGGTGCTAGGATATGTCCCCACTACCTATTTGATAGGGATAGATCTTAAGGATGTAAGCAACGATGGTGGGAACATAATATTTGCCTGGAAACACTCCAGGAATAGGGGGATAGATGAAAGGCAGAGAAAAGAAAACATAAAATTCTTTTTACTGGCCCTGGCCATACCCGATACCCAGCTATGGGTCAACCTGAATGTTAACCTGAACGATTTGCAGGTTATCGGTCATGAGCTCCTCTATACTGATATAGGCAAGGTCTTGATGTATTCAGATGTAAAGCTTAAAGAGGATGTGAAACAGCTCTCTCAGGAGCTGGGAATCTGGGATGATCTATTGGACTATGGTGCATCCATTGCCCCTGAAAAAGACAACTGGCAGTTTGACCCAAGGTTCTGGATAGTACCTGGAGAAATAGAGTCCTTTATGTCTAGGACAGGATTCTGTATAAAGAATGCCACCTTTGATGTAAAGTTTCAGATACATACGCCAGCTGATGCCGATGAGTACCAGAAAAAATTTGACAGGTATGCAGAAGGACTGATAAAGGAAAAATTACTACCCAGATTAATAGAATTGGTGAACAGTGATGTAAAGTATACCCTCCTACGCCAGGTATACAATGCATGCATAATTGCCCAGTGGTACAAGAAATTTGCTAGGGATAAAATAGACTTTGCCTTTTCAGAGCTTGCTGATAGTGGAGAGATAGACGGGCTGCAGTCCACATCCCATTGGACTCCTAGAGAGTATCTTGATCAGTATGTGATTATGTATAAACGCAGTCTCTGGGATTCCTATGGTGATGATTGGCAGTTTTACGGCGGCGGTATTGTCCTGGATACAAAACAACGCCTGAAGCCAAAAGAGGTCCCTGATGTAGAGGAGACTTTCGAGTTCCTTGCTCAGAACCCTGCCCAAAATGAAAAAATAGATAAGACTGCCCCCCAATATTCGCCTGATAAAGGCAGACAAACTATAGAAGAAAAGAGAAAGGCAGAGATAAAGCCAACCTTAAAGGGGCTTGCTGGACTAGTCTTGATTGCCTCTGCAGCCGGACTTTACTATCTCTTTGGAATGCCAATGCCAGCAGTGGCAGGGGGCGATGTGTATAAGATTGCCTATGAGATAAAGCAATTATTGGACCTTCATAAGGACATAATCTTCGTAGATCTGCTGAGAGGAGAGAGATTTGTTATCACTATAGATGTTGAATTCCCTGACATAACCGGGGACCTGTTTTTTGGTCGTCTCCAGAGGAAGGCCATTTTAAAAGATGTGATGAACTGGAATGGCCATCGTATCTACGTATACAAGTTGCCTCCTCTCACTAGTGGTGAGGCGGCCTATTTTACACAGGAGCGAGTAAACGGCAAGGACTTAGATATTGCATACAACTTCTTAAAATCCGCAGGCTTTGTCAAGGAGGAACCAATGCCAACAGCCCTTATATGGGCAGGACTTGGAGTAAGCACAGGTACATTATTGGCCTATTACATCTATTCCCTCTTAGAGAAGAGAAAGGATAAGGGGAACAACATTGGTTCTGTAGATGTTGTCTTTGAGCCAGGGATGGGAAGACTTCTGGCTAGTATTGAGAGCAAGGGTGAGGAACTGGAGGAGGTGGTAGAGGTAAAGAGATTAACTGAAGTCTTCTCTGAGGATGAACTGGGAGAAGTCAAGTCAGCAATAATTGATTTTGTCAAAGAAGAGAAAGGATTAAATGGGCTTGTTTCAGATAGGGATATAGATGTTGTGTTTTCCTCGGTTGGACTTTACGAGATAGAAGAGGTTGCCTTTGACCTCTTTGGTTATAACGATAGAGACAACATAGCCCTCTATAAGGGGCTGTTTGAGGCTATACTAGGCAAGGGTAATCCTGAATATTATAATGCCATCTATGGTAGGGGATTTATGTCTGAGGAAGATTTGAAGAATGCAGCTATCCTAGCATTTTTACACGAGGTCTTTGAGAGGAAGTTCCGGAAGGATCCCGGGCTGTTAGATAGATATTTGCAAGGGAAATCACTTTCAGAAAGGGCCAAAGCGATACTTGAGAAGGGACCAGAGGATATCCATTATAAAGTACGGGCCTTTTTTGCCAATGAATTCCCTTCATATAATAAGATCCTTACCGCGTATGTCAAAGCAAATAGGAAGTGGGATAAACTGATTCAGAAAGAACGAAAAGAATTCGAGGAGGACCTCAAGGGGGTTTCGGGAGTAAAGGAGGTATCTGTATCTGAAGAGGCAAAGGGACTCTATTACGAGCTAACATTGGCCTTTTCCGATAATGATAGAGGTGCAGTAGAGGAGGCATTAGAGAATTATCTTGCTGTAGATGATGTAATGGCAGTTATGGATGATGTAGATACAATAATGCAGAAAATCGTCTCAGCAGATGCCAAGACAGTAATGCTAGCCGAGGTCCTTACAGAAAAAAATATCCTTTCTTCCCAGGAAAAAGACAGTTCACAAGGGGGCGGGATTATCCAAGAGTTTAAATACTATGCCCGTCAGCGTGCCCTAAGATTGGATACAAAGATAGGACTATTTTTCAAAGAGATATTCAAATTAAGGGACAATCTCTATCAGATGTCAGGCGAAGAAGCTCAGAGACCAGGCCCGAAGGGTGGGATTATCTTCTATTCGATAATATTTTAGTCTTCTCCCCTTATATTTCCCCCTCTCTCCTAGTGAGACTAATTCTTTCAGGAAAAATCAGTCTCACAAGTGATGACAAAATGAGTGACATTTGAGTGACAAAATCCTTGCTTTCCTGTCTTTGGTTGTAAGGCAAGGTTCTGTGATATAATGTAGGAGATACAGAGGATAGGGCCTTTGCCCGTGTATTTTCAAATAAGGAAGAATTGTACAGGGGTTATCTATGGATAAAAGTAAGATTCGCAAGAGGATAGAGGATCTACGCAGGCAGATACAGAGACACAATTACCTCTATTATGTCGAGGCAAAGCCCCAGATAAGTGATTTTGAGTACGATAAGCTGTTAAGGGAGCTTTCCCGTCTAGAGAGGCAGTATCCTGAATTCGATTCCCCTGATTCGCCTACCAAGAAGGTGGGTGCATTTCCAGAGCGATCGAGTTTTGCTGTGGTTAGACATAATCCCAGGATGTACTCTCTGGATAATGTGTATTCCTATGAGGAGTTTCTGGAATGGGCAGCGAGACTAGAGAAGGCGTTGGGTTTTCTGCCAGAGATGGTCTGTGAATTGAAAATAGACGGAGTTGGTATATCGGTTATATACGAAAGAGGCAGTCTCTTGCGTGCTATAACCAGGGGAAATGGTATAGAAGGAGAGGATATAACTGCTAATGTCAGGACCATAAGGGAATTGCCTCTGAGCTTGACAGGAAAGGCCGTTCCTGAATATCTGGATGTGCGGGGCGAGGTCTATATGCGCAGACAGGACCTTGAGAGGATAAACACGCGCAGGCAGGAGGAAGGCCTGGATGTCTTTGCCAATACGAGAAATGCAGCGGCAGGTAGTCTTAAACTTCTAGATCCAAAGGAAGTATCTCGTCGAAACTTGCACTTTTTTGCCCATTCTTTTGGACGACTAGAACCCTTGCTTTGTAGCTCACATAGTGAATTTATGGATTTGATGGCGTCTTTGTTTGTTCCTGTTGAGCCTAATAGACGGAAGTGCGACCGTCTAGAGGATGTAAGGGACTTTTATGAGAATGCGCTTTCGATACGTGATAGTCTTCCCTATGATATCGATGGAGTGGTGGTCAAGGTAGATGATTTCTCTATTCAGGAAAAGCTGGGTTTCACTGCAAAGTCTCCCAGGTGGGCCATTGCCTTTAAATTTCCTGCCCACCAGGCCCTGACGAAGTTATTATCTGTATCATTCCAGGTAGGAAGGACAGGGGTGATAACACCGGTGGCGAATCTTGAGCCGGTTGAATGCGGCGGAGTGGTAATAAGCAGGTCTACCCTACATAATTTTGACGAGATCGAGAGACTTGGAATAAGGCTGGGGGATTGGGTGGTGGTAGAAAGGGCTGGGGATGTTATCCCTCATATAGTTAAGGTATTGGTCGAGCAGAGAACTGGAAAGGAGAAGCCAATTGAAGTCCCGTCTCTATGTCCTGTTTGTGGCTCAAGAGTGGTTAGGTTGGAGGGCGAGGTGGCCTACAGGTGTGTAAACCGCTCTTGTCCGGCACAGATAAGGGCGGCCTTGCTGTTCTGGGCAAGTAAACCAGCGATGGATATAGAGGGCTTTGGCGAAGCGGTTGTAGATGCCCTGCTTGAGAGGGGAAAATTAAAGACAGTGGCAGATATATACCGATTGACAAAGGAGGACCTCTTGTCTTTACCTCTTTTTAAAGAAAAAAGGGCCAATAATCTCTTGAATGCGATAGAAAAGAGTAAGGGTCGAGATCTTAATAGATTCATTTATGCCCTTGGTATTCGTTATGTCGGGGAAAAGATTTCCTATGTATTGGCTGAGAGATTTCTAGATATAGATGCCCTTATTAGGGCCAATTTTGAGGAATTGATATCTATACCTGACATTGGCGAAAAAGTTGCTGGAAGTATTATCGCATTTTTTTCAGACAGACACAATCTCCAGTTGATAGATGAGTTGAAAGTCCTGGGAGTAAATACCAGAAAGATAGTCTCTTCCACAAGACAGGATTTACTTGGAAAGGTCTTTGTGTTTACAGGGGAGTTGGATTCCTTCCCGCGTTCTAAGGCAAAGGAACTGGTAACCTCTATGGGGGGCAGGGTTGCGGGTAGTGTGGGCAGATCAGTTGACTTTGTGGTGGTGGGGAAAAAACCTGGGAGCAAGTATACCAAGGCAAAGGAACTTGGCCTTCGGATTATAGGGGAGAGGGAATTTCTGAAGATGATTGGTAAGAGACAATAATTTTGAAGGTATCAAAAAGATGTTATGAGAGTTGGTATAATCGGCGCTGGCCCTGCAGGGCTTATGGCCGCGATATCCGCTGCAGATAAGGGCTGGCAGGTTTCTCTTATTGAACAGAATAAGGATATAGGCTGTAAACTCCTGATAAGTGGTGGTGGTAGGTGTAATATTACCAATACCTTGTTTGGGCCGGAGTTTCTGGAAAGATTCAGGGAATACGGGCGATTTTTTAAGCCTGCCTTTATGTCATTTTCAAATGAGGATGCGATAAGGTTTTTCGAGGAGAACGGATTGGCTCTAAAGGAAGAGGATGGTCGCATCTTTCCTGCTTCAGGCAAGGCGAAGGATGTAGTTGATTTCTTCAGACAGCAAATTGCCAAAAGGTCGATATCAACTCTTTTGGGAAACAGGGTATATTCTCTTGAGAAAGAAGGGGATATGTTTGTTGTTTATCTTAGGGGTATGGGACCTCTTACCTTTGATAGATTAATAGTTGCTACTGGAGGAGCCAGTTTTTCTTCGAAGTGCTGCACTGATGGGCGTAGTTTTGATTTACTTAGGAAGATGGGGCATACCATCACCGAACTTATACCCCACCTCTGTTCCCTGAATACAGAGGAGGATCTTGTTTCGTTGAAAGGCATAACAATAAAGGATGTTGTTTTACGGCATACTTGTCCGTTGCATAAGTTAGTCGAAAGAGGCAGCATTATCTTTACTCACGATGGTATATCCGGACCGGCTGTCCACAATATAAGCAGGTTTTTGCTTACCTGCAGGGGGACGCTTAATATTGACTTATTGCCTTCCCTTGATTTTGAAAGATTGAGGGAGAAGGTAGTCGGTTTATTCCAAGACCATCCCAAGAGATCCTTGCGCAATATAGTGAACAAGATCCTGCCAGATGCATTGATAGTTTTTCTCCTGGCTAGTTTGGATTTGCCTCTTAATAAAAAGGTGACAAACCTCTCCAGATCTGAAGTCCACCGTCTTGTCTCTGGTATAAAGTTCTTCCCCCTGAAGATAGCTTCGGGTCCACCCCTGGAATGGGCCTTTGTGACGCACGGCGGTGTGGATGTCAGGGAGGTCAATCCCAATACTATAGAGTCTAGGATTGTCAAGGGGATGTATTTTGCTGGGGAGGTGCTGGAGCCTTCTGGGCCAACAGGGGGATTCAATATACAGTTTGCACTTTCTACTGGATTCCTAGCGGGGCAACTGCGATAGGCTTGAAAGATTTTATTCCCTTTATTCTGGTTTTGATATAGGATATTAACACGTAATGTGTTTGTAATGACTCGTATTAATGGGGGATAGATATGCGTTACGATGCAATAATTATAGGCGCTGGTCCGGCAGGACTTTCCTGTGCGAAATACCTAGCTGCGCACAAAAAGAAGGTTCTTATCGTCGATAAAGATCCGTTGGGTGGGACCTGCCTTAATTATGGCTGTATGCCTACCAAATTTCGCCTAAAATTTTCTGGCGATCCAGAGTTTCTGTACAAACAACGCAGGATGGTTGATTCTCTAAATCTGGCGATAGAGAAGAGTCTGGTCAAGCGAGGGATAGATGTAGTCTATGGAAGGGCTTGTTTGTCTGATCAGCACACCGTCTTGATTGATGGGCAGAGATTTGAAGGTGAGTATATTGTTCTGGCGGTGGGTTCCCGTCCGCGTTCCATTCCAGGTATTTCTGTGGATAATAATCGTGTATTCTTTGCCGAGCAACTGTTGTGGCAATTACCTGAGAACATCAATAAGATGCAGATAATTGGAGCCGGAGCCATAGGGATTGAATTTGCCTTTATGTATAGCTCTGTTGCGAAAAAGATAATAGTATGCGATGTGGCGGATGAGATCTTACCTAGAGAGGACAGGGATATAGCCAGCCGTCTTAGGGTATTTATGAGAAAAGCAGGGGTGGAATTTCGTTTAGGTGGTCCCTGTACCGTAGATTCGGATGCGGATCTGGTTCTTATTGCTATTGGTAGAGAGGCGGATAGAGAGGCACTGGATGAATTGCTCAATGGGGTGCAGGTTGTATGTGGGGATACTGGCTTTATCCAGACGGATGAGTTCTTGAGGACCTCTGTATCTAATATATTTGCGATAGGAGAATGTATCGGAAGGGCCTTCTATGCTAATACGGCCAGCTTTGAGGGTAGGGTAGCTGCACAGAATATACTCGGTCAGATGCAACCCCTGTCCTATCCTGCTGTGCCAAGGGTTGTCTTTTCCTCTCCACCTGTAGCTTCGGTTGGAGTTGCATCGGATGATCTATTTTATGGTATGGTGAATTATCCGCATGGGGAGATGTTTTACATCTATCCTCTTTCTGGAAGGTTAAAGATTGGGGTCGACAAAAACGACAGAATTAGGTTTGCCTCTATGATAGGTCCCAATGCCCAGGAGTTGATCCCGTTATTTACGCTGGCAATTGAGAAATCTGTCAGCTATGAGGAATTAAGGCAGATGCTTTATGTCCATCCTACTCTAGCGGAGGCAGTGGCCAGAGTGAGATTCGAATGATATTATGGGTAGCTATAGTCTAAATGAGCCATACATACACAGCGATGCGTTCCCTATATTGAGTTCAATACTTGCTTCAGGTTGGGTCTCTTCTGTTTCTGAGGCCGTTGCTGCCTTTGAAGAGATGCTTTCTGAATATATGGGCATCAGATATGCGTTTGCCTGTCAGTCTGGGACGGCAGGCCTGCATCTGGCATTGCTTTCTCTTGGAATAGGCAGGGGAGATATCGTACTCGTTCCAGATATTACCTTTATTGCCCCTGTAAATACGGTTGCCTATGTTGGAGCCGAGCCAGTCTTCATAGATACGGATAGGGATCTCAATATATCTCCAAGGGTTGTGAAGGATTTTATTAGCAGTTGTGAAAGGAAACGAGGTAGGCCCTTCTACATGGGCAGGCCTGTAAAAGCAATGATAGTGGTCCATGTCCTAGGAAACCCTTGTGATATGCAGGAGGTATTGGAGATATGTCGTGATAATAAGATAAGGCTCATTGAAGATGCAACCGAGTCTTTAGGGGCTACTCTAGTTGGGAAGATGCTGGGGGGAATAGGCGATGTAGGAGTTGTGAGCTTCAATGGGAATAAGATTATAACTACTGGTGCAGGTGGTGCAGTGGTCTCGAATAACAGACGCTTGATAGAGAAAGTGCGTTATCTTGGAATGCAGGCAAAGGATGATGGCCTCTATTACATCCACAATGATGTCGGCTATAATTATCGGATGTCTGCCTTACAGGCAGGACTTGGGATATCTCAGCTAAAGCACATCCAGGAGCATCTGGATAAAAAAAAGATGATACATCAGTGGTATAAAAAGGCTTTTAGGCGAGTTGGGGGTATATCGATTCTTGAACCCATTAGAGGGGAAGGGAATTTCTGGATAAATGCCATAAAACTAAAGGGCAAGGATATTAGACGTTTTCGAGACAGACTCATAGATGAACTCCTTTCAGTTGGTATACAGGTGCGCCCCCTGTGGCTGCCGAATCACCTGCAGCGTCCTTACAAGGATTGTCCTTACTTTGGAAAGGGAAATTCTATTCGCCAGTGGGAGTCAACACTTTGTCTGCCCTCTGATATTAGGATGAGGCAGGAGGATGTAGAGAGGGTGGTGGAGATGGTAAAAGAGGTGTGGGATGGGGCCAGAGATTAGGCGGTTATGTATATCTCCGGATGTCTCAATAGAGGAGGCTGCCAGGAAGGTGGCCGAAGGTGGGGAGAAGATTGCCCTGGTGGTGGATTCTGACTTCAGGCTGTTAGGTGTATTTGTTGACGGGGACCTGCGACGCGCCTTACTGAAGCATATTCCTATAACGAGACCTGTGAAAGAGGTTATGACGAGGGCTCCGAGGGTCTGTTATTCCTATGAATTAGATGCCGCCCTTAAGGCAAAGGAGATGATGCTCGAACACAGGCTTGAGCATATACCTGTTCTGGATGAGGAAGGCCGCCTGGTGGATCTCTATCTATGGAGAGACTTTTTTGCCCGTCCAAAGCTGGATACCACCCATAGGGTGGTAATAATGGCCGGCGGCAAGGGGTCGAGATTGGATCCATTTACCAAGATACTACCAAAACCCTTGATCCCAATAGGCGATAAGCCCATTGTTGAGCATATCATGGAGAGGTTTTCCTCTTATGGGTATAGACACTTTGTCCTCTCTGTGAACTACAGGGCAGATATGATAAAAATGTATTTTATGGATAACCGTAGTTATGTAATCGATTATGTGCAGGAGGATAATCCACTAGGCACGGCTGGCAGTCTATCTTTGATGAAAGATATGTTGGATAGAACCTTCTTCATAACGAACTGCGATATTATCGTTGATGATAGTTATGAACGGATGCTAAGGCTACATCAGGAAAATCAGCATAGCCTTACAGTTGTGGTTTCCCAAAAACAGTTGGTGGTCCCCTATGGTGTGATGCAGGTGAGTAATGATGGGCTGCTTGAGGAGATAGTGGAAAAACCTGCCTATAACTTTCTGGTAAATACTGGCTTCTACATTGCCGAGCCATCTGTCCTGGACTATATACCTGAAGATTGTGAATATAGTATGGTGGATCTGATAAAGGCATTGATGAAGGATGGAAAGAGGGTTGGAGTCTTCCCCATTGAGGAAAGGAATTGGTTTGATGTAGGGCAGTGGAATGAGTATAAGCGCACCCTGAGGCACTTTGGCGCACTTCTGGATAATGAGCCCATTACTACTTAAGACTAAAAATAGCGTGCTTTATTCTTAATTTGAGTTTTATTTGGAAATATGTTATCCTTTATATCTGAATGGGTAAAGGAAGAAGAGTTTTAGACGCCGCAGAGATAAAAAATGTGCTTGCAGAGAAAATCTGCATGCCAATCCTTTCTGATTTCCCTGACCTTGATAATCTAGTGTTGGTCGGTATATACACGCGAGGGGTCTATCTTGCTCGTAGGATCCAGAAGATTATTCAGCGCAAAACAAAGACTAAACCCATTGTAGGAGAGATAGATATAAATCTATACAGAGATGACTTTGTACGCCGTTTTGACATACCCGAGGTCAGACAGACTAATATACCGGGTGGGGTACAGGATAAAAGAATTGTCCTGGTCGATGATGTAATCTTTACGGGCAGGACAATAAGGGCGGCCTTGGATGTTATTCTGGACATAGGGCGGCCTGAGCTCGTCAAACTGGCGGTTCTGGTAAGCCGGCCAGGCAGACAGATGCCCATATGTCCTGATTATGTTGGTTGGGATGCGGGTTCGGTAGAGAAACGGGTATATGTTGAGCTTGAGGAAGTCGATGGCGTTGATCAGGTGGTGATTAGATGAGTTGGACGCGTAAGGACTTAATTGGGCTGAAGGACCTGAAGAGAGAAGAGATAGAGACGATATTAAACACCGCTGATTCCTTTAAGGAAATCCTGACCAGGGAGGTAAAAAAGGTCCCTACCCTAAAGGGCTGGACGGTAGCCAACCTCTTTTTTGAGCCATCTACTCGTACCCGTATTTCTTTTGAGCTAGCGGCAAAACGCCTTAGTGCAGATACAATAAATGTCTCTGGTTCGTTTAGCAGTGTAGTTAAGGGCGAGACCCTCCTCGATACGGCAAAGAATTTACGGGCCCTGGTCTGCGACATCATCGTGTTGAGACATTCTATGGCTGGTGCGCCGGAGTTGCTGGCAGGTGCCCTGCCGGATATGGGTATTGTGAATGCAGGAGATGGGATGCACGAGCACCCTACCCAGGCCCTATTGGATATGCTTTCAATAAGGGATCGCCTTGGCGGCCTTGATGGAGTAAAGGTCCTGATAGTAGGGGATATCCTCCACTCTCGTGTGGCCAGGAGCGATATATGGGGCCTTTCTAAAATGGGGGCAGATGTCAGTGTGTGTGGTCCCCTCTCCCTGATGCCCAGGGGAATAGAGGAGATGGCCTCAGTCTATACGGATCTGGATGAGGCCATAGGAGGCAAGGATGTACTTATCTTTCTTAGGATTCAAAAAGAAAGACAGGAAAGTGGCCTGTTCCCTTCGCTTCGAGAATATCATAGGCTTTATGGTATGACCGATGATAGGTTAAAGAGGCTTCGGCGGCGTGTTCTACTCATGCATCCGGGGCCGGTTAATAGGGGTATAGAGCTTACACCTCGCGCTACTGAGAGTGACCATTCTATAATACTTAATCAGGTTACTAATGGAGTAGCGATTAGGATGGCAGTGCTATACCTTATCAGTACGGTCCTGTCGGGATTGCGAAGGACTTAGATCTGGACTACAGGAGGGTTTGTGAGGATAGCGGTCATAGACTACGGTATGGGAAACATTCGAAGTGTTGCCAAGGCCCTAGAGAAGGTGGGTGCTGATGTAGTGGTTGTGGATAGGGAGTTTGATCCGAGTGATTTTGATAAATTTGTCCTGCCAGGAGTAGGGGCCTTTGGAGACACAGTGGAGGGTCTCAAGGGTAGGGGGCTGTGGAATGTGGTTGAGCATATCTTGAAAGACGGATACCCTTATCTCGGTATATGCCTTGGGATGCAGATATTGTGCAAGGCCTCCGAGGAGAGCCCGGGTGTCGAGGGTTTTGGGATTATACCTGAGACGGTTAAGAGATTTTTGCCCTCCAGGGAGATGAAGGTCCCGCATATGGGGTGGAATAGAGTGGACATTAAAGAGCAAGATCCAGTTTTTGACGGCATAGATACGGGGGCCTATTTTTATTTCTGCCATTCCTTTTATATACCTTCTACGATAGAGGGGAATCTTATCATTGCTACGACCGACTATAGCACAGAGTTTGTCTCTGCACTTAGGGTGGGCAGTGCTTACGGAGTGCAGTTTCATCCTGAGAAGAGCCAGAGCCTTGGTCTGCGTTTATTGGAGAACTTTGTACAGAGATGCTGACAATCCTTCCTGCCATAGACATATTGGATGGTAAAGTAGTGCGACTCCAACAGGGAGATTATAACCGTTTTAAGGAATATCCTGTTGATGTGGCAACCCTTGCTGAAGACTTTAAGAGAAAGGGTTATCATTGGCTGCACCTTATTAATTTGTCCGGTGCCAAAGATGGGGGAATCGAGACTATATTGCCCCTCCTTGAAAGGGTAGCGCTGACGGGTATAAATGTAGAGGTAGGAGGTGGTGTAAGGACTATAGAGGATATCGATAAATATCTCTCCAGCGGGGCAGCTAGGGTAATTATAGGTACAAAGGCCTTCACAGAAGAGGGTTTTGTCAAAAGGGCCTTGGAGAGATTTGGCATAGAAAGAATAGTGGTTGGTATGGATGTATTGAATGGATCCGTACGGGTTAGGGGCTGGCAGGAGGATGCCGGCCTTGCAATGGTTGAGGCGATAGAGGCATTGAATAGAGATGGATTGAAATGGTTGTTGTGCACGGATATCTCCAGAGATGGGATGCTTTCGGGAGTTAATCTCGATTTATACAGGGAGATCTGTAATGCCTTTGATGGTTTGGTGATAGCTTCGGGTGGGGTATCGTCGAGAAAAGATATAGAGGCCCTCGAGGATTTGTCTGTTTCCCTTGTGAACCTTTGGGGTGTTGTCGTTGGTAAGGCCCTCTATGAAGGTAGGCTTTCTTTGTAGGAAGAGATGAATTATATCGCTGACCTTCACCTGCACTCTCCGTTTTCACGTGCTACCAGTAGAGAGATGACCCTGGATAACCTTTCTCTATGGGCTAGGAGAAAGGGCCTATCCCTTCTGGCCACCTCTGATTTTACCCATCCAGATTGGCTCGCTTATCTAAAAAAGAAGCTACAACTGACTCATCGCTTTGGTATATGGAGATACGCTGGGATAGATTACGTATTATCGGTTGAGGTTAGTAATATTTTTTCGAGAGGCAAGAAAACATATCGCATCCATACCATTATCTATTCTCCGCTTTTCGAAGATGCCTTCAGAATACAGGAATACCTCTCTAGATATGGAAATATTTACGCAGATGGACGGCCTATATTGAAGTTAGATGTCGCTGATATGTGTGAGGCGATTAATCGAATTTCTCCGATGAGCTTTGTGGTATTTGCGCACATATGGACTCCTTGGTATTCAGTCTTCGGCGCAAAATCAGGGTTTGATTCTCTATCCGAGGTTTTTCCTTATGGTGTTCCTGAAAATGTCCTTGGTTTTGAGACCGGTCTTTCCTCAGATCCACCGATGAACTGGATGGTAGGGTTTCTGGATTGCTTTACCCTGATCTCTAGTTCGGATGCCCATTCTCCAATCAATATAGGTCGAGAGGCAACAGTGTTCTCTACGTGCCTTTCTTTCCAAGAGATAAGGCAGGCCTTGCATACAAAGGATAAAGACCGTATCCTCTATACGGTGGAATTCTTCCCTGAAGAGGGGAAATATCATTACGATGGGCATAGAAATTGTTCGATTTGTATGCATCCGCAAGAGTCAGCCAGATATGGTCAAGTCTGTCCTGTATGCGGTAAGGAGTTGACCATAGGCGTCCTTAATAGGGTATACAGGCTAGCTGCACGTATGTATAGACGGACGGATGATTCACGAATAGGATATAGATACCAGGTACCTCTCCTAGACATAATCTCCTTTGCCCTGGGTAAAGGAAAGACCTCAAAGGCAGTGATGTCTATGTATGTAAAGGCCATTGAGTCTCATAGCGAATTCGACATACTTTCGGGGGATTGCTCCCTAGAGGAGGTCCAACTACCTGAGGATGTCAAGGGGGTAATAGAGGCTGTCCGTAATGGAAAAGTGAGATTTTCTCCGGGATATGATGGTGTCTATGGAAAATTGGCATTCCCTGCATAAATTATTTACTATCTCTTTGAGATATATCTTAGAGTCGTTTGGTTGCAAATCTCTGGTTTTAGACTATACTTTCTAGTTGGGGATGGTGTAATTTATTATGAAGATAATAAGTACACTACTAGCTGTACTATTGATATTAAACAACCTTGGTTTAGACACATTGCTGGCCTATCAGGGCAGTTTGTCTGCGAATGCTGTAGTCTGTGGTGTGGTATACTCCGGAAACATTGATAAGGCTGGCTTTGATCTTCTCTACCCTTCCAATGTAAATATTGCTCCCTCAGATAAGGCCAGAGATCTCAGGCTTTTTGCCGAGATGTTGAGGCTTGCAGATGAAGAGATAACCGTTGACCTGAATCCTTACGCACGGGATAGCAAGATAATCAATTCAGGCCTTTACGATAC
The DNA here is from genome assembly GCA_015494585.1 of Candidatus Omnitrophota bacterium. GTDB lineage: Bacteria > Omnitrophota > Gorgyraeia > S143-82 > S143-82 > S143-82. The sequence goes on along the minus strand of WGAY01000036.1, from coordinate 690 downwards.
AGTCTCTGGCCGCATTATGCTAAAGGCAGACCTCAGGCTAAAACGCTTAGTAGATCGCATAATGGCCAAGGATGCACTCTTCTATGGGGATAATAGTGAATTAGGAATTAACAGGTTCAGGGTATGGCTTGAGATATCCGATGTGGTCGTTGAGGAGGATGAAGGTGGTTTGATTATAAATCATATAGGACTGAGGCCAAGGATAGAGTTTTATTCTGAGATGGGCACGGATACTGCCTCTATTGGCCAGTCAATTTTAGAAGAACTGGATAGGATTGTAAATAACTCGGATGAATTTTTTGAGCTGAGGCAGGTGGCCAGGATGTTTGTCATAAGCCGCTTGCTAAAGGAGGAGGGCCTGGTGAAGTTAGGGGATGGCGGGTTGGTTGTCCCTGTAGATGGGGTATTTTGGCGCAGGCAGGTTTTAGAGGACTATGCACGGGACTATTACAATATCGGTGGAGAGGATAGGATAAGCGGGGGAATAGTATTTTCTCTTAAGAATGCAACTGTGAAGAAGATAAGGGGCGCCAGTCTGTCTGTGATGAGGTATCTAAAGAGCGGCATAAGGATAATCAATCCTGCCTCTCTTATGGATAAGGTCTATAGAATAAGAAGATACATAGCCGCTACTATGGCTATGGGGATTGCGCTCCTCTCGATCGGTATGCCAGGGAAGAGTATGGCAGG
>WGAY01000035.1 GCA_015494585.1 Candidatus Omnitrophota bacterium | reverse complement strand
AGATGTGTATAAGAGACAGGTTTTGTTCTTGGAAAACACTGATTTTTGGAGTATATTATCTATCTAAAAGTATAGGTGGTTTGAATAGCTAATATAGCTTTATTTACAAAAAAAGGAGGGACGTGTTATGGCATGCAAGAGGAAGGCTGCTAAGTCAGCAGGTTCAAAAAAGGCGCCAAAGTATGTTTATTTCTTTGGCAATGGCAAGGCAGAGGGTAGCGCTAAGATGAAGATGCTCCTTGGAGGAAAGGGGGCAAACTTGGCTGAAATGACGAATATCGGCATACCTGTGCCTCCTGGATTTACTATCACGACAGAGGTCTGCGCTTATTACTATAAGCACGGCAAGAAGTATCCACCTTCTTTAAAGGCAGAGATTGAGAAGAATCTTGCCAAGTTAGAGAAGGCAATGAAGAAAAAATTTGGCGATCCAAAAAATCCTTTGCTTGTCTCTGTTCGTTCTGGGGCGCCGATTTCTATGCCCGGAATGATGGATACTATCCTTAACCTTGGTTTAAATGATGAGACTGTTGAAGGTCTTGCAGAGAGAGCAAATAATCCTCGTTTTGCATGGGATTCTTACCGCAGGTTTATCCAGATGTTTGGAAACGTTGTCCTTGGGATTGAGCATAGTAAGTTTGAGCACGAGCTTGAAGAGGTTAAGAAAAGCCGCGGCGTTGAGTTGGATACAGAGCTTGATGTGGATGCGTTAAAGGAATTGGTTGATAGGTATAAGGCTTTGATTAAGAAGGAGAAGGGCTTTGAGCTTCCTCAGGACCCAAGAAAACAGCTTGATATGGCAATAGATGCTGTTTTTTCTTCATGGAATAACCCAAGGGCTATTACTTATAGGAAGATAAACGAGATTCCCGATGACTTGGGGACTGCTGTTAATGTCCAGTCTATGGTGTTTGGTAACTTAGGCCCGACTTCTGGAACAGGTGTTGCGTTTACGAGGGATCCCAGCACTGGCGAGAAGAGGTTCTTTGGCGAGTTCCTTATCAATGCCCAGGGAGAGGACGTTGTTGCTGGCATAAGGACTCCTGAGCCAATTGACCAGCTGGCAAAGGAGATGCCTAAGGTGTATAAGCAGCTCGTTAAGGTGTATAAGACCTTGGAGAAGCACTATCGCGATATGCAGGACCTTGAGTTTACTGTTGAGGATGGCGTACTTTATCTCCTTCAGACAAGGACCGGCAAGAGGACTGCTAAGGCAGCGGTAAAAATCGCTGTGGATATGGTAAAAGAAAAACTTATCTCTAAGGAAGAAGCTGTTATGAGAGTTGCTCCATCTCAGCTGGATCAGCTTCTCCATCCTATGATAGATCCGAAGCAGGATTTAAAGGTTATTGCTAAGGGTCTGCCAGCTTCTCCTGGCGCGGCGGTTGGTCAGGTGGTCTTTACCGCTGAGGATGCTATAGCGAGGAAGGAGAAGGGAGATAAGGTAGTATTGGTTAGGCTTGAGACTTCTCCCGAAGATGTAGGCGGTATGGCGGCAGCTGAGGGTATCCTGACTGCAAGGGGTGGTATGACCTCTCATGCGGCGGTTGTCGGCCGAGGTATGGGTAAGTGCTGTGTTGTTGGTTGTGGCGACATTACTGTATATGAGGATGAGAAGCGTTTTGTTACCAAGGATGGTATTGAGGTAAAAGAGGGTGATTGGATCAGCTTGAATGGTTCAACTGGCGATGTGTATCTTGGCCAGGCAAAGCTCATTGAGCCAGAGATCGCTGGTGAGTTTAAACAGCTTATGAAGTGGGCAGATGACATTAGAGAGCTTAACGTGCGCACGAATGCTGATACCCCTCACGATGCACAGGTTGCAAGGGACTTTGGCGCAGAGGGAATTGGGCTTTGCCGCACAGAACACATGTTCTTTGCGGAGGATAGAATCCCGGCTGTTCGCGAGATGATAATCGCAAGAGATGATAAAGAGGCAAGAGAGAAGGCCCTTAAAAAGCTCCTTCCTATGCAGAAGGGCGACTTTAAGGAGTTATTTAAGGTGATGAAGGGGCTTCCTGTTACGATAAGGCTCCTGGATCCGCCTTTGCACGAGTTCTTGCCTCATACGGATGAGGAGATGCAGGAGCTCTCTGAGCAGATAAATGTTCCTTTTGAGACGATAAAGGAGGCTGTGACTGAGCTTCACGAGTTTAACCCTATGCTTGGCCATCGTGGATGCCGCCTTGGTATCACCTATCCTGAGATATACGAGATGCAGGCAAGGGCTATCTTTGAGGCAGCAGCAGAGCTGGCTAAGGAGAAGATCAAGGTTGAGCCTGAGGTTATGATTCCTTTGGTTGGCCATGTGAAAGAGCTTGAGCTTATGAAAGAGGTCGTTATAAATGCGGCGAAAGAGGTTATGGCTGAGAAGGGTGTTAAGATTAAGTATAAGGTGGGGACCATGATAGAGGTCCCGCGCGCAGCCATAACTGCTGATGAGATTGCTCAGGAGGCAGACTTCTTTAGCTTTGGAACCAATGACCTTACGCAGATGGGTTGTGGTTTTTCTCGCGATGATTCTGGCAAGTTTCTCCCTGAGTATATAGAGAAGGGCATCTATGAAAAGGACCCATTTGTCAGCCTTGATCAGGCAGGTGTTGGTAAACTTATGCAAATTGCATCGGATCTGGGCAGGTCCATAAAGCCGGAATTAAAACTCGGTATCTGCGGTGAGCATGGCGGCGATCCTGATACTATTGACTTCTGCCACAGGATAGGGCTTAATTACGTTAGCTGCTCGCCGTTCCGCGTTCCTATTGCAAGGCTTGCTGCTGCTCAGGCAGCTATAAGGAATGCCTCTGGCAGAAAGGCTAAGGGGCAGGGGAAAAAGGGCAAAAAGCCTAGAAGGTAAGTGATTATCTGTTTTGCCTGGACCATAAAGGCGGGGTTACCCCGCCTTTATTGGTTATTATGGGCTTGATTCTATTTTAGAGGAGCTTTGTGGATGAATATAGCTATTGATGTCAGGACTGTTCAGGCGCATAGTAGGACAGGTCTCTGGGCTTATACCCAGGGTATGGTCGAGGGGCTTTCCAGGATAGATTCTCAAAACAATTACTTCTTGCTGGCAACTGGTTTGAGGGTCAGGCCGTCGGACCTGCCCCTGGATGTGGGCACTAATTTTAATAAGACTATTCTGCCTGTGCCTGATAGGAGTTTTACCGGGAAAAGATTTTTGTGGAATGACCTGGCAGTGCCTTTCTTTTGCATAAAAAAAGCTGTTAGGGTGTTCTGGCAGCCTGCTGGGCATAACCTGCCACGATGGGGACGCTTTAGGAAGGTTATTACTGTTCACGATTTGAGGTCGTTATACATTAAGGATTTCCTTTCCCAGGATATAGAAGGCCTTAGGCGGGCGATGCATCTGGCGGATAGAGTGGTGGCGATATCTGAGTTTACCAGGAGGGATGTAATTGAACACCTTGGGGCGGATGAGGAAAAGGTTGTCGTTATATATAATGGGGTAGATAGGATGGAAAGGGTGGGGGATGAGCTGCAGATGTCTGATTTTAGGCAGAGATTTGGGATAAATGATAGGCCCTATATATTTTCACTGGGGATGGTTCCCAGGAAGAATGTAAAGAGGACGATAGAGGCATTTGCCAATTCCAGGTTGAAGGGTGAATTTTATCTGGTATTCGCTGGGGCACATGGTGGATTTTTAGGGCAATACAGGGAGCTTGCTGCCAGGTTGGGAGTAGAAAGGGATGTTAAATTCCTTGAGACTGTTTCAGGGGAAGACCTTAGGTTCCTTTATTCAGGTGCATTGTTTTTTGTCTTTCCGTCTTTGTTTGAGGGATTTGGCCTGCCTGTGCTTGAGGCCCAGATGTGTGGTCTGGCGGTTATCTGTTCCAATACTGCGGCGTTGCCAGAGGTTGTCGGTGATTCTGCTATATTGGTAGACCCTTATTCTGTAGAGGAGATAGCCAGGGCTATGGAACGCCTGGCCTTTGATGAGGAATTAAGGAATTCACTTTCTGAAAAAGGTAGGCTGAATGTCAGGAGATTTGACTGGGATAGGTCCGCAGGAAGACTCCTTGAACTCTTTAAAGGGTTGGCATAAATTAGATTTGGATTATATGAAAATAACTAAAAACTCAAAACGCAAAACTAAAAACCACAACTCAAAGCTCAAAACTGTTTTTAACATGGGATACAGAGAGAGTGGAGTTAAGGGAGGCAAGATCGGACTGCAAGAATTGGAAGCTCAGCTAACGATGAAGAGAAGAGAAAGAAAGGATAAAATAAAAAGATTTAAGGTTTTAAGCTGTGGATTTGACTTTTGAAATTTAAGTTTTGAGTTTAAGATCGCTATGTTTATTGCATTGTTGCACGTGGAGATAATTATCCCGTTATCCAGGTCGCTTAAATACAAGCGGCATATACTGAAGCCATTGAAGCTAAAGATAAGGGATAATTTTAATGCCTCTGTTATCGAGTCGGATTATAAGGATAAATGGCAGAGGACTCTATTATCTATTGCCTTTTTGAGGGAATCTCGTGGTATATTAGATAGTGTGGTAGAGAAGTGTATATCTTTTTTGAACAGTGTACCTGAGGTACAGGTAGTTGATTGGGATGTAGAGGTGATATGATGAATGTACATATACTGGCGGTCGGTGGTATTGGGATGAGTGGGATAGCCCGAATGATTATGCAGTTGGGGCATAGGGTTTCGGGCTTTGATATGGAAAGGAACTATATAGTAGAGGGATTGGTTTCATCAGGGCTGGACTTTCGCCCTTTGGATGAGGTGCTAAAGGATAGGGCTGTAGATGTGGTGGTGAGATCTACTGCTATAGGGGATTTGCATCCTGAATTGAAGTCGGCTGTGGAGAAGAATATCCCTGTATACCATAGGGCCGAGATGTTAAATATTCTGGTCAGGGAAAAGAAAGTCATAGGGATTACAGGAGCGCATGGCAAGACTACGTCTACTGCTATGCTTGCCTGGATATTGTTTGCTCTTGGCCGATCTCCTACGGCCTATGTCGGAGGTATAATCAAGCAGCTTGAGTCAAATGCATGGGTTGGTGCGGGGCAATGGGCGGTGCTTGAGTTGGACGAGAGCGATGGAACTTTTTCCTTATTTGAGCCTGAGATATTGTTTGTTCCGTCGCTGGAGCTGGAGCATATCGATTTTTATGGAACTCAGGAGGATATGTTATCTTTTTTTCAGACTTATTTTACGCGGCTTAAGAGTACGAGGGTCCTACTTGGTTGGCATAGCAAGATAGGTGCTGAGGCCTTTCGCCTCGATGGAGAGGGAATTGTATCTTCAGAACAGATGAGGTTTGTTCCGTCGGATCTTGAGATACGATCTGATTTTTCTATGTGGGTCCGAATCTATGATAGGGAAAAAGATAGGTATATGGAACAAATCCTTCCCGTGATAGGCAGGCATAATCTGTATAACCTGTGCGGTGTCCTGCAGGTAGTGAATTGGATGGGGATTGATGTGGATGAGGCGCTAACGGTTATGAGGGAATTCCCAGGTGTTTCAAGACGAATGGAGGTCTTGAGCCGCCAGCCGCTTACCGTAATCCATGACTATGCCCACCATCCCACTGAGATAGAGACTACTCTGTCGGCGGTGAGAGATGTAATTGGGTATGATAGAAGGATGGTGGTGGTCTTTGAGCCGCATAGGTATAGCAGGTTCTCTGGGTTCTGGCAGGAGTTTCTGTCCTGTTTTGATGCGGCAGATGTTGTATTGGTGACTCCTGTTTATTCGGCGGGCGAGGCGCAACTGGATAATATAAATAGCGATAGGTTTGCATTTGAACTCCAGCGCAGCAGAGGAAAGCCTTCTTATGCGCTTATTGCCTATGACCTAGATGAGGTCTCAGCAGCAGTAAGGCCTGGAGATTGTCTGGTTGTCCTCGGTGCAGGTAAGGTTGTCTCTCTTGCCAAGCAGATAGCCAGCGCCTGGGCCTATCAGAATAACTGATGAATATCCTTCAGATTCTACCTAGACTCAATACAGGTGGTGTGGAGAGAGGGGCGATTGAGGTTGCCTCCTTTTTGCGCTCTCATGGTCATAATGCCTGGATTATATCTGAAGGCGGATTGAGGGAGCCAGAGTTGGAGGCGCTTGGTATATCACACATAAGGTTAAGTGTTGCACGAAAGAATCTTTTCACAATGATCTCTGCTTCTCGTAAGCTGGCTAGAATTATCCAGGATTTAGATATAGATATTGTCCACGCCCGCTCGAGGGTGCCTGCCTGGATAGCCTGGCAGGCAGTAAGAAAAGTGAATCAAAAGAGGTTCAGGGCATCAGGCTTTCCAAAGATAGTTAATTTCGTTACTACATGCCATGGTAAGTATTCGCCAGGATATTTTTCCAGGATTATGGGGCGTGGTAAAAAGGTTATTGTTCCCAGTTCCTTTATTGGGGAGCATATGTCGTCTGTGTTTGGTGTTGAGAGGGATAAGATAGTCGTTATCCCTCGAGGGGTTGATTTCTTCAGGTTTACTTATAAGCCTACCTTAACGGATAAATTTATCTTTGTTGTTATGGGTAGGATTACCAGAAATAAGGGACAGCACGTAGCCGTTGAGGCATTTGCTCGCGCTACTCAGGGAATCGCTGATGCGGAATTGTGGATAATAGGTGATGATAGGGATAAGACGAGGTATATCGATAGGCTGCGTTCCCTTATAAACAGATTTTCTGTTTCCCATAAAGTGAAATTTCTGGGACATATTAATGATGTGGAACGAGTCCTTTCAAAGGCATATGTTGTGCTTGCCCCTTCTCTATATCCCGAGTCATTTGGTCGCGTAGTCGTGGAGGCTCAGGCGGCAGGTTGTCCTGTGATTGCCTCTGATATTCCTGCCTTCAATGAGTTGATTCGTAATGAAGAAAATGGACTGTTGGCGAGGGTTGGAGATGTGGAGGATTGGACCAGGCAAATCACGAAGGTAATAAACGATAGGTCGTTATGTGATCGGATTAGGGTTCAGGCCAGGAAGGATGTAGAGAGGTTTTCTGTAGAGGCTATGTGTGAGGCCGTTCTTTCTGTATATGAAGAGGTGGCGAATAACTATTCTATTGGTCTGATAAAGGGATCAGCCCTTGGAGACCTAGTCCTGGCTGGTTATGCATTTAAGTCACTCAAGTCTTGTTTCTCTTCGGCGAATATATTCTGGGCAGGGACGGAGCTTACGAAGGAGTTATGGGGGGACAGATATAAGGTATTGACTTCTGGAAAGAGGTTATTCTCGTTTGAATTGGGAAGAAAGATGAAGGAATATGGGGTAGATGTGGTATTTGACCTGCAAAACAGCAGGGCCTCGCATATAGCAGGGTTCCTTTCAGGGGCCTATAGGAGGGTTGGCTTTAACAGGAAGGCGGGTTTTTTGTTCCTGACGGACCCTATTGCCTACAATAAGTCTTTTCCTATCGAGGAGCAGGCGGCTATGTTGAAGGCAGTTGGACTTTTTCCAATAGATCCAGGCGAACGATTTTTAAATGTAGAGGGTGATGTAACTAGATCGGTTGTCCTTAAAATGGAGGCAAACCTCCTCAAGGGCAGGATAGAGGATTTCAGGTTGGTAGGGATTATTGTATCTGCTAACTGGCCAAGTAAAAGGCTTTCTCCTCCTCAGGTAGCCAAGGTAATAAATTTCCTGATGGGAAGGGATGATATTGCGGTGGTGTTGCTTGGTACGGGAGGGGATAGGGAGTCCGTAGAGGAGTTGCTTCCTTTGTTGAAGGACACAGATAGGCTTATTGATCTGGTCGGAAAGACATCTTTGAAGGAATTTATTGCTACAATAAATTCCCTCGAATTGTTAATCACACCTGACAGTGCCGGAATGCACATTGCCTTTGCGCTAGGCAGGCCTCAGATAGTATACTTCGGGCCTACCCATCCCAAAAATCACCTCCCCATTGATCCGGATTCAGGAAATAGTATAGATTATGTATTTGCTGACAGGTGTTATCCCTGTTATAGACATGAGTGCGATTCTATGGTGTGTATGGATGGCCTGGAGGATTTGATATGCGATACCTTACAGCATAAGCTGGAGAGGCTGTGATTCTTTTTGGCTTTCAAAATTGTGTCTCTGCGGGATATAATACTATATTTCGAGACATAGAGGAAGATAGAAAGGTATGATTATGGATATTGATGCACTTGGAAATAGATTATTCGTGATAGCCGGTCCGTGTGTAATTGAATCTTATGATATTTGCGCCTCTGTGGCGCAGGTGTGTAGAGATGCCTGCGAAGATCTGGGTGTGGATTATGTATTTAAGGCTAGCTATGACAAAGCCAATCGCTCTTCTCTCAATTCTTTTCGTGGACCAGGGATAGAGGAGGGATTAAAGGTGCTTTCACGAATAAAGAGAGAATTCGATGTGCCCATACTTACGGATGTGCATTCTCCAGAAGAGGCAAGGGATGCCTCGGAGGTGGTTGATATATTGCAGGTACCGGCATTTTTGTGCAGGCAGACAGACCTTTTGGTGGCCGCTGGCTCTAGCGGTCGAATAGTAAATATAAAAAAGGGCCAGTTTATGGCTCCATGGGATATGAGATACGCCGTGGAGAAAGTTAGGTCGGCTGGCGGAGATAAGAAGGTTATCCTGACTGAGCGCGGCACCTTCTTTGGCTATAATAATCTGGTCAATGATATGCGTTCACTTGTAATTATGAAGGATATTGCTGATTTAGTGGTCTTCGATGCCACACACAGTGTCCAGTTGCCAGGGGCAGGGGCGGGTTGTTCGGCTGGAAATAGAGAGTATATTCCTTACCTTGCAAGGGCAGCCGCGGCGGTTGGGATAGATGGTATATTCTTTGAGGTCCATCCAAATCCAGAGAGGGCCCTATGCGATGGAGCTAATTCTCTCAAATTGGTTGACTTTCCGGGGATACTTGGACAGGTGAGGCGAATATATGAGTTTGTCAAGGAAGTACATAAATAGGGCAAGAGAGGTCTTACGTCTTGAGGCAGAGGCGATTTCTTCCCTTATTGATAGGGTAGGAAAAGATTTCCTGCATGCCCTTGAGGTTATCTATGAGGCAAGGGGAAGAGTGATTATTACGGGCGTTGGCAAGGCAGGCATAATCGGTCAGAAGATATCGGCCACTTTGGCCTCCACTGGTACACCTAGTGTCTGGATCCATTCAGGTGAGGCAATACACGGGGATTTGGGCAGAATTACCAAAGATGATGTGGTGGTTATATTGTCTAACAGCGGAGAGAGTGAAGAGGTAATAAAGTTATTGCCAGTCTTAAAGCATATAGGCACGCCTGTGATTGCTATAACCGGCAGGAGTTCTTCTACATTGGCGCGCTATAGTGATATTGTTCTGGATATCTCAGTTGAAAGGGAGGCCTGTCCATTGAATTTGGCTCCTACTAGTTCTACTACCGCGATGCTTGCTATGGGTGATGCGCTTGCAGTGTGCTTGATAGAGTTGCGTGGATTTAAAAGGGATGATTTTGCCCTTTATCATCCGGGTGGATCGCTTGGAAAAAGGTTGCTTTTGAAGGTCAGGGATATAATGCGGACAGGCAGTGCCTGTCCGACTGTTAGACCCAATGATATGCTAAAGGATGTGCTTGTCCGGATAACCGAGGCAAAGGCAGGCGCTGCACTTGTTGTAGATAACAAGGGAAGGCTTAAGGGGATATTTACGGACGGCGATCTGAGGCGACATATCGATGAGGATGTCTATATACTATCCCAGCCTATATCGAAATTAATGACACCCGATCCTATATCTGTTAACCAGGATCAGCTTGCAGTAGAGGCCCTTGGGATACTTGAGTCCAGGAAGATAGACGAGTTGGCAGTCGTCGATGATAAGAGTAAGGTGGTCGGTATTCTGGATATACAGGATATAGTAGAAGCAGGCCTCTAATCCATAATCTGTGTTAAGATGGATAAATCAGATCTAATTCGTATAGATAAAAATCACTTATGGCATCCCTATACCCAGGCCAGTGAGTATAGGGAGATAGATCCACTTGTAGTTGTCAGGGCGCACGGTCATTGTCTCTACGATGCAGACGGAAAGGCCTATTACGATACGATATCTTCCTGGTGGTGTAATCTGCTTGGACATAACGTTGATAGAATAAATGGGGCCATAGGGAGGCAATTGGATTCCCTAGACCATACATTATTTGCAGGGATTACCCATCAACCCGCTGTAGAGCTTGTCAGTCAACTCCTGGAGGTTGTCCCTGAACAGTTAAGCAGGGCCTTTTTCTCTGATAATGGCTCTACTGCAGTGGAGGTGGCTATTAAGATGAGTCTTCAGTATTGGATGATGAAGGGCCTTGAGGGGAGGAAGAGGTTTGTGTTCCTTGAATATGGTTATCACGGAGATACTATAGGGGCGATGAGTGTTAGTGGGGTTTCTCAGTTTAATAGTGCCTTCCGTGGGTTATTCTTTGACTCTATCTCGATTCCTTCTCCAGCGCTGGACCTTGAGGCTAGTATATCTGCATTGAGGGATGTTGCCAGGCGGAGGGATATCTGCGCAGTGATAATTGAGCCATCGCTTCAGGGTGCAGGGGGTATGCTTTTCTATAGACCTGAATTTATGGATGAGCTGGAGAGCTTGCGCCAGAGATACGGTTTTCATGTGATTGTCGATGAGATAGCAGTGGGTTTTGGTCGTCTGGGACGCTGGTTTGCCCATACAGAGAGTAGCTTGCGTCCTGATTTTATGTGTATGAGTAAATCGATTACCAATGGCGTTCTGCCATTAGCAATAACCCTTACTACAGAAGAGGTGTTTCAGGAATTCGTGGGCCCCTATTCGGAAAGAACTTTCTTCCATGGACATACATTTACAGCCAATCCCATTGCCTGTTCGGCTGCTAATGCACTGGTGAGTATCTTAAAAGAGACGGATTATATAGAAGGGGTAAAGGGGATTGAGGAGACTATATCTGAACTCTCAAATGCTCGTTTGCAAGACTATGGATTCCTTTCCAATATCCGTAATAGGGGTGTAATCTGGAGGGCAGAACTAGAGGGCGCAACGAGAGAGGATATGTTTGCGCTTTATAAGATTGGGCTGGAGCACGGGATATTATTAAGACCCTTGGGTAATGTTATTTATATGTTTTTACCTATAAATATTACGGGAGAGGAGCTCGAGGATATTTTTGATAAATTAAATGGAGCATTGAGGGTCTTTTCTAATATATAAAAGTGTTCCACCCTTCACTGATTATCCTAGATAATACAGTAAGGGTTCTGTGATATAATGGATTAACCCAAATTATCCCAGATTATGCAATAGGAATTTGTAATATAATGGAACTCGTTGT
>WGAY01000034.1 GCA_015494585.1 Candidatus Omnitrophota bacterium | reverse complement strand
GTCAAATACATATATTGGTATATATCTTTTTTGGAAAGGTAGAGATGAGGCCAAAACACTTGACTAAAAAAGCATATAAGCTCAATATAATATATTGTAATGTACATAAAAAAGGACGAGTACTAATGAAGGGCAAAAACATCTTAATAATTGGCTGTTCTGGCCACGCTAAGGTAATAATAGATATTCTGGAAAAACAAGGGGGATATAATATACTAGGGCTAATAGACAAAGCTCCAGAGACCGTTGGAAAACAGATAATGGGATACAGCATAATAGCTACGGATAAAGATTTTAATACTCTCATAAAAGAGAAAGAAGTCTACGGAGGAATCATTGCTATTGGCAACAATCATATTCGCAAAAGCATTTATACAAAAATAAAAGAAACCTCTCCAGAATTCAGATTCATAACAGCTATTCATCCTTCTGCCCAAATAGGGAGGGATACAGAAATAGGAGAAGGAACGGTTATAATGCCTGGTGCTATTATAAATCCCGGGGCAAAAATAGGAATCCAGTGCATAATAAATACAAATGCATCCATAGATCATGACTGCCAGATTGGGAACTTCTGTCACATAGCACCCAACAGCACTATCGCTGGTAATGTAACCATAGGGAATAGTTCAACCATTGGGCTTGGAACAAATATAATAAATAACTTAACAATCGGTGAAAACACAATCATTGGAGCAGGGTCATTAGTCCTAGAGAATATTCCAAGTTTTGCAATTGCTTATGGACTACCCGCCAAAGTAACCAGAGAAAATAATACAATATAGATAGCCCATGTTCCGTTTGTTTGTATCTGGAGAAGCCGTGTTTGAATTTATTATATTATGCTGTCGCATATTGATCCATGGCCTATATCAAGAAAACATATTTTCTTGCATCTAACCCTAGCACATGGTAGCCTTTAGGATATAAGGCAATTAGCTCCCAAGCGCATCGAACTTTTTAATAAAAGACATACAATGGAAAAATTTCCGATCTCAGCTGTATTGACAGTAAAAAACGAGGAGAAGAATCTAAAAAAGGTCCTCGATGCCCTTGATTGGATAGAGGATATTGTCGTTGTCGACGACTATAGTGAAGACGCTACTGCAACAATAGCTAAAACGGCAGGCGCACGGCTTTTTAAACGCAAAAGGGATATCGAGGGCAAGCATAGGAACTGGGCAATTGCTCAGGCAAAATATAAATGGATCCTCTCGATAGACGGCGATGAGATCTTAACGCCAAAACTTGCCCAAACCCTTCAGGGGATAATAAGAGAGATAGAGAAATTCGAAATAGATGGCATAGTCGGTTTCAATCTCCCCATGCGAATTTTCATAGGCAACATATGGGTAATTCATCCAGGATGGAATCCAGCCTATCAAATGCGCTTTTTTAACCGCGACTTTGTAAGATTTAGCGAGGAAGAGGTCCACCCCTCCTTAATCGCCCCTCAGGGAAAGGCCTATACTATCCCTCCAGAAGGAGGAGTAATAATACACTTTTCCTACTCGGATTTCTCTGGACTCATACAAAAGGTAAATTCCCAAACCACACTAGAGGCCCAAAAACGCCTTCGTCTTTCAAGAACTTATAACGGCTTTCATGCGATCAGAAAGTTCTTCTCTCACTTCCTAAAAGAATATACCGTAAGAGGTGGTTGGCGGGCCGGGCTGATTGGCCTCTACATAAGTTTTTGTGCAGGCTTATATCAATTAATTACCTGGTTTAAGATAAAAGAATTACAGATGATTGCAGATAAAAAAGAAGAGATTATTCTATTCATCCACCGGGATCTACTAGAGGAAAGCGGCCTTGAAAAATTATTGAACGGCCTTTCTACCTCAGAAAAAGACAAAATTAATATTTATCTTCTCCTTATACAAAATAAAAGTAACACCAGCGAAAAAGAGAGAACAACGAAGATATTTAAAAAGTATAATTTAAAAATCAAAGGCACACTAGAATGCACAGACAGCCCTAACAGCATACAAGAAAAAATCGAAGATGTTCTGAAAAGGCACAACGGAATTTCTTATAAAAATGTCTATATCTTAAGCAGTAAGCAGACAATAATAGAGGGCGGGAAAAATACCGGCATTCAAACAATTCTTATCGACAAAGAAAACATAAGGCAATCTATCCTATCTAGTAAGCTAGATTCTCCTGACTTCATCTACGAAGATATAGAAAATGCTCTGGATATAATTCTAGATTAGGCCCTATGTTTTTGCTTTTTGTTATTAAACAGAGGCCATGGGAGATGGAGAAAGACTTTGCTACAAGGATGAAATTTATTGGCCTCTTCTCTTTCTGCATAGATACGCAAATTGATTGAAGTAATTCAACCAAAGTTGCTCCGATGAGCCAAACTTGTTATCGCCATAAAAGAAGTCAACCATTACCTCACGCATCCTGGCAATTTCTTTTAACTTCGCCCCCTCTTTAAGACACGCAAGTGTAAGATCCGCTAGCTCTAATGCCCTAAAAAATGCTCGTCTAGAAATATCATGCTTGCCCTTTTCCCGCCACTTTATCGCCCGGCTTACCTCACTCCCGATATTGGCCAACTGACAACACAAAGACATCTCTGCCCAGCGTCCCGCAGCAAGGTGCTTATGCATTATTACTGGCTCTTTATCCATTTTTTTACCACTTTCTTTATCTTATTTTGTATATCTACAGAATCAACTCCCCTTGAAAAATTGCCTTGAGATGGGCGAAGGTTAATCATTGAATCAAATTCAATAAATTCCTCGCCATCAAAGAACGGGTAAAGATTTATGCCCCAAAGGCTACTTTGTTTTGAACCATTTTCGAGTAAAAAGGCCTCCAAATCAGCGTGCAATTCTGCATCTAGGGCTAATAATTCACGGTCAACATCCACCACTGCCTTTACTAGATCGCCAAAAGACCTTTGAGCTATTTCCTGCAATTCCTCAATACTTATAAATGAATCTAATATCCTCATGGCAAACCAATTACACTATCACAAATCTTCTAAGCAGCCCCCAGCCACTATTACATAATTTTACTGCCCTCAACATATCAGATCAATTCTATCTCTAATTAGACCGAAGATTAAGTCTCTATTCTACAAACCCAGCTCTTCCCCCACCTGGGGACGATAGCCGAGGATAAAATCCCTAGTCGACATCCGTTTTTTTGCCTCTGGCTGGACTTCTAAAATCTCCAGCGCGCCAGGATTGCAACAAACCTTTATTGTCTCTTTTGTTACCTCAATGATCTTCCCTGGACCATCTTCACATGAACCTACAGGTCTGGCCTTAAAGACCTTCAATCGCCTACCCCTAAAAGAACTCCACGCTCCTAAGTAAGGAGAAGCAGCCCGTATCAGGTTGTGTGCATCTACAGCTGAACCATTCCAATCTATTCTCAAAATATCTCGAGATACCTTTTTTGCATAAGAGGACTGGCCCTTCTGGGGGACAGTCTCTAGAGACAACATATTTTCCTTTAAAATAGAAGACAACATATCTGCGGCCTTTATGATGAGTAGGCTCTCCAACTCTGCGTAATCCATCATATCGCCTATAGTCACCTTCTCCTGCAACAGGATATCACCTGTATCGAGACCCTCATTCATTTTAAATAGGGTTACACCGCTTTCCTTATCTCCAGAGTAAATTGCCCAGAATATTGGAGATGCACCCCTCCATCTGGGAAGAAGAGATGGATGAGTATTTATACAATAATTTGCAGCCACAAACTCAGGTGGAAAGATTAAACCGATATCGCAACAAACAACCGTTGCATCAAAACGCATTTCTCTCAATTCATCTTTTGAGGATACCTCCCGAAATTGCAAACCATCTTTTAAACACAATACCTTGACAGGACTGGGCGAAAGCCGCCCTCCACGCCCCGAAGGTCTATCAGGGATGGTAAAAACCGTTTTCGGATGGAATTGCCTTGAGAGCAACGCCTCAAGCAATCCTGCCCCGAACCTTCCACTGGAAAAGTATACCCAATTCATACTCATCTCGAGTTATGTAACAACGTTCTACATACTAGCTTGTTTGCAACTCAACCATTTTAATCAAGAATGGTGAAGGAAGAATGAATGATTTTTACTTACCGACATATCTCTTTTACTTGGTATAAAAATAATTCCTTCTTTCTCCATGCTGCATTCTTCATGCTCAAAAATCTTACATCTGCGTCTCTCTCAAGACCTCTTCCAGCGTAGTCATCCCTGCACGGGCCTTCCTCAGGCCATCTTCTCTTAGGGTAACCATCCCCTGCTCTTTTGCCTTCTGCCGTAGGCCCTCAGTAGATACCCTGTCCAGCACAAGCATAGCCAGGTCTGTTGTCATTGGCATAACCTCAAATATCCCCAGTCTTCCCTTATAGCCGGTATGGTTACATTCATCACAACCACTCCCCTTAAAAAATCTAACTTCGGATATCTCCTCCTCTGTTAGACTAAAGGCCTCTACTTCCAATGGATTGGGCCGATAGACTTCAATACAATTCTGACATATCCGTCTAACTAATCTCTGGGCAATAACCGCTCGAAAGGTGGCCGTTATAAGATATGGCTCTATCCCCATATCCATCATTCGCGTCACCGCACCTGGGGCATTGTTTGTATGAAGAGTGCTAAAGACCAGATGTCCAGTCAGAGCAGCGTGTATCGATATTTCAGCTGTTTCTTCATCACGAATCTCGCCCACCATTATAATGTCGGGATCCTGTCTGAGCATCGTTCTTAATACCCGTGCAAAGTCTAAACCTATCTTTGGATTTATGGGTATCTGTACAACCCCTGGCAGGTCATATTCAACAGGATCCTCTACTGTCATAAGCTTCCTATCTACGGTATTAAGCTCTCTTAGAAACGAATAGAGTGTCGTGGTCTTTCCGCTTCCAGTAGGACCCGTTACTAGAACAACTCCATTGGGAAAATTCAATATAGACTGGTAAATATGCAAATCCTCTTCCCAAATTCCCAGCTGAGTAATATCCACCTCTATGCTCTGTTTGTCCAGAATCCTCAAGACCACGCTCTCACCCGTAATCGTGGGCAGGGTCGATACCCTGAAATCAAGGAACCTGCCATTTATGGCAGTCTGTATCCTTCCGTCTTGAGGGACTCGAGTTTCGGCCACATCAAGATTAGCCAGGACCTTTATTCTGGATATAAGGGGAGAAAACAACTCCTCTGGTGGAGATGCGAGATCCCTAATCACTCCATCGACGCGACACCTAACCTTAAAACCATCCCCAAATACCTCAAAATGAATATCACTGGCCTTCAAGCGAACTGCCTCGCTGAGAATCTTGTCTAACAGTTGTACTACCGGGGCCTCAACTTCTGGTTGCACTATCTCGGTCCTTCCATTCCTCAGGGACAACTACTCCACCAGAAACAATTGTTTGAAGGGCATCCTCTACAGATATATCCAGAGGAATAACCTCATCTCTCCAGACAAACTCTAGAAATCCGGTCAAAGGACTAGGAGAGGTAGGGACAAACACCGCCACCATCTCTTTGTGACTATTTGGAGGCAAATATACACCCTCTGAACTCAAAAAACCAATAGAATATAATCCCTTCCTGGGATATTCTATCAGGACAACCTTGCCGAATCTCCTATTGGCCTCGGTTGGAAAGAAATAATTAGCTATCTTTTTTACTGAAAAATATATCTTACCTATCAATGGCATCTTTTTCAAGATGCGCTCAAAAATCTCCACCAGACGCCGCGCAATAAAGTTTTGCACCAGCATACCAACAATTACTATAAGCAATATAGAGAGAATAATATTGAGCCCAGGGAGAGAGAAGCCCAGAATAAGCCTTATTAATCCATTTAAGTACCTGCCAATAATGACCTCTATGATACGCAACAACAGCCCGATAACATATATTGTCAGAACGATTGGCATAATAACAGCTAGACCTGAGATAAAGTACTGTCTTAGCGTCCTTATTGATACCTTCATTTCTCTTCCTTCTCCCCTCCTTCTTCATCCACGAAAAAATGATTCATCACAAAATCCCTTTCCCAATCTAGTATACCACGTTGTCTTAAGGCACGACTCAAAAACCCGCCTGTCAAGGCATCTATATCCGCCCTTAATTTCTGTATCTTAAAGAGCAATGACAGGGCCTTCTCTGGCTTGAGGTTTTTATCTAGTAATTTGACCTGCTGTCTCTTCCACTCAAAATAGAGTTGATTTAACTGGCTCAATATATCATCTCTAAGTTCTGTATTTAACTTGGCCCGTGTATCTATGGATACCTCTTCGCTCGACCATATTAGCTCTTTGAGATCCCAATCTAGAGAGATGCCTAGTCCAACGGCCTTGTACATAGTCTTATCATCTGGCCCAACATTAGATGATCCAGAAGAAGAGACTGCCACTGAATCGGAAAGTGTCCTATTGTTATCTAGATCCATATCAATACTAAATTCTGGCAGCAGGGCCCGCTTTTTTAATCTCCTGCGCCAGTCAATAATCTTATCAGGAGAAACCCCTGCAAACTCCATTGCCTTCTCCTGGAGGGTTAAAATATCCGGCTCTTTATTTAGAATATCAAATATACGGGCCTTGCTTATACTGCCCTGGGATTGAAAGGACTGCCAGACATAGAGTTTATCCGAAAGCAAATAAGCAGCCATATCCAGGGCTACTATCTTCTTGACATCCCTGGATCTCAATCCAGAATCTCTTTCCTGTCCGTCGAGACCAAACACTCCAGAACTACCATAGACTAACAGATCTCCATCAACGAAACAGATGCCATTGATGTGTCCTGGATACCGATACACAGGCCTTACTTCCTGTGAAGCTATAAACCACTCATAAACCCTATCATCAATGGCAAACAATACCCTATCTTTATCCCTGGCTATCAACTGGCCACTTTGGTCCACATATCTATTAGAGGAAAAGACATAACTAAAGACCTGCTTTTCTTGAGATAGGTCATAAAAGATAAATCTTGTACTTGTCAATATCAGAAGGCCTTGTCTATCTGGTAATGCCAGGATATCCAGCACATTGCTGTTTGTAGATAATATTGGCAATGCACTTTCATCTGAAAATTTATAAAGACCATTTGACGTCCCAAAGAAGATTCCCAAAGGTCCTACACTCAGCGCAAATATATCCTTCGTTTTCGGCAAAAACAGCCTTTCTACCACACCATTGAAGCGAAATAATCCCAAGGAAGAGACCCAAAAAACTTCTTTGTCATATTCATCTATATCATAAACAATCATATCCGATGGTCCTCGCACCCTGCAGATTTTCAAGAGTTCCCCATCTTTTAATTGCCAGATAAATGGATAAGAAAAAAGCAGGAGAGACTGCTCTCCTTTTCCCATAAAACTAATATGGAATATATTTAACGACAAATCCTTCCATCCAGTAAAACCAACAGTTGCAATAGATAAAAAGAGAGACAAAAGAATCAAGCTACGTCCCAGCATAAGATATCTCCCTCTTGAATCATATATCTCTTTACGAAACCCTCCTTTGCCTCGATTACGGACCTGGCCCTGAATACTGGCAAGAACATTATCTTGCCGGGAGGCATTGACAAGTAAAGCTTAACTACCTTTCCATGGCTATCCAAAAAAATGACATCTATGGAAAATCTCATTCCTATTGTATGGACAGAATTGCATCCCTGAAATAATAATGCCTTATCGTTATCTATATCTTTGTACTTCAATAAACCTATTACTCTGTCTAAAAAGTGGCAGGCCTCCTCTAGGTGCTCTGTCAGTATCTCCTGTTTATTGCCCTTTTTCCTGGTTAACCTCATAGAAAATCGGTTTAGGAGAAAAGATTTCTTTTGGTAAGTCGATTCCTCTTCGCAATATCTCATCGTAAAAAGAAGGAATATAACCTGTCGCTGTAAACTCACCTATAATATTCCCCCTCTCATCTATGCCCTTCTGGACAAAGACAAAGATATCCTTCATCTTAATAGTCATCATATCCTCTTCAAGACCTATAATCTCAGTTATACACATAACCTTTCTTTTGCCGTCACTCAATCGCGCTGTATGGACTATTATATCAATGGCCGAGGATATCATTTCTCTGATGGCCCTGATTGGCAATTCTATACCACTCATCAATATCATAGAATCAAGCCTTGCTATAACATCATGTGTAGAGTTTGCGTGAATTGTGGTTAGAGATCCATCGTGACCTGTATTCATAGCCTGGAGCATATCTAATGCCTCGATCCCTCTACATTCTCCGATAATTATTCTATCAGGCCTCATCCTAAGCGTGTTCCTGAATAAATCCCTTATGGTAATCTCACCCTTCCCCTCTATATTTGGAGGCCTAGACTCCAGTCTCGCCCAATGTTCCTGATGTAGACGGAGTTCTGCTGCATCTTCTATTGTAATAATCCTTTCATGGTTTGGGATAAACTGCGAAAAGGCATTTAATACTGTCGTCTTACCAGAGCCGGTTCCGCCAGAGATAATCATATTCTTTCGAGAGACAATACAGGCCTTTAGAAAGTTGGCCATATCCTCCGATATAGAACCAAACTCTACCAAATTCTTCGCCGTGTAACGTTCTTTGCCAAATTTCCTTATCGTAAGCATCGGCCCTGTTAAGGAAAGGGGAGGAATAATAGCATTAACACGAGAGCCGTCTGGAAGCCTGGCATCGACCATAGGAACGGATTCGTCTATTCGTCTTCCAAGTGGAGCAATAATCCTCTCTATAACCTGGATTACCTGTTCATTAGATATAAATTTTTTATCTTCTACCCGGTACATCCTGCCAAACTTCTCTATGTATATCTGATCCTTGTTGTTCACCATTATATCCGTTATATCAGAATCTTTTATAAGGTCTTCCAACGGGCCAAAACCCAGGGCCTCGTCTGCTATTTCCTTCACCAGCCTGCTGCGAAAGTCCCTATCCTCTAAAATACCCCCTGTTTTTTCTGATAATATTTCTCCTATAATAGATTCGACCTCTTTTCGAACATCCCTCCTCTTATCTATACCTATATGGAGAAAATCTATTTTCCTGAGCTGCATTCGATCTATCAACTCTCTGTGGACCTCTTTCTTCAGAGCAACTATTTCATCAACAGCTTCTTCAACATCAATATCTGAAGAGAAACCGTATTCCTCCCAAAAGGAGAGAATCGAGGATTGATCTGCTTGAGTTTTTAGTCTTTCCTTTATCTTCTCTAAATCAACCTTTTCAACATACAACCGCTCATTAGAAACCAAAATTTCTGCAAAGGCTCTAAAGGCCTGAGAAATCTTTGCATTTGGTTCATGAGCAACCACAGGCACCCCAAAGTTCACGGACTCTCCAACCACCCTACCATCACTTGGAAGCTTTGCCACAATATCCAGAGGTAACAAAGTCCTTATCTCTTTCAACCCTACGCCGCCTTTACTCTCAAAACGATTTATTACAAGCTTGACCATCTCCCTTGGAAAATATAAGGCCTGTATTATATTAAAGCTCTCCTTTGCCTGATATACAGAAAGTATATCTGGCACAACCACTTCTAATATGAGATTAGTATAATCCCATAACGTTACCAGAAAGGGATGAAAGTTATGCCCACCATCTACGATAATAAAATCATATTCCGGGAACAACGCATCGAATGCCTTGGTTACTACTTCATCATCTAAATGAGATAATTCAGCCGACGAAAGTGCCATCTGAATAGTATGTACTCCTGAACTGTGAGCAAGGGAATATTCAGAAAAAAACTTTACCAAGCGCTCCTTACCTACATCCAAATCCTTTATAAAATGTAAATATTGAATAAAAGACTTGGAAGGGAATAGACCTAATAGTCTGGACATATCTCCACTAATAGGCACAGATGCATCCAAGAGCAAGGTCTTATAGCCATTAAGGGATAAGACCACCGCAAGGTTTACCGAGAGAACCGTCGTGCCAACGCCCCCTTTGGAATTAAAGAAGCAGATAACCTTAGCCATTATCGGAAAACAATGGGTATATCAATCCATACATTATCCACATTAATATCTACAGGTAATGGAAGGAGGGGCTGTATATCTCTTATTATCATAACTGCCATCCTATCTAATACTTTATTCCCAGAACTTTGCTTAATTCTGGTACTAGAGACATTTCCATTGCGTTCCACATGTATAGATAGGATAACTGTTCCATGGTCAATCTTTTGTTTTAAGTCTATAGAAGACAGCTTTTCTTTTATTTTTGATTTAATCCATTGTTTATAATCCTCCAATGTTTGTGGTAGCATCTTTTGAGATTCCTTTTTAGATAGGAGCATAATTTCTTTTGAATCTTCCCTTCCGATATTATCTTTGTGCAGCTTCACTACCTCAGGGGTAATGGTTATTACTAGCTCTGTCTTATTATCTGTAAAATCCTTTGACTTAAACAATTCTCCAATAATTGGGAGCCTAAAAATGCCGGGAATCCTTGATATAACCTTGGTATTCTTTTGCTTCAACAACCCCGCCATTATCAATGTATCTCTGTCCTTCATGTTCACAATAGTACTGGCCTTCCTTGACAAAAAGGCCGGAACACTGTAGACAACCTGTGTCTTATCGCTGGCAAGGGTAACCGTAGTCCCATTAGCTGAATCTATTTCGGATATCTCTGTCTTTACAGACAGTTGCACTGCATCCCTTATTATAGTAGGGGTAACCTTCAAGACTATTCCATACGGCTTAAATTCAACCCCTGCACTTTCCCCATCGTACTTTACAATTGGAATCTCCCCTCCAACGACTATCTGTGCTTCCTCTCCACTTGCAGCCATTATATTAGGCCTGGCCAAGATTCGGCCATTATTTTCATTTTCTAAGGCATTTAGAACAATACTTAATTCTGATCTATCCCAGACATTTAGATGCAAAGTATCACCCAAAGAGGCAACAGAATTTTTGCCTGTGCTTATCTCTTCCGTTGAAAAATTTACCTGCTGAGGCCACTGAATCCCCAAATTCTTCATAAGCGTATTGCTTATCTCCAGTATATTTACTGAAAGACGAACACTATCCTCTACTTCTGCTTTCTTGACCAAATTGACGACTACGTCTGCATCATCTCCACATGCACTTATTGCCTGTTCCACATCATTCATTTCCTTATCCGTGAAAACGCTACCTACAAGATATACCAGTCCTATATCCATATCCTTCTTTACTGTTACTTTCTTGCTTATACCCAATGCCTCTATGACAGAATTTAGTTTATTCGCTACAAGATTAATATTCTTGCGCCACACAACCACCTTATACTTTAAGACCCTGCCATCATCCAGGTCAATAGAGATAATGGTTTGCCCTGCATCTTTTCCTTTTACAATAACATCCTCATCCAGTACATTGATATCTGCTATTGCAGGGTTATCAACCGCAAGGCCAACTACATCCTGACCTGAATACAATACCTTGGAATCTCCAGAGACAATGTAGAACTCTTGTAAGGCAAACAAAGGAGCCGCTAAAAATACACAGAAGAAGGGAAGGAATAAAAATAACTTCCCTTTTAGTAAACGAAAAATCATAATGAAACGCCTCCCTTTGAAATATATTTTTGGATATCAGGTGGCAATGCCTTATCTAAATCGTCTCTTTTCCCCCTTGATCGATTCTGCGTCGACTTCTCCTCCTTACTTTCCCTCTTTGTTTCATCCAAAACCTCTCTTATCACCTGCTTTATGTCTTCCTTGGTAAGGACATTGCCCCCTCCTTTATCGAGGGCAGGCTCTGGAATATTCTCCATTATCTTATCCAGCAAATCTTTCCGTGATAATCCTGATCCCCCTGCTCCCTTCCCTGGTGCAAGCTCTTTAGTCTGCAGATTAGATCCCCGCCTAATTTTTATCTTTCTAGGTGGAGGCGGAGATGCTACCTCCATCGCCATAACACTCTGTTCCTTCTTTGCCTTGGCCTGTTCCATAGCAGCCTTGGCCTTAGCCATGATTTGAGGCATTGCATACTGTAATACCGCATCCACTGTTATAGGTGGCAACTTCTGACGATCCGGATCAAGGTTTGCCCTTGGATATATCTCCAATCGTCCAAATTGAGAGGCCATATAAAGGATGGCAGCCTCTTTAGGGGGCAAGGCAAAGGTAATGGTCCCTTTATCAGGATTAACCCTTATTACATTTTGCTCTTTGGGTTCATCTGTTCTCCTAGAAATGCCTTTCACCTCTTTAGGAGGAGGCAAATTATACGAGATCCTTCCGTTTATAGCCTTTATCTGCACATCCGAAAACAGGCCTACCTTCACTATCTGATTGGGAGGCAGATTAAACATAGCAACGATATCGACCTTTTGCCCCGGTCGTATAAACTGAAACAAACCTGTTTGCTGGACAGTGACCGTTACCAGACGCCTGCCCGGCTCTATTACCTCATTTCTTTTCTTTAACTTTTCAGGGGAAATCAATCTATTTAAAAGGATTTGCTCTCCTTTGACAATATCTGCCTTGGCAATCTTTCCTATAACCGCATCCATACTACCGGCAGCAGAAGAGACCTTAGCCTCGGATGGGATATACCTTTCCTGGACCATCTCAGAGGTAATAAACTGTCCCGCACGAATATCTTTAACCGCCACTATAACTGGCACCTTTGTCCTAACACGCTGGTGAGACTTTAGATCTGCTAATTCTTTTTGCAATTGAGACTGCCTTTGCTCCTGGCGATAAAGGACACTCTGCAACTTTCGGACCTCTAGTTCCTTTTTATTTACATAAGAATAGATCAAAAAGACACCTACAAGACCAGAGACCACCGCAAGAATCAGCGGCACCATATTGCGGTCCATTCACTAACCCCTTTCTTATAGCATGGTTTTGATAAAATCATAAAGGGACAAGATCAAAGCCTATCATCGTAAACAGTGATTTCCTCTCTCTTTCTGTAATCTTCTATTAATTCATTTACTTTAGAAAAAGTAACTCCCTGACGAAAAAGAGTTACAATGTTCTCTTTTACTTTTTTCGGCAAATCCTCCCATCTCCTATGCTTTCTTCCCCCTTTTATCTCCTTATTGCTAAAGAAGATGTAATACTTTCCAAAGAGATGTAGGATTGGTGAGGGATCGTTTTTTTTCAAAGAGCCAAACACCACCTCACCCACTTTTTTCCAGTCTTCTGCTGTCTTTTCGTCTTTTGCCTCATTTGCCTCAGTAATTTTTTGGTTAATCTCATCTGAAGTGTAGTGATGTTTCCCGCCTCTGCTTGCATTCTCTAAGAGAGAATATTGTCTGGCAAGCATCCGGAAGGCCTGAACATCTGCACCATTTCCCCAAAATTCCGAGAGGATATTTTGTGCCTGTTCCTTGTTATCCACAGCTATCTCATAGACATCCCTCTCCTGGGGTTCTAATGTCCACATATTTATATACGGGAAAAACACTGAGGCATATTGGTAAAACTTATAGTCCTGAAAACGGAAATTATTAGAGTCATCGGCCATATCCAAGGCAGTAAAGAAATCATCATACATCTGGCCAATTTCTTCTTCCGTAAAAGAAGGCAATTCCTGTGTTAGGAGTTTTGCCCTCAGGATAGAATCCGTCCCTATTTCTATGGCTCGCCTTACCTCAGGATCTTTGTCCAGTCCCCTTTCTCTAGCAATGGTCGCTAATATTAGATTTTGCAAAAACTCTCCAAGCCCTTGCTGCTTTTCTTCTTTTGAGAGTTCTTCCAGATTTTTTCCTTTAGCCTGCAACCAGGCCTCAAAGTCTTGTTTGTATACCTTTTTGCCTCCAATGACCGCAATTACTGTATCAGACACAGTAGCATCCTGGCCAGAAGACACAGAATTAGAAGAAACCTCTGGAGAGGGTTCCTGACTCTCAACAGCATTTACGTTATTAATAGCGTAATCGTCTTCAGGTTTAGACTTCGAGCATCCAGAGACACTTATCAAGAAACAAATGGCAAATAGCACCCCAAGGAACCTCTTCATACCATACCCCCCTGTTCCAAAAAATAGCCCCAAGGGGATTCGAACCCCTGTTTCATGGCTGAGAACCATGCGTCCTAGGCCGGGCTAGACGATGGGGCCATATTTTTTGTCTCTAACACTTCTATATTGTACTAAAAGGAATCTTTCTTGTCAATTTATACGCTAACAATTCTAATAAGAAAGTTTCTCTAGATCACTCCAAGCCGCATCACCAGGCGCATTACCAGGTTCTCTCTTCTCTTTCTTTTCAGATCCTTTTTCTCCCTTCCCTTTAGAGGGCAAAGACTCCTTTTTAACCGGTTTCTGCCTCACCACAAACAGAGTATCCGGCAACTCCTCATTAACGGATACAGATAATACCTCTGTCTTCGTAACAGGCGTTCCATTAAGTTTCACATCTATTTCATAAGGGACTTCAAAGCCACTAACCCCCTCTACTGGCCTAAAGTCCCGTCGGAGGATTTCCAAAGTTTGTCCTTTTATGCTCTGAACCATCTTTATCCAATCATAGCTATCTTTAGATATATATAGGCTCAATTTGTAGGGCTGGGACATTTTTAGTACATAACAATCCACACCATCGACTGTCTCCTCACCATCCAGTGAAATCTTATCTTTCAGATCTTCTATCCAAGAAACATCACTCAATGGACTACCCTGCTCCATTTCTGTCTGAGAAACAGGCAGTTTTTGGGTCTCACCCTGGGAAATTATCCAAAGGTTTTCACCATCATATATATTCACAGCTGTCAAGTATTCCTCCGGGATCTCAGGAATCGTCTTGATCGGCTCTGTCTCTACTCGCATCTTATTGCCTTTTTTATAGGTCACATTTTTAGTAACTACCTCTTTGTTTTCAAAATCCGCCGTGGTCTTGGCTGTCATCTTTATGGTCCTTACCTGATCTTCTATCGTTTTATATTTATCTTTCATATTCTTTAAAACCGTATCCAGATCCGCCGAGAGACCTACAATAGAGAAGGAAACGAAAAGAAAGCTTAACACCATACGTCTAAACATCAAACTACCTCCTGTTACTGCTTCCCCAAAAATCGCCCCTAAACGGAAAAGGCTGCCTCCCTTACATTAACATACGCGAAATGTCTCTCAAGACCATCGTTAAAAAAGAATCAAGAAATCTCAAGGCAACAAAGGCCAAGATAGGAGAAAAATCAAACATACCAATCTGCAAAGGTAATCTCCTAAATGGCCTTAAAATAGGCTCTGAAATAGCATATATCAGCTGGACTACGGAATTATAATAATACTCTACACCCAGCCAAGAAAGGATAATACGGATAACCAAGACAACGTACAAAAAACCAAAACCTAAAGAAAGCAACTCTGAGAAAACCTGAAGCAAAGACACCAAAAAATCCTTTAATATAAACATTATAAAGACAACTCCTTTGCCCTCTTTTCAGCCGCGCTAAATCCAGAAAAAAGTATATCACGGATTCCAGATTTAAGCATAGTCTTTATCGCTGCCTCTGTCGTACCTTTTTTAGAGGTTACCATCTCCCTCAATTCTTTAGGAGACAGTCCAAATCTCTCAAGTAAAATACCTGCCCCATAACAAGTGCGACGGGCAAGCAGATCTGCCTGCCCTTTTGTTAGGCCATTTTGTACTGCATATTCGGCTAACATCTCTGTCAACAAAAAGAAATAAGCAGGTCCGCTTCCACTGACAGCGGTTATCACGTCTATAAGTTTCTCCTCCTTTACTTCTACAACCTCTCCTAAGCCAGAGATAATCTTATGGGCAACTGGCCAGAATTCTTTATCCTTTTCACTACAGAAAACCCCGCTAACTCCCGCAGAAACCAAGCCTGGCGTATTAGGCATAACCCTAAATATGGGGATATCGTTACTCAGCTGCTTTTTGTAATAATCCACTGTGATTCCTGCAGCAATAGAGAGAATAGCTATATCCTTTGCATTGTTAATATACGGAAACGCTTCTCTGACCGCTGCTTCCATGTCTTGCGGCTTTACTGCAAATATAACCAAAGAATTCTCAGGTAAAACCTCTATTTTATCGGACAAAACCAGGCGAGAATCCATCTCTTTAAGTCTGTCTCTCTGCTCTTTGCGTTTCTCTATAACGTATATATCGTCTATATCAGAAATGGATAAAGATGCCCTTAGCAAGGCAGTGCCCATGTTACCGCAACCAATAAATACTACATTCATCCTTATCCCTTACTTTTTGTTTTCACAATGGATTTAAGTGGTATATTATACCATAGATCCATATTAACCAGACACAAAAACAAAGGGAGAAATTGCTTTGTCAGTAGGTTCAATATACATAGTCTCAACACCAGTAGGCAACCTGAAAGACATAACACTGCGTGCAATAGAGGCCTTAAAAAAGGTAGATATCATCGCCTGTGAAGACACGCGCGTAACAAAGAGGCTGCTTAAGCACTACAATATAACCAAGCCGCTTATAAGTTATCACGAACACAATGAGGCTGAACGATCAGATGAATTAATCAATTACCTTATACAGGGAAGGAATATCGCCCTTCTTTCAGATGCTGGAACACCCCTGATAAGCGATCCGGGTTTTGTATTAATCCGCAAGGCAATGGAAATAGGGGCAAAGATTATCCCTATCCCTGGGGCATCCAGTATATTGGCAGGGCTTGTGGCAAGCGGATTGCCAACTGACAAATTTACCTTCGTTGGCTTCCTTCCCAGAAAGAAGGGAAGAAAAAGCAGGTTAAATGAACTAAAAAAGATAGTAGCAATAACTAATATGACCTTTGTATTTTTCGAATCTCCCCACAGAGTAGAAAGGCTTATAACAGAACTAATCGATCTTTGGGGAGAGAAGACAAAGATATCTATCTGCCGTGAGCTAACTAAAATCCATGAACAGATAATAACAGCAGAAGCACAAGAAATCTTAACCATGATAAAAAACAACCACATCCCTGCAAAAGGAGAATTCCTCGTTATCGCCTTTGTAAAGAAAATAAAAAATGGAAGATGAATACCCAAGATATTATCTATTATGCCCGTTATGCGATAGAAATATTATCGCTCTCCTTTCTCTCTGCCCTTATATCCAGCCTTGGCATGCGATTTAAATCAATTGCCCCTGACAGAAACATCATCTCTGCCACAGTGTATAGCATCCTTCTGCCCTCGTGCCTATGTTCGTCTTTTCCAATCATCATTGCATCCAAAGACGAATTCCTGAAGATCTACATTACTATCCTATCGCCTATGTTAAGCCCAATTATAATAATCCTTTCATTATCCCTTCTAGGCATAAAATTTACTCTAATAAAGATTCTCTTAACCATTACATTTGCATCTGTAACTTCCCTCTTCCTAACCCGTTACAAACTTATCAAAAAATACACCGCCATCTCTTGTCTTTCTCCATCAACTAATATACTCAAAGACGCGCTAACATTGTTCAGGATAAGCCTGCCACCAATAATAAGTGCAATCATTATCAGTATCGCCATCTCTGCATTACTGACTATTGATTTCATAGGGAAAATCGCCCTCTTTCCATCCACTCAGATAATAGCCATCATGCTTGCAGGTATAGGGAAATTCTGTGCTGGCCAAGATATAGTCATACTATCGTCTATAAAGGCACTCCTGCCACATATTGGATTCTTCCTAGGGTTCTCTTTTATGGCAGAAGGGTTATGTATATCAATGCTACCTATTTATAAAAAAATCTACACAACAAAGGGAATTATCGCTTATACACTTTTTATTACTGTCTTCAGCCTATTTCTATTCTCAACAATACAATAACCACAAATACAGAAGGCCTCGCTCAAAAGATTTTGACGTTTTC
Organism: Candidatus Omnitrophota bacterium; assembly: GCA_015494585.1. GTDB lineage: Bacteria > Omnitrophota > Gorgyraeia > S143-82 > S143-82 > S143-82. Next base: position 7,180 of record WGAY01000034.1, on the reverse strand, counting down.
AAAAATTCAATTCTTTCTTTAAGAGATATGTCGGGAAAGTATAAAAAAGAAAAGGGGACTTCCGTTAACTTTTACGAAAGTCCCCAGTTCGATTTATTAACAATGGCTCCCCGGCGAGGGCTCGAACCTCGAACCTAGTGGTTAACAGCCACCCGCTCTACCTATTGAGCTACCGGGGAATTGTTTGCCTATTATATAACAGCTTGTTTTTGTCGCCAATAAATTTTTGTTCTATCCAACTACCTCGGCAGGATGGACTATCTTGCCTTTTATGGCCGACGCAGCAGCGACTGCTGGGTTGCTTAAGTATACTTCGCTCTTTAACGAGCCCATCCTTCCGACAAAGTTTCGGTTGGTGGTGGCTAAACACCTCTCTCCATCTGCGAGTATGCCCATATGGCCACCAAGGCACGGCCCACAGGTCGGAGTTGAGAATACCGCGCCTGCCTTTACGAATATCTCTGCCCACTTGCGCCTCACTGCCTCTAAGTATACCTGCTGTGTGCCGGGAATAATTATTAATCTCACGTCGGGGTGCACCTTTCGGCCGCGCAGTATCTCTGCAGCGACCTTTAGGTCTGAAAGCCGGCCATTGGTGCAAGAGCCGATTACTACCTGGTCTATCTTTACGTTTTTTACCTTGGAGACTGGTTTTACATTGCTGGGAAGATGTGGCAGGGCTACTGCTGGCTCCCACTTAGAAACGTTGTATTCCCTTATATCAACAAACGCACTGTCGGCATCTGACTTTAGGCCTTTCCATTTTCTATAAACCCGTGGATATCGTTTGGGATTGACTTTTTTTATATAATTCCAGGTAATCCTGTCAGGGGCAAACAGGCCTGCCTTCCCTCCTGCCTCTATTGCCATATTCGCCATTGTAAGCCTGCCGTCCATAGAAAGCTTATCAATTACTTCGCCGCTAAACTCCATTGCCCTGTATAATGCGCCATCAACTCCGATGTCGCCTATGGTATAAAGTATCAAATCCTTGCCAGAGACCCATTCCTGAAGCTCGCCGTTATAGATAAACTTCATTGTCTCAGGGACCTTTAGCCATACGTGGCCAGTCATCCACGCCACAGCTAAGTCTGTTGAACCAACGCCAGTTGCAAACGCGCCAAGGGCGCCATAAGTGCAGGTGTGGGAATCTGCGCCTATTACCAGATCCCCAGGGCAGACGAGTCCAAGCTCTGGTAAGAGGGCGTGTTCTATCCCTACCCTTCCGACCTCGTAATAATGCTTTATCTTGTTTTGTTTTGCAAAGTCGCGCAGGAGCTTGCACTGCTGGGCGCTTTTTATGTCTTTATTAGGCGTAAAGTGGTCTGGGACGAGCACGACCTTGTTCGGATCGGCCAATTTTTTCTTCTTGACTTTGTCAAACTGGCGAATGGCAAGGGGCGCGGTTATGTCGTTGCCTAACATAAGGTCAACCTTTGCCCAGATAAAGTCCCCTGCCTTTATGTTTTTCTCTGAAGTGTGCGCCTGCAGTATCTTTTCTGCGATGGTCTTACCCATATTATCCTCCGGTTATTTTTTTATAATTGTCTTTATCTTACCAGTCGTTTATCCCAGATTATATACTAACATCCTTTATCTTCCATCGATTTGTTAATCAACTTTTTCTTTTCTTATCTAAATAAAAGTCAAAAGCATAGCTTAAAACTCAAATCTTTTTATTTTATTTCTTTTTTCTTCCCTTTATCTTCATCTAAGCTCACACTTCCTACGCGGCGCCTTGCGCTCTATAAATTCACCTTCTATTCGTGGGCTAAAAACAGTTTTGAGCTTTGAGTTGTGGTTTTTAGTTTTGACTTTTGCGTTTTTAGTTTAACCACATGTGAACTCTTCTTTTTAGTTTTTCTTATTGTCCCACAACGAGTTCCACTATGTCACAAATTCCTATTGCGTATTTTGGGTCTATTTGTCTCCAGAACCAGTCTTATTGCTTCTATCAAATTTCTCTTGGTCTCTTCCAATGTTTTGCCCTGAGTATTGGCCACTGGCAATTCCTCAACATAGCCAATGTATCCATAAGGAGACTTCTGGAAAACAGCCGCAAGTTCCGTCAACATAGTCTGCACCACCTTTCAATGGCTATTCTTTATTAACCTTCTTTGAGCCTATTATTTTACCAAACAAAATCCCTATTGTTAAGAGTAGCAAGGGAGCTGGCTCTGGGACAGTTGAGACTGGGCCGTATATACCCCTTCTCTCAATACTATATTCCACCTTTACCACAGCTGCCGTCTTTCCAGAATAATTACCCAGCCATATCCATTCTGCATCGTCAGATATATTACTTATCGGGGCATCTCCATTTTCCTGATACCAATAAGAACTCGCATCACTGTTAGCGGCATAGGACTCTGGTGTTTCCCACGAACTTATCGAGGTTGGATTTAAGGTAAGTGTGTCTGTCCAGTAATTTATGGAGGCTATCTGCCAGTGGCTTGCATCAGAGAGCAATTGATTAGTACTTGTTGAAGAAAATGCCCCTTCAGATAGTGTCATATCCGCAAGAAAACCAGCCTTTGCCGCCGGGCTTTTTACCGCAAAATACAGGGTATAGCTTGAACCGATGTCCTGCGTAAGGGATAAATGATAGGCGTTTTTCCATGAGCGATTACTAATACCCTGCCAATCACTGCCTGTCCAATAATAGATATAATTATCACCTGTGGCATATATGCTAACCACTGCAGCTCGTGCAGAGAGAGAAAGAAAGGATAAAACTAATAGAAAAAGCCACTTTTTCCACATACTCATCCCTCCTTTAAATCAATTATCACTGCCTGCTCTTCGCAGTCCGGAAAGTACGGGCAGTTTACGCAGTCTGTCCATATTTTTCGGGGAAGCTGGTGCTTGTCTATCAGAGAAAAGCCCTGTTTTTCAAAGAATTCAGGCACATAGGTCAGGGCAAAGACTTTGTCAACACCCAAAGCCCTTGCATCCTCTAAACAGGCCTTTATAAGCCCTCTGCCAGCGCCTTTGTTTCTGTATTTATCAGAGACAACCAAAGAGCGTATTTCTGCCAAATCCTCCCAGACTATATGTAAGGCGCAGCAACCAACGACCTTTTCTGCTTCAACGCAGACAAAGAAATCGCGAATGTGTTCATATATGTCTGCCCTTGATCTGGGTAGGAGTTGGTTGTCTCTTGCCAGTTCAGATATCAGATTGTATATCGCCTCTACATCAGAGAGCCTTGCCCTGCGTATCACGACAGAACTGTCCCCTTAGGAATCACGATTATTCCTGAGTCATTCACAAAAAATCTCTTTTTATCCTCTTCAAGGTTATACCCTATCTCTGTCCCCGGAGGGATGCTTACACCCTTATCAATTATCGCCCGCCTTATCTTGCAATAGCGGCCCACATTCACACCGTTCATCAATATGGAATCCTCAACCAATGCATAGCTATTGACCCTAACGCCCGGCGAAAGGATAGACCTTACCACCTTTCCGCCGCTGACAATACAGCCGTTACTTATGAGGGAGTCCAAAACCAACCCAATCCTTTCTCCTGTATCGCCTCCAGCAAATACTGTCTTGGCTGGTGGCGCCTGTACCTGACATGTCCTTATTGGCCACTGCCGGTCGTATAGATTAAACTCTGGCGTCACACTTACCAGGTCCATATTCGCCTGATAAAATGCATCTATTGTCCCTATATCTCGCCAGTACTTGGGTTTCTTGCCATTCTTATCGCGAAAGTTAAAGACAAAGACGTTCCGCTTGCGCTTCACCATATCCGGAAGGATATTCTTGCCAAAGTCGTGGACAGAGGATTTCTTCTCTGCGTCAAGTTCCAGCTCTTCAATGAGGACATCCCTCTTAAATACGTATATGCCCATATTTACCAGGATATTATCGGGATTTGAGGGCAGGACAACGGGTTTCTTTGGTTTTTCGTGAAAATCAATCACCCTATTCCCCTGCCCTACTTCTATAACTCCAAAGTGAATGGATGTCTCCTTTGGCATCTCAACCGCAGCTAAAGTAACGTCTGCATCCATATAGCGGTGATAGTCTATCATCTCGCGGTAGTTCATCTTATAGACGTGGTCGCCCGAAAGTATAAGGACGTCTTCGGGATTTTCCTGCTTTATAGCAAAAATGTTTTGATAAACCGCATCTGCTGTGCCCTGATACCATACCTCTCCTGTGCGCTGCTGGGCAGGAATAACCTCTATAAACTCACCGATTTCTCGCGTGAATATATTCCAGCCAAGGCTGATATGCCTCTGGAGAGAGGTGGATTTATACTGGGTTAAGACGTATATCTGCCTCAGGCCTGAATTTATGCAATTATTCAGCGGAAAGTCTATTATGCGATATATCCCACCAAAAGGGACAGCTGGTTTCGCCCTGTCTCTGGTAAGGGGAAAGAGCCTCTCGCCCTTCCCCCCGGCCATAATAAAGGTAAGGATATCATTCATTGGCTAACGAGTTATTTCTTGCCTTCCTCCATCCACGGCATCATTGCCCTTAATCTCTTGCCCACCTCTTCTATCAGGTGGTTTTTGCCTTTCTCGCCAAGCGCGTTATACACTGGCCTGCCGGCCTGATTTTCCAGTATCCACTCACGGGCAAATTCGCCGTCCTGTATCTCTTTTAACATCTTTTTCATCTCTGCCTTTACGGCATCGCTGACTATCCTTGGGCCGCGCGTAAGGTCGCCGTATTCTGCAGTATCTGATACGCGTTTTCTCATTCCGGTAATACCGTATTGATATATCATATCCGTGATGAGTTTTAGCTCGTGCAAGCACTCAAAATAGGCGATCTCTGGCTGATAACCTGCCTCAACCAAGGTCTCAAACCCTGCCTGGACAAGGGCAGAAACGCCACCACAAAGAACCGCCTGCTCGCCAAACAGATCCGTCTCTGTCTCTTCCTTAAACGTAGTTTCTATAACACCTGCCTTCAGCCCACCGATTGCCTTTGCATAGGCCAATGCGTATTTTAGGGCGTTTCCACTTGCGTCTTGATGGATAGCAACCAGACACGGAACGCCCTTGCCCTCTACATACATCGTCCTGACGAGGGAACCCGGCCCCTTAGGCGCTACCATAAACACATCCACATCAGCAGGCGGGACTATCTGGTTAAAGTGGATATTGAATCCATGCGAGAATACCAATGCCTTGCCTTTCTTTAGGTGCTTTGCAACAAAGTTTTTATAGACATACGGCTGAACGTGGTCCTGGGTCAATATCTGGATAATATCGCCTTTCTGGGCAGCCGTCTCTGCATCAACAGGGCTAAAGCCGTCCTCTACTGCCTTGTCGTAATTCACCGTCCCCTTTAATTCAGAGACAATCACATTAACGCCACTGTCTTTGAGATTCAATGCCTGCGCCCGCCCCTGTATGCCGTAGCCAATAATGGCTATAACCTTATCATTGAGCACTGAAGGATCTGCATCCTTTTCATAATAAATCTTCGCCATGGTCCTCCTCCTTTTTATTGTTCATCAAAATAAAAACAAAACTCAAACAAAACCAAATAGATGTCTCACACGCATCGAATTAGTGTAGTATATATAAAACTAGAAGCCATAGCAATAGAAAAACACCCTTCAAAGACGGTCTTCTTGCGGCCTTTTCTTTAAGCGCTGCTCTATTTCTTTCAACAAAAGCATTTCCCTGTTCAAGATATCCGACAAAAATATCCATAGCAGGCCCTCAATGCCATCGCGATAGCCTTTCTTCTTTATGTAATTTTTCCAGAAGATCTTCAGAGGAAAAAATAAGAGCTCTTTCTTTAGTTCTGATAGAGAATATTCTGCGAAATAATTGTTTTTCAATAAAAGGTCTGTATAGAGATTTATCTTATCAATGAACTGCCTTATAGACTGAACAGGGTAGTGCAATATTTCCAAAGGTAAAAATTGCTCTTTTCCATCTATCTCAATCTTCGGATGCACAGCACCCACAAACCGGACCCTACCCTTTCGAAATAGACGGCGGGTATGTTCTACACCCGCTATGCCCAGTTTTTTCCCATATATAACCTGATAAAGCAAGAGAGACACGCAGGAAACCTCTTCTCCCAGGCTAGGGCAAAGGGCCCTAACTTCCTTCATTGTCTCTTCCGGGAAGACCTCATCTGGATCTGCCTTCAGTATCCAGTCCCCCTGGGCCTCTTGCATTGCCAGATTTCTCTGTTTGGAAAAGTCCCCATTCAGGGGTTCCCTTATTATCCTGGCGCCATACTGCCTGCATATCTCTAACGTACGGGGGTTGGTACTCATATCATCTATAACGATGATCTCATCCACATAATCAGCTATGCTCTTCAACATCCTCTCTAGCAACCAGTCTTCATTGTGCGTTAAAACCATCGCTGAGATCATCATCTCAAACCTGCCATCTTTAGCCTTCTACCCTCCCCAACAAAGGACCCCAGGATAAACCAAAACAGGGGGGCGATTTCCAGACCTACTAACAGGGCTGCTTCTACCAAATTGTGAAACAAAACCATCAAAAGCACAATCCCCCACACAGAAAAAATCGCACCTCTATATACAAATAAAAACAAAAGAATCATCGCTACAAAAAATATCATTGGTGCAACTCCAGCCAGGATCCCTATCTGCAGGATCTGTTGATGGCCATGATATTCCTGTCCCTTGGCTATCCCAAGGCCAGTCATAGGATGAGTTTTGATAATCCTCAAATCATTCCGCCAGATTTTCGGCCTGCCGCTCAGATCAAATCTCTCCAATCGTCTAAGGCGGGGCAGAAAGGCCTTATTGTGATGCAGGTGAAAGATCGGCACTATCGATAACACCATCAATAATAAGAAAAAACCTCCTATCTTTTTTCGCCAGTTAGAAGGCCTTCTCTTTAAAACACAAAACATAACCAATAACAGGCCAAAAGCAAAGCTTATCCAGGCACCGCGCGCCATACTGGCCACGAGGAAAAACACACCGATAAACAAAAGAGGTATCCCCGGCACCCATAGCCATCGATAACGTCCTGTGTAACAAAATAAAGAAACCAATAAAATCAACAGACCAATCTCTATGTACATCCCCAGAGTTATATAGTGACCGAACGGTCCGGTGATATAGCTAATGACTCCCTTTAAAAGCATTCCTTTAAACAATAGGAAAAACAAATAAATCAACGAGGCCAGTATTCCATAGATAAACCATCTCAACACTT
>WGAY01000033.1 GCA_015494585.1 Candidatus Omnitrophota bacterium | reverse complement strand
AGCATAAACCAGGTCCCCCTGACACCAACAACTATATCCGGGGTCCATACAAAGAATGGGGATTCAGGACTAGCGTGGTTTATGTTAAATGTCAGATCCGCATAATCATCACTACTAGAACCCTCCACATAGACGCCTGTTATGGCAAAGTTCCCGTCATCGTCCAGGAAGGTAATACTCGCGCCAGGCCCTAATTTTACATAGCTGGTACCCTTTTTATTTAGGGTAATTATGGCATAATCTGTTGAACCAGTAGAAAGTGTAAATGTATCATGCTGCTTAAAACCTATGCCTGACTTGGTAATGGTATAGCTATCCGTTCCACGCTCAAGGATTCCCGTGCCTTGGATATCCAAAAGCACCGCAAGTGGTTCCTTCGCCACCACAGAGGTAAGGGATATCTGCCTAGCGAACAGGCAAGCCGGAGTAACAATCATCCCCCAAGCCAATATTACAGCCAAACTTATAAAAATATTAGTTATACCCCTTCTTCTCATCTCCCTACCTCCTCTATGCTGTATAATAGTATATCACCTAAAGATTTATTTGAAAACCAATGGGAGGAAAAAAAACCTAGAATAGATCGCATTTTTAAGGCAAAATCGCTACTCTGGCCCGTAATACTTATCATAAGCTGGCCCTTTTTTATGGGAAGAACCTTCCTCGGCTTCTCTATCTTTATCCTGAAGAATCTATCAATGACACCATAGTCTACCCAACCTTCTTCGGCATAGATAGCACCAAATCCAGATCCATCCTTTAAATTTACAAGTATCCCGCCCTTTACCCGCCCCCCGCATACTACTTGCCCTATAAAAGGAAAAAAGAGGGCCGAGCATTCGCTACTACTTGGTATTGATAGATATAGATATTTCAAATCCTTATCGCTAAATATGCCCAACAACAATCCGTTACTATCCTCTATTCTCCCCTCTAGACCATCAAAGGAATTTCCAGTCCTGAATTGGATAGATATACGCAAATGACCGACAAAAATCCTGGCAGAAACCCTATCCCTACTGTCCAGCAGGGTCTGTATATGAAATTTTAAAAACCTGCTCCCTATCTTCAATCTGCCCGAGATAGAGACCTTTGTAGTAGCGGCCTGTTTATCCTTCGTCAATATGGCATAGACATCCTTCAAGGCTACATTCAAAGGAGAAAGCACTCTTAATTCTGGAAATATGTACTCCTGCCCCCTCTTGCCCTGTCTATATACAAACGCCTTTGCTTTTATGGAGATAGGGAAGGCATCATAAACAAAACCTGTATAAGGATTAGAAATCGCGCCACCTTTATCAGGGATGAAGGCTAGAAAATCAGAAGAGATACTAACTATTATCCCTAATACGATTAATCTCTTCCATAAATGTAAGCTCTGGATTGATGCCATATCTATAGGCAAACCTGACAGTAAAGATTAACAGTTTTAATAAAATTTCCCTTTCTGAATTATCTTTATTGGCAGACTCCACAGTTTCAACCAGATCTCTCCACTCCCTATCCAGATCGACTTCAAGCGATACCCCGTGTTTTTTATGCTCCTTTAGGTATTCATAATACTGGAACAAAGATGGTGCCGCAACAGGCACAGACGCCCAGATACCATCTGGTTTGTTCTTAATACGTTTTTCACTATTTTTGATTCGAGTCCAGTTCTTTATAACCTCATCCGCGGTCTCTAATCTCTCATTGCCAAACACATGTGGATGACGGCGAATTAACTTTGATATAACCTCATCAAGGGAATCTGCGATGGAGAAGTCTCCCTTCTCCTCGTAGATCTTTGCCAGGAACACACACAATAACAACACATCTCCTAATTCCTCGACTATCTCCTGTTCATCATCTACATCCACAGCCGAGAGTAGCTCATAGACCTCCTCCAGGAGCATAGACTTTACATCCTTCTCAGTCTGTTTTCTATCCCAGGGACAGCCATTCGGACCGCGCAGGCGATCGACCACTGCCATCAGGCAGGAAAAAAGACGCCCCTCATCATAGCGAAAATTTTCATTTATATCCGCAACCGGGGGGCAGATACCCATTACGTCTTACCTCCTGAATAGAAACACATCGAAAGGATTTCCCCGACACCGTCTTGTGAAACCCAAACCTATCAGAGTAAATACGGCATCTATACTCACCTTTTTCTGTACGCTCCAGGTGCTCACAGGGGTCAGAATCACGCCCACAACACTTACCGCACCTCAGACAACGGGCCTCATAGTTATCCTCCAAGGCCTTCAAAATAAACGCCAGATCCACGAGACAATCCCACTATCTATCCGAAAACAATACCCCTGCCTGAGCCCAGTTTTCTCTGTCTACTTCCTGTATAACTACATAGGTGTGTTCAGGGGATTTTTTTGCCACCTTGTGTAGGACCTCTGTGATCCCCTTGGCTATCTGGGCCTTCTGATCCTTTGAGAGCTCGCCAATCAACTTTACCTCAACATAAGGCATACCCAACCGCCTCCTGTTTTAAAAATCATCAAAATCCAGCTTCCCACTCCTGCCAGCGCTTCAGTCCTTCCACTATGTCATCTTTCGATGCGGCAAAACTTACCCTAACCCACTCGTCTGCGCCAAAGGCAACACCTGGAATCACCCCCACCTTTATCTCGTCCAACATCCTGCTGGCGAAACTCATGCTATCCAGCCCATATCCTGATATGTTCACAAAGGCATAAAATGTCCCTCTGGGGCGGAACGGCCTTGCCAGCCTCATCCTGCCAAACATATCCATCAACAGATTAGCCCGCTTTACATATACATCCCTCATATACGACTCCCAATCCACCCCATCATTCAAGGCAGCTATAGCCGCATACTGGCTAATAGTAGTTGGATTTGAAGTAGAGTGAGACTGAATAGACCCAGCAGCCTTTATCACATCCTCATCCCCCGCCGCAAAACCTATCCTCCAACCAGTCATAGAATAGGCCTTAGAAACCCCGTTGATGGTTATAGTGCGTTTATAGGTATCCTCTGAAAGAGATGCAAAAGAGATGTGCTTCCCCTGGTAAGTAAGGACATCGTATATTTCATCACTGATAACCGCCAGGTCATATTTTTTGCACACATCTGCAATCTCAATAAGCCTGTCTTTTGAATACACCGCTCCCGTGGGATTGGAAGGATAATTCAAAATTAATACCCTGACAGATGGATTATCCTTAATAGCCTGCTCAAGCCTATCAGGGGCAAGGCAAAAACCATCTTCTTCCCTTGTCTCCACATAAACAGGCTTTCCTCCCGCCAGCTTTATCATTTCAGGATAACTTACCCAGTAAGGGACAGGGAGTAGAACACCATCTCCCGGATTCACTATCGTCTGAATAATATTATAAAGGCTATGTTTTGCCCCGCATGACACAAGGATCTGAGAAAGTCGATAGCTTAATCCATTTACCCGCTCAAATCTCCTGCATACCGCCTCCTTTAACTGTGGTAGCCCTGTTGCAGGTGTGTATCTGGTAAGACCTCTATCGATCGCCTCCTTGCCTGCCTTGCACACAAAATCAGGCGTAGGCAGGTCAGGCTCTCCTGCACCAAAGTTTATTACAGGCTCGCCTTTCGCCTTGAGCTCCTTTATCTTGGCCGTTATGGCTAGAGTCATTGAAGGAGAAACCGCCTTTACCCTATTAGACAGACGCATAAACATCCTCCATTTTAAAATTACTTCTTAATCCCAATATTGATCAAATAATTCCACACCTTATCGTGGTCTACTTCCAGACAAAAGTCGTCCCACTTGCCGCGATTTTTATAATAGTTTATCAATTCATCCTTCGTCATCCCATACCTACCAGCTACCTCTTCGACTCGGACATCTATTTCCTCATCACTAGCCTCTATCCCCTCTTTCCTCGCAATCTCCTCTATTATGAAAAATAATTTTACATCATCCTCAGCAGAGGCCCGTAGGTCATCCTTTCTCGGCTCAAGTATATTTACTATTTGCTCATTGTTCATACCCATACTTGCCAGTGTTTCGGCCATATTCTTTATTTTCGACTCAAATTGACGATCAATCCATGTATCAGGCACATCCAATCTGGAATTTTTTAACAAAAATTCCCTTATCTGCTTGTCAATATCCTTTTTTGCCTCTATTCTTTTATTTTCTTCAAGACGCCTCCTAGTATCCTCGACCAGCTGATCAACATTTTCAAAACCCCATTTCTTAACCGCCTCATCCGTCAACTCAGGCAGATCCTTTTCGTCAATATCCTCCCCCTGCTTTTCTGAAGGCAGAAGCGCCTTTCTGTAGCGTTTGAGCGTCTCGTTTATCTCATCCTCAGTAACCTCATCACCCTTTTTCTTTATCTTCAATTTCCTATAATTGGCCAGTTTTATAGAAGGCCAGACATACACCTTGGCCCTTACCTTTATAGAAAAGTCATCCTGGACATCCACATCCTCCAGGTAAGGTATATCTATAGCCTCAATCTCCTGCCTCTTAATTTCATCACTCAACTTACGCACAACATAAGTACGAATCATCTTCTCGAGAACCTTATCCCTGAAACGCTTTTTCACTATATCCAGAGGCACCTTTCCCTTTCGAAATCCCTTCATTTCTGCGGTCTTCTGGACCTCCCGTGCTGCAGATTCAAAGGCATCCCTTCCCTCATCTGCAGGGATAACAAGCTCTATAATCCTCTCACAAGACTTCTCCTTCATCAAAATCCTCCTATACTAAAAATACTTAATAAAATGTATGCCAATACTCAAATAGATATAAACCGTAGTTGGTATTATATCAAAAATATCCTCTGTAAAAATAAAATTATTACCTTCCCAACCCAAATGAAACAGATTTTTCCAGAACTTTAGTCTCATATAATGAGACTGATTTTTCCAGGAAGATTTAGTCTCACTTAAAAATTTAGCGTTTAACGGAAAGAGGTTCTGGATTTTTTTAATACGCGCCTTTGCCCCGCAGGACAACCCACACAGTCTTTGCCAGTATCATCAAATCCAACCAGAGAGACCAATTAAGCACATACCAAACATCGGTTTCAATCCTAAACTTATAATCAGTATCGCTCCTGCCAGATACCTGCCATAATCCAGTAATTCCAGGACGGACCATAAAATAATAGGCAGAATCTTTTTTGTAATGCCTATCTATCTCATCCTGAGTCACCGGACGCGGGCCAACCAGAGACATATCGCCCTTAAGCACATTAAACAGCTGGGGCAGTTCGTCTAAAGATGTCTTGCGCAAAATCCTGCCCAAAGGAGTTATTCGCGGGTCATCGCTCAATTTGTGCGTCTCTTCCCACTGCCGCGCTTTTTCAGGATCAATTCTTAATATCTCCTTTAGCCTCTCATCGGCATCCTTATACATTGTCCTGAACTTATATACAAAAAATACTTTTCCACCATAGCCTATTCTTCTCTGTTTATATATAACAGGACCTCCGGATGTCCATTTTATCAGATAGGCAATAATCAAAAACACTGGCCATAGAAATAATATCGCCGTAAGCGACAAGACTATATCTATAGTTCTCTTCATAAATCTATTCCTGAAATACATCAGATTATTCCGAAGATGAACAAGGAGGATGCTGTCCATAAAAGGAGGGATAATCTCAGCATTCAGTAGCGACAGCCCCTTTATCCCCGGCATAAACAGAACCTTGTGAGAAGACAGGTGTATCTCATTTACAAGGCCAACCAATTTATCCTCGGAAACATCTGGCAGGGCTATCATTATCGTACCCGCATCTAATACACGCGCAATCCTTTTGAAATTCCTAATCCCTCTAAACAGCCGGAACCTGCGACCGTTTAGTTCCACATACTTTCCAACAGGATTATCCTCAATAAAACCAATGATGTTATACCCCATTGCAGGCTCTTTCAATATATAAGACGCCCCTGCCAGGGCCATATCATTGGCTCCCAAAATCAAGAGATTATCCCTATAAATTCCCATAACATTCAACAATACCCTCGCCAAATACCTAATAATGGGAAGGGAGATCAGAACAATAAAAAACCAAAGCATCAAAAACGCCCTTGATATATCGTAAATCTTTAGCGCGCTGATAAAGGCAAACAACAGCACCTCTGCCCAGAAAAGGCTCTCTATACTATTTTTGATATCTATCCAAAACGGTACCCTCTTTATATATACGCCTCTATATAGATCTATCAGAAGAACCAAAAAGAAGTAGAGAAAAGGCAGGAAATATATATCTGAATAACTTACCTGCCACTGGCCAAACATCTTACGCAGGCCAAATGCCACCTCAAATGCCAGAAATATACTCACAAAGGTGGAAGCAACCAAGATAAAAAAGAATAGCAATTTATTAAATATAGGACGCATCATCTACCTCGATTTAACAGGGTTAGGCAATCACCACCTTAATAATTAATAATAGCACATATATCCAGTACAGGAAAGCAATCCAAGCATTAAATAGAGGAACTCAGTTTAGGACATGCAATATTGGGAATAAGTAGTATTTCTAACTATCCCCCGCACTTCTTTACGAATATCCTGTTCATCATAGATAAGAATGTATAGGTTAAAAAGTATACAAACCTCTCTAATCCAATGCGCCCTCTATCATTATATTCGTATTCACTTAATAACATAAACACCTTCTTTGCCATTGGTAATTTTGATTTTGAAATAGAGGTCAGGGAATGCCGGTAAAATACCAGAGGAAGGTCTATAAACGCGCATTTATCCGTGAACTCCAATACCTTAAGCCAAAATAGGTAGTCCTCAACCGCACGATACCGCATATCCTCTTTAAAAAACAGCTCATTATCTCTTATTAAAGATAAATCAATTAAGGCAGAAGAACCGCTTATAATCCTGTTTTTGATTAGCATATCCTTATGCGAATACTTCTTAATAGATATATTGGCAAGATTTCCATCCATTGGCTTTACAGATATAGCATCCTCATCTACAAAATGGCATACGCCTGTGGCAATAAAACTATATTGTCCATTTAGAGCCAGGGAGATCTGCAACTGCAATTTTTCAGGGTGCCAGATATCGTCTGAATCAATGAATGCCACATAATCGCCTTCTGCCATTCTTAACCCAATATTTCTCGGTACAGCTGGACGGCCTGTATTTTCTCTTAAAAGATGATAGGATATGCGACTATCCTGTTTTGCAAAGTTTTTAATGATTTCAACAGAATTGTCAGTAGAGCAATCGTCTACAATCAATAACTTCCAATTCTGATATGATTGATTAATAACAGATGATATGCTCGCCCTTAAATAATCTGCCCCGTTATAATTGGGCATAATAATATATACTAGAGGATTAGTTCGCATATTGCTTTGGTCTAGCGCCAAACGTCCCTCGCCACAAATACTTGGCCAGGGTCTTAAATCCTTTTAAATTGCGCTTAAACTCATCAAAGTTTGCCAATGACTGTTTTAGTTTATACAAAAGATATCTTGGCCTGGTGTAAAACCGCCTTCTGGCATAATCACAGAATTCGACTAATTCCTTGTGGGATATATCAGGAAGATTTACAACACTATTGTGCAGGCCCTCTTCTGTTATCCACTTAGAAAAATCCTCAGTAGCAAGCCATCCCCTCCTTTTGGCCTCTGCATACGCCCTGGTCCCAGGGTATACCATAATAGGGAAAAACTGGGCCGTATCAGGCATAATCTCTATTGCCAGATCCAGGGTCTTTTGCATACTCTCCCTTGTCTCATCTAAGTTGCCTACCATAAAGCATCCATGTATCATAATCCCTGCCTTGCGGCACTTCTCGACAAATGGCTTTGCCTTATATACAGACGTCCCCTTATGCATCTTCTTAAGCACATATTCATCGCCACTTTCAAAGCCAACGCAAAACAACCTCGCCCCTGCCTTTTTTAGTTTCTTAAAAAATTCAAGGTCGGCATCAACATCATATCTGGAATTAGCATCAAAAGGTATCTTATTTCCTACTTTTATAAGAGCCTCTGCCAGCTTTTCAGTCCTTTTAATATCCACTATGAATGTATCGTCTTCAAGCATAATAGATTTGACCTCAGGAAAGTTTTCCGCAACATATTTAAACTCAGCCACAACATTCTCTATAGACCTAAATCTTAACTTGTGCCCACTAAAGGTCTGAGGATATGCACAAAAATCGCACTGATAGGGGCATCCTCTGCTCGTATCAAATACAACAAGAGGATATAAAGAGTGCCCATAGAAATAGTCCTTTATATTCAAAAATCTCTTGTAAACAGAGGTAACAAACGGCAATTCATCCAGATCTTCTATCAAAGGCATAGGCTCATTATAGATTATCTTTCCATTATCATCTCTCCAGATAAGCCCCTTGACCTCTGAAAATGCCAATCTCCCCTCTATTGCCTTCAGCCAATCGCGGACGATATAGTCATATTCGCCTTTTGCAATGAATCTTAGGCTCTTAGACATCTTGAAGGTTTCTTCCGGCATAGCCGAGACATGCCTGCCAACTGCAATAATAAAAATACCGGGATTTTCATCTATAAGCCTATCTATAATACCAAGGTCATTTACAATACTTGGAGTTGATGTATCACATACAACCGCATCAAATCCCTCCTCCCTCACATAGGAAAAGATATCCCTAACAGGACAACTCTCCGCCGGCCCGTCAATGAGCATAACATCATGGCCTTCCTTTATTGCCACCCCTGCCGCATAACTGAGCCATTTAGGATAATAAAAGGTGCCACTCTTTGTAACCGCCGGGCTCCTCTGCTCCCGCGAAAACCTAGGCAAAAATGGAGGATTGAGAAATAAGACTTTCATAATATCATATTACTTATAATTAGCTTACCCCATATTTATCACTGAAACAAAGTTTAGATGTTCATTCAATAAATTTGCAAATCTTCTTATATTTTCCTTATTCAAGGAATACAACTCCCCTTTCATACTAGAGAGATAAACCCTCGCAAAAAACAAATAATCTGGCTTCATTGCAGTTTCTTGCCCCAGGTATGTTATAAGTTCTCTAGCATCTGATATCTTCATTGCATTTCTTGAATTCTGATAATATGTATTACCTAAAACAAATACACGCCTGCCCTGCATAAGGGCCTCCGCACCTACTTTGGAATTTATTGTGATAATTTCCTGGGCATTTTTTATCAAATTATAAGAATTCTCATAAGGAAAAATCAACTTTACATTTTTATTCTGCATCAACACTCGCTTTAATTCATAATAATTATACGCGCCAACTGATGCAGGGTGTTCTTTTATATACAATTTATACCCATAGGGTAATATAGATGCAATATATTCTACAAGGGCTATCTGATTCAAATATTTAGGTTCTCTTACTGTAAGCTGAAAATCTAGAGGCACATGTAAAGGGAAATATATATATTTATCGTTTTCATAATCAGGCTCAGAATACAACTTTTTTTGCCTTATACTATTTATAAACATAGAGAAATGTATCTTCACCTGATTAAAAATGGCATCGTATTCTTCTTTCTCTCTCAATATATATTTTGAATATATTTTCCCAATAAATCTCTTGATAAAACGCCATCGCAAAAGCCTTTTTATCCCAGAAGAAAAGTTTTCCCTATCCTTTATCGGAATAACAATCGTCTTTTCCTTGTTATAATTCTCTAAATACCTTTTAATAAAGGCGATATCTTTTTCTTGCGGCTCAACATCTTTCAATAAAACCTCTATACTATTCACATTAAAAAACAATCTTCCCTTGTACATAGACGGCTCAAAGAATATATGGTCTACTTTCTTATACATACAGTTATAGAACAGAGCCATAGGGGCAATAAATCCCCCTAGTTCCTGTGCTACGAGGCCTATTTTATTCTCGGATAATATCTTTTCAAAATATTTATCGTAGGAGATCAATTTTTTTATCAAGTTGTCTTCGTTGTATCTAGCAAATGTATATTTTTCGTGCAATAATAATGGACGCACATCGTTTATACTATATTTCTGCTTTATATACTCTATATCCTCTTCTGAAAACGAATTTACAATCTCTCTCTCTTTGTGCAAACTGAAAACCTTATATCCACGCCTTCTTATAATCCTATCACCTGGTTCATAAAACGTAATAAACGCAATAGATATATTTTGGGAGATGGCTTTTAATTCATCTGCAACCGCCAAGAAAAAATCGACCTCTCTCGGCGCAATAACAGCAAAGGCTATTTCATGACAACTCCTCAGTGGTATCATCTCCTCCTTACCCTGTATTTTTTTACAATTGAATAAGCTATAATAACCAGTAATAATTTAATAAAAAGTCTAAGCGTTGGGAATTGTCCCTGATAGTATAGCATACTAAATGCATAAAATATAAAAAAGAAGAAAATAGCATAGAAAAGATGTCCCAGGGCTACATAGGAAATCATCTTGTATCCTGACCAAACATAAAAAATTGCTCCAAGAAGGACAACTGCAAACACCCAAAATCGCCCAAACATTTCTATTAAAATACCTGGATAAGCATCTGTAAAACCACATTGTATATTCAACACCTCGGGTCCCCTTGACTTATACATCAGATAGTTTACGGATGGATTTGCATCCATAGGTAGTTTGTTTATCAGAACTTTATCTATTGCTTCCAATTTATGTTCATCTTTTTTAAAGAATACACGATCAGCGGCATCATAGTTTAATTGATTAGGAGCTATGAAGAGTCTATGAAAGAGGAAATATTTCAGGTAACTAAAAGAATAGCCTCTATTTACCATATAGACGCGATATAAAGCACTTGAAAATACAACGCCAACAATTAAAACTACCATCAAAGGTTTAAATAAACTCAGGAAACTACGCCTTTCTTTTCGTAAAAAGGCGATACTAGCAACAGATAACGTAAACAAGAGGGTGAAAAAGGGTGTGGTAAATTTATTTCCCTGCGCAAAAAATATAACCTGCTGTAATATAATTGCCACCCAAACTAATCTCAGATAAAATTTATTCGGGTACTTGAACTTGAAAAAAACATATAAATAACCATGCAAAAAGGCAGTAGTAGAAATAATAGTACTGAATACATATTTGGTTAACGGACCAGCAAATTCTCTGAAATATCTCCATCGTTCCAGACCACTTATTAAAGGGAATTCTCCTATTTTAACAGTCTCAATCAAAACAGCAGCATACAATGCTATCAATAGCCATAACAGCCAACATTCTAATAAAATGCCCTTTATTTTTACAATATAAGGCGGTGTATTTAATGCTTCCTCCAGTATTCTTTTTTCTCTCTTTCCAAATCTCCATAAAATGGCACATAATACAATAAAGAATAAAAGAAAGGAAATTAGAGTATAGAAACCATTACTTCCACCTATATATTTAAATAATTCATCAGAATAAAATGGACCATAAAAGTCTATTATAACGGTACCAATAAGACGCCAGATTGAGGAAAATAAAAATACAATGAACAAAACTAACACATAGGCCTGACGGTTATACATATAGCACAGCCATAGCAAGGTCAATATAACAAAAAGCACTGTTATAGGACCAAACATACTCAATCGGATCCGAATACCTCTTTTATAGCCATAATACCTTCTCTTGCCTTATCACCTAAAAAGAAAAAGTCAACACTATACACCAGAAGAGAACATCCCATCTTGGCTTTTTCTATAAACTTTTTAGGCTCCGTTTCTATAACATGGAACCCAACTGGAAAATCTTTATTTTTACAGCTGGAAATTACAGATTCTATTGCTCTTTTAACATCATACCTTTCGTACTGCCCTGGATATCCCATAGAACCTGATAAATCGTAAGGGCCAATAATAACGCCATCTATCCCATCTGTAGATATTATATCTTCAATATTATTTACAGCATCAAGATGCTCTATCTGGGCAATTATCACAATATTGTCTTTAAGCCATTGTCTGTAGTCTTCAAAAGAATAACCATATCCCTGAGCTCTGAATAAGCCGACTCCCCTGCTACCTTGCGGAGGATATTTAGTGAAAGAAACCACCTTCTGCGCATCTTCTTTAGAATTAATCATAGGAACGATAACCCCATCGGCTCCGATATCAAGGGCCTTTTTGATTTCAACCTCATCATTTTTAGCCACTCTAACTAACGCATCTAACCCATACCCTTGAATAATAGTAATTAAAACCTGGGCTGTAAGAAAATCAATAGAGGTATGCTCCATATCAATGACAAGCCAATCAAATCCAGCCTTTGCCATAATCTCAGCTATAGCAGGATGCCCTATGGTTATCCAGCTACCAATACTTAATTTATTGTCTCTTAACCTCTTCTTTAACATTTTAGCCCCTTTACTT
>WGAY01000032.1 GCA_015494585.1 Candidatus Omnitrophota bacterium | reverse complement strand
TGACAATATTGGATGGGATTGTAAATAAAAACTATGCAGTAGCAAAGAAGATAGATCTAAAGAGGGATTTCCCTAAGATCACCAAAGGATTGATAACCAAGTGGTATAAAGACGATGCAACCAGGGGTTTTACAGAGGAAGATATGAGGGGGATGATAGAGGCGTATTTCCTGAGGCTCTGGATCCCGCTTGCGATAAGGATAGACAGGGCTAATTGGAAGAAAGAGGCAACAGATTTGGTTGAAATAGCCGCCGATGTGTTAGGTGAGTATATAGAGAAAAATGGCAAGGGAAAAGAAGCTGCCCGCAGTTTCCGGGATGATTTTGAACACATAGGGATAGAATACATTTCATCAGCGCAGATAGTGGATAGAAAGCGCGGATTTATTAAGATACGGATTCCCATAAACGGCAAAGAGATAACCTTGGCCATAGAGAATACGCGGGTCTTAGCCTCTGGCACGAGAAATATTGATATATTTGTTAATAAGAGGTTTGGGAACTTTATAGACAAGACAGGAAATATATTTCTAAAGAAAAAATACAGACAAGTTTTAGCCCACTATTTAGACGGGCACATCATAAATGCATACCTCAAGAAATACCATCCAGAGAGGTGGCAGGCGATAGAGGATGCGTTTAAAAGGCAGGCTAATATAGACGAATTCCTGCGGGATTTCTATGAACTGCGCTATGGGGTAAGGCCGCTTCAAATAAGAAGGGCATTGTCTGAGTTTACGACTAGCGACTTTGAGCGTTGGGCAGATAAAGATGGCAATCTCCTATGGCATAGGATAGCAGATGAGGCAATAGCGATGTGGGCAGAGATAGGCGCTATCCCTGAATATAGGCGCAGTGATGTCCAGAATAGATTTTACAACACAGTAGAGGGCATCCTGTTAACATCCGGCCAGATATCATTCTATGAAGATATGCCGGATGAGGCAAAACCTTACTTAGATACCAGCTACATGGGCGAGTATGCCTGTATTGCAGACCGCCTGATAGAGCATCGAAAACAGATATATTCTCTGCTTCTCAAAAACAAAAGGGCGAGAGAAGGAATAGATAGGTTAATATCCGAGTTTAATCTTAAGGTATCAAGAACAGACTTACAGCGCATAGTAGATACTGCCCCAATAGAGTTAAGGGATAGATTAAAGAGAGTGCTTGATGGTTTTTCAGAGGATACTATTGCCTATCAAAGGATAGTGTCTGATATTAAAGATGGTTTTAACGATTTGCCTATGTCGGACATAGCAACGAGTAACAATGCGATATTTCTCAACAAAGTTATATCTAATTTAAGGGATACTATGTCATATATTGCCATTGTCAAGATGGGTATGCAGGCAAAATTGGATACATTGATAGAGATATTGAATACAATAGGGGATAGAGAGAGGCAAGGGAAATGGAAGGCTGTTTATAAAAGGGTTATTTCCGCGTCAACGCAGGCAGATGTAATCGGGCTTGAGAATGAATTGCAGTTGATGTGGGCTCCAGAACTCATATCAGTAAAAGGCGTTCTCATAAAGGTGTTAGATGATTTCTTGGAGGGTAAGATAAAAGGCAGAGATGCCTTTTTTTCTGCATTGAGAGAAGAGCTTGCCAATTCAGGTGAGATAGGCAGGCAATTTAATCTATCAAATGAGCAAATAAATGAAGTCGTTAGCAGGTTAAGGAATAAAGGATCAATAGATGCCTTATACAGGATTTTGGATCTTTCCTCATACGACAGGCTTTCTGGCAAGTCTGCCAGGCAATCCACCACAGAGAATAAAAAGGCTAAAAAACAGGTGTTGTCCCGTATAAAGGAACTTGCCGGGACGAATGCAGGGAAGGTAGCGATAATCTTGGCAGGGCTGTCAGGATTATTATTAAACAATTATTTAGGTACAGGGTGGGGGCATCCTTTGTCAGTGGCGCCTTTTATGCTGGCAACGGGAGCGAGTAGCGGCAATCAAGATAATAAAAAGGACACATTAGAGAACCCCATACCATCGTGGTTAGAAGAGGTAAGGTTTGATAATCTTTTAGATTGGTGGATAAAGAATAAAGATACAATTTATATCCGGCCATATTTCAATGGTGCGCTAAAAGAAGTAAATAGCCTGCTTCTAAAACAAAATGGCAGGTCTGGGGTGGTATTTTTAGGCAACGCCTCCGCGGGAAAGAGCCTCTTATTGAACTGGATATCCTATAATCTCCTATCAGGTGAGACGGCACAAAAAGACATCAAGATATACAAACTGAATACCTCTGAGGTATTGGAGAGCCGCCCCTCAGATGCGGTGAAAAAGATAAAAGAAGTGGTAGCCAGTGCAAGGGAAGAAGGCTTTACCCCGATAATAATAGCAGATGAGATACATAGATTATCGCGCACAGAGCCATCTATATTAGAGGCAATGAAGGAGCTACTGGAGTCGCAGGACGAATATGAACGCGTGGTTATTATCGGCGCAACAACAAGACAAGAGTGGGATAGGTTTATCGCAGGGGGAGACGAGGCATTGGCCAGCAGATTTGCTAAAGTCTATATCCCGCAGGTTACAGAGAAGGAATTAAACAACATCTTATTAAGGTTAAAGCATGAGCTGGAAAAGTCCAGTGATGTAGAGATAGATAATGTAGCGGTAAGCTACCTTGCAAGGAAGGTATTGCAGTTATTTCCCAATGCCCCGGAGCCAAGGGAGGCGTTAGATCTACTTCTGGCAGCGGTCAATGAAAAATCAGGCCACGAGAAGGCAGGAGAGTTAAAAAAGGCAGTGGCCAGGTTATACAATGCAATGCAGTCCTATAAACTTGCAGAGACGATGCAGGAAAAATCCATGGCACAGGCAGAGGTAGAGTCTGCTACAGACGAGGTTTCACATCTTTACGATGTTTTACTGGATAAAACAACGCCTCGAATTACAAAAACAGATATTGATAAGACATTTGAAAGGCGAGGGGTTCCAAGGATTGCGTTTACCGAGGAGAAGGAAGAGATAAATCAGTGGGTTGATGGATTAAACCGCTATCTCAAGCAAGAGGTTTTGGGGCAGGATAATGTGATAGATGAGATTACAGAGAAGATACGCATTTCTCTTTTAAATACAGACAGGCAGGGTGCCATAGGGGTGTTTATGTTGGCAGGGCCAACAGGTACGGGAAAGACGGAGATAGCAGAGGCGATTGCCAGATATATCAGCAAAGACGAGTCCAAGCCTGCTATAGTAAAGGAATCGGGGGAGCAGATAAGAAATATCAAAAGGCTATTTGGGGCAGAGCCGTCTTATGTAGGTTATGGCGACGATACATTTATAAGCAGGGCAAATGATGAGATGCAAAATAATCCAATGGTCGTAATGCTGATAGACGAAGTAGAAAAATCGCCAGTTAGAAAAGACCTCATTCAGGGTTTTGTGATGCAGATGGAAAAACCAGGTGGCATCAAGGACGGCAGGGGCAGGGTGTTAAACAATAGGAATGTGATATTAATATACACTACTAACAAGGCGCCCGAAGGTTATTGGCCATACGATAAGCCAAAAAAGGAGGTGCGCAAGGCGTATAGAGATGCAGTGATGGAGATGTTTACGCAGATATCAGGAGATAGCCTGATAAGCCAGTCTGCTGGCACGAAGTCTCCAGAACTTGCCAGGTTTAGCGCGGTAGAGGTAATGCCGCCGTTGAACCTTGAAGACGTAAGGCAGGTAATCATCAGGAAATATCTTCCCGGTATAAGTGAGATGTTTAAAGAGGATAATATTATCTTGGATATTAAAAACAGAGATGAGATAGTGAACAGGCTTGTAGAAATTTATAGCACGGCGCCTCAGAGAGGATTTCGCGGGGTGTTAGATGCTATAAAAGAGATAAAGGCAGGCCTGACACAGGCCATAGATAAGGAAAATGGATATAGGAATATAGGCGTAGAGATTAGACCAGAAAATGGAAAATGGCAGATATCTGTTTTGGGTGAGAAACCGATAAAGGAAGAAGAAAATTTGGAATTAAAAGGAGATATTGGGAAAGTGGTGGAGGCCGTGTTAGAGGGTGATATTGACATGAATGAAGAGGCCTTCGCCGGGCTCCTGCAGTCAATGAGGTTAGCTCTAAAACAAATGCCGGAGGGAGAGGATTTAGATATAGACACTTTGATTAAAGATGCCCATGGCAGATACAGGGATCTGCTCTTGCAGATTGAGGGCCTTGTTTCCGCTATAAATTACGATAGCAAAGCCGGATTAAAGCACATGCCATTATTGGTAAACCTGTTAAAGCAAAGAAATGGCGCAGAGGCAATAAACAGATTAACGAAGGAGTTTGGCCCATCAGGCAATCATATTAAATGCGTTTTGTCAGATGACAAAATATATATAACGACAGAGGCATTTATTACTGGCGAATGGGTCAAACTGCTGAATAGGATAAGAGAAAAACGGCCTGTAGATATATACCCTGGCAATCTTTCGACGAGCATTGGCACTGCCATAGAGGCCATTAGACTGTATGCCCGTTCAAATAGTTTTGATTGGGGTATTGATGAAGAGGGCAATCTCATACTGGAATTTGATGTGTCAGGATTGTTGGATGAAGGAAGGGAAGAGATAAGTGGGCAGGATAACGCGGATATAGGGTTGCAAGAAGGCCAAAAGTCATCTCCGGTTGACCGGGATGAAAAGCCCCGGGAGACATCTACATCGCAAGCAGGAGAAAAAGAAGGAAATGCCCTCCCTATTACGGCTCCTGAAGCTACTACTTCTGAAGATAAAAATGGTTCTGCTGGTCAAGGCAATATTAAAGGAAGTAGCGAAGATCTATCTCCAGAGCCGCAAAAGAGTGCCCATAGCCCCTCTCCAATAAACAGCAAAGACATTATCAGGAGGGTATCTAACCTCAGGGATTTTGTTGACAAAAAGAATAAAGGCGAATTGTTGGCTGTATTGTCTGTTATTCCGGTACGAGATAGGAATGAGGAATGGGAGGGGCTAATGTCGGTTTTGGCTTCGCAGACGGTCCCGTCGAGGGAAAGCAGAATACCATATGACCTGCAGGTGCGCGTTTATTGGGAATATCTGTATCTCTACTATGTTAAAAACGATATGCAACCGGATTCTCTGAATAAGATTTTATCAATCATTGTGGATAATAAATACCTCCTGGACGATGGTGTCAGATATGCGCCAGAATATGTGATGGGATTTTTGCGTAATATATGGGGGATCTTGCAAGATAGGAGCGAAGATAGTTTGTCAAGCCGCATTTCCGTTAGTGATTTTGAAAAGATAAGGAAATATATAGAGGACCTTTTGATAGATAAAGGATTGGATTCTCCAGAGGAGCTTGTGAAAAAGCAGCTCTATCTGAACGCAATCAATAAATACCGGACTGATATATGGGCAAAGGATATGAGGGATAATTTTGAAGACAATATTTCAAATTTGGTAAAAAGGGTGAACAATGATTTTATTAAACGGAATTCAAATAAAAGAATGGTAAGCGCGGCATTTAAACTTGTTATATCCTTGCTTATCTCATCTTATATTGTGTATGGCATTATACAATGGAGATTGGCCGATGCATCTTTGTATGCAGGGATATCTTCTGCTATTCTGCTTTCCGAGGCAATCTTAACAGCCTATTTTGTAAAGAAAAGGGTAAGGTTTTATCCCTTTAGAAAATTGTTGTTGTATCCTTTTTACATGGGTAAAGACAGGTATAGTATAGACGAAACATTTTATGAATTAGGTTTTTATAGAGATGTAGAGACTACTGGTATCGCAGCTGAAAGATTATTACGCAACGCAGCTCGAACTGGTGAATATAGAGGTTCTGATGTATATTTCTTGTTTTCCGCACTCGTTCAATTCTATAATAGCATTTCTGCGGGCGAGGTAGTGTCTATTGTAAAATTATTAATTAA
This sequence comes from Candidatus Omnitrophota bacterium, assembly GCA_015494585.1. Lineage (GTDB taxonomy): Bacteria > Omnitrophota > Gorgyraeia > S143-82 > S143-82 > S143-82. The sequence continues at coordinate 716 of WGAY01000032.1, read as the reverse complement.
GAAATTAGGCTACCGAAAAATGGAGGATAAGCGTTTAGTGAATTATCTTTTAATGAAGATGTTAATTCGTATAGATTGTGATAAGTCAAAGACGGATATGAAAAGGGAAAATGTATTAGGAGTTCTGTCTAACATCGCGGATATCGTTAGAGCAGAGACTGGTATTTCCTCTGACGAATATGATTTCATCTCCCACCTCCTTTACATTTGGCAAAACAGGGATAAGATAGAGATCGCGTCTGACGAAGAGATGTATAACAGATGGGCGAATGAGATCTTGTCTGAATTGGAGGGTAAGGGCGCAAATATCGGGGATTTAGAAGGGGTGGATTTGGATGAATTAAGAGAAGAGGAAGTCAAAGATGTATCGACAATTACTATATCGTCAGCTGTATGGAAAAAATTTATGAAAAAAGATTATTACGAAGCTATTAAATCCTTGATTGATTATAGCAATAAACAGGTGGAGAGAAAGTATAGAAAAGGTGAATTAAAGATTTACAAATTCTCAAACCTAAAATTTAAAAAATATATGTTTTCTTATGATGAAGACAGGATCTTGCTAGCCAAATCAAAGAAGGGCGAGATATTTATCTCTAAGGCATTCACTCACAATCCCATTGTCCAGTTCCACGAGGCAGTGGAGTGGCTGGGAGAGGAGGGGTTGATAACAGCTAAAATAGAGGGCAATAGGGTAATCATAAAAGATAACAAAG